>NZ_CP110395.1:961079-1281439 GCF_029910215.1 Paraburkholderia sp. D15 | reverse complement strand
CAGTTGGCGCATGGCCATGGCGAGCAGCGCGAAGCTGCCGAGCGCGGTCACGATCGTGAACACGGACGGCCACAGGCGGGTGAAACCTTCGGAGGTCTTGAGACCGGCGGCCCAGGCAACTTCGAGCAAGCCGGCAATCAGCAGGAGAAACCAGGACATGAGACAACTCCATGGTCAGATGGGGCCGTCCCCGTTCGTAGCGGATGCGTAAGGTCGTCCTTACGAACTGTAAATTATATCAAAATTGGCGATTTGCCGCCCGCGCCGGCACCGCAAGCCTTCAAACCGCGCCCACCAACCGGTAGCCGACGCCGGTCTCCGTCACGATATGCTCCGGCTGCGCCGGGTCGCGCTCCAGCTTGCCGCGCAGATGCGCCATGTAGATACGCAGATAGTGATGACTCTCCACATGCGACGGCCCCCACACGTCGCGCAGCAGTTGCCGGTGCGTCAACACGCGCCCGGCGTGCCGCACCAGCGTCGCCAGCAACCGGTATTCGATCGGCGTCAGATGAATCGCCGCGCCTTCGCGCGTGACCTGGCGCAAGGCCAGATCGACGGTCACCGCGCCGAAACGCACCTGCGGCGATTCGTTCGCGCCGCCCTGATTGCGCCGCCGCATATGCGCGCGAATCCGCGCGAGCAGTTCGGACACGCCGAACGGTTTGGTCAGGTAGTCGTCCGCGCCGGCGTCGAGCGCGGCGACTTTCTCGCTTTCCTGGGTGCGCGCCGACAGCACGATCACCGGCAGTTCGCTCCAGCCGCGCAATTCGCGGATCACGTCGAGGCCGTCGGTGTCGGGCAGGCCCAGATCGACGATCACGAGGTCGGGCTTGCGCGTGGCCGCTTCCACGAGCCCCTGCTTGCCGGTCTCGGCGTCGTGCACGACGATCCCCTCGCCTTCCAGCGCGGTGCGCACGAAACGGCGGATCTGTTTTTCGTCTTCGATCAGCACGACGGTGATGCTGGGGTCACTCATGGCTAGGCTTGGGCTGCGGGGAGTTAAGAGGCAAAGGGGATGAAGCGGGCAACGGCGTCGAAGCATCGTGGCCGGCCGCGGCTTCGTCGTCGTCCGCGCCTTCGTCTTCCAGCACGTCGGGCGCATCCGGCGGCGTTTGCACGGGCAGCGTGAACCAGAAGCGCGCGCCTTCGAGCCGGCCGTCCGCGGCGACCCGGTTGAGCGCGCCGATTGTACCGCCGTGCGCCTCGACGATCGCACGGCAGATCGCAAGGCCGAGTCCGATGCCCGGCTTGGCCGACTCCTTCTCGCCGCGCGTGAATTTCTCGAACACGCGCGCTTCCATGCCGGCGGGCAAGCCGGGGCCGTTATCGTCGACGGTCACGCGCACGAACGCATGACCGTCCGCGTCGAGACGCTGCGCGCCGATGGTCAGCGGCGTGTCGGGCGCGGTGTATTTCGCCGCGTTTTCGAACAGGTTCGAAAAGAGCCGCTCCATCAGCACCGCGTCGAGATGCAGCAGCGGCAGATCGGCGGGTAGCCGAACCTGCACCGGATGTTTCGCCAGCACGCGCTTGCAGGCGCGCAACGCGGCGCCGACCGTTTCCTCGAGCAGCGTCCACTGCCGGTTCAGTTGCAGACTGCCCGCCTGCAGCCGCGCCATGTCGAGCAGGTTTGTGACGATGCCGGTCATGCGCAGCGCTTCCTCGTGGATCGCATCGACGAGATCGTCGCCAGGCTGCGCGGGATTTTTCGCCGCCGGGTTCACAGCTGGGCTCGCAGCCGGACTCACAACCGGGTTCGCGGCGCCCGGCGACGCGTCGTGCGCATCACGCGACTGCGCGAGCTCACGCGACTGCGCCAGCATCGACGAGAACCCGACGATGGTCGTCAGCGGCGTGCGCAGATCGTGCGAAATCGCGGACAGCAGCGAATTGCGCAGCCGCTCGGACTCCATGTTGACGAGCGCATCGCGCGCGATGTCCACGTAGTGCACGCGTTCCAGCGCCAGCGCGATCTGCGCGGCGAACGCGTCGAGCATGCGCTGCTGTTCGGGCACGTCGAGCTCGCCGTGATCGCGCAGCGCGACCGCGAGCACGCCGCGCGTGCGCATCGGCGCTTTCAGCGGCAGATACAGCGCCGCGGCCGCCGGCAGCGTGTCGGTGCCGTGACCGGCGGGCTTCTGCTGGTCGTAGACCCATTGGCCGACGTCGCTGTCCAGCAGTTCGCCGTCGAGCGTGACCGACGCGTCCGGGTCCTCGATCTTCTGCTTCACCTGATCGGCGCTGTCCGGCAACAGGATCGCGACGCGCGCGCCGAATACTTCGCTGACATGCCGGCTGCCGATCTCGACGATCTGTTCGGTGGTGAGCGCCGCCGCGAGTTCGCGCGCCATCGCGTACATCGCGCCGGTGCGTTGCTCGCGGCGCCGCGCGACCAGCACCTCGCGGCGCAGGCTCGACGTCAGGTGGCTGATCACGAGCGAAGTCAGCAGCATGCCGAGGAAGGTCAGCAGATACTGCGTGTCCGACACCGACAGCGACAGGCGCGGCGGCACGAAGAAGAAATCGAACGCGGCGACGCTGAGGAACGACAGCATCACGCCGGGGCCGCGTCCCAGTTTCACGGCGGCGAAGATCACGCCGAGCAGGTACAGCATCACGAGGTTGGTCAGATCGATGTGGTCGATCAACTGGCTCGACAGTAGCGTGATGCCTGTGCAGATCGCCAGCGCGATGGCGTACGCGCGCGGCGGCGAACGACGCTCGCGCGCCGCCGTCAACGCTTCGCGCCACGCGTTCGCGGTGGTGGTCAGCAGATGACGATGCTCGCTGCCCTGTTCGGCCGACGCGCGGATCAAGGTGAGATCGAGTTCGCCGCCGCGTTCGGCGAGCCGTTCGCCGAACGGCGGCCGTAGACGCCGTTGCCAGCCGCTGCGCGTCGACGCCCCCGCCACCAGCTTCGACACGTTGCGCGCCTGCGCGTAGCCGACCAGCGCGGCAACCGCATCGGCGCCCGCGAGCGTCGCGGTTTCCGCGCCGAGTTCGGCGGCCAGCTTCAACGCATTGAGCGTGCGTTCGCGGCGTGCATCGGGCAGGCGTTGCAGCGACGGCGTTTCGACATACACGGCGAGCCAGTCGGCCTTCAGACTCGCGGCGAGACGCGCCGCCGCGCGCACCAGCAACGGTGCTTCCGGACCCGGACCGACGCACACCAGCAGGCGCTCGCGCGCCTGCCAGATCCGCTGGATCGAACGGTCGGCGCGGTACTCGCGCATCTGCGCGTCGACGCGGTCGGCGGTGCGGCGCAGCGCCAGCTCGCGCAGCGCGATCAGGTTGCCCTTGCGAAAGAAATTGCGCACCGCGCGCTCGGCCTGCTGCGGCATGTACACCTTGCCGTCGCGCATCCGGTCGAGCAGTTCCTCGGCGGGAAGATCCACCAGCGTGACTTCGTCGGCGCGATCGAAGACGCGGTCCGGCACCGTCTCCCACACGCGGATGCCGGTGATCTGGCCGACCACGTCGTTCAGGCTTTCGAGGTGCTGCACGTTGACGGTCGTGTAGACGTCGATGCCCGCGTCGAGCAGTTCGTACACGTCCTGCCAGCGCTTCAGATGCCGCGCGCCCGGAACGTTGGAATGCGCGAGCTCGTCGACCAGGATCAGTTGCGGCTTGCGCGCGAGCGCGGCGTCGAGATCGAACTCGCCGAGCTTGCGGCCGCGATACTCGATATGCGCGAGCGGCAGCACGTCGAGCCCGTCGAGCAGCGCCGCCGTCTCGCGGCGCCCATGCGTTTCGGCGATACCGACCAGCACATCCGCGCCTTCGTCGAAGCGGCGCCGCGCGGCCTGCAGCATCGCGTAAGTCTTGCCCACACCAGCCGACGCGCCGAAGAAAATCTTCAGCCGGCCACGCTGACGCTTCTCTTCGTCGCGTTGCAGTTTGTCGAGCAGTTCATCGGGATCGGGGCGGTTCATGCGCAATGTTTTCTTCGTATGGCGAGCGGCGGTGCGTGCATGGTGGCACGCCGGCCGCCGGCCCGCAAATCGCGGCGCGGGGCGCGCGCGTGGGCGCACGCCCCGCGCCCGAGCCCACTTACCCGCGCTTCATCTCGTCGAGCGCGAGATTCAATTGCAGCACGTTCACGCGCGGCTCGCCGAGCACGCCGAACTGGCGTCCAGTCGTGTAACGGTCGACCAGCGCCTGCACGTCGTTGACGCCCAGCTTGCGCGCCGCGGCGACACGTGCGATCTGATACGCCGCCGCCGCCGGGCTGATCTCGGGATCGAGACCGCTGCCCGACGAAGTCACCAGATCCACCGGCACCGGCTTCGACATGTCCGTGCCGGCTGCCTTCAACGCGTCGAGGCGGCCCTTGATTTCATCGAGCAGCGCCGGATTGGTCGGCCCGAGGTTCGAGCCGCCCGAATTGGTCGCGTTGTACGGCATCGGGCTGGTGGCCGACAGACGGCCCCAGAAGTATTGCGGCGCATCGAACTGCTGGCCGATCAGCTTCGAGCCGACCACCTTGCCGTTCTGTTCGACGAGACTGCCGTTGGCCTGATCGCGGAACGCGGCCTGGCCGACGGCGGTCATCACCGCGGGGTAAGCGAGTCCGGTGAGCGCGGTCAGCACCGCGAAGATCACCAGCAATGGACGGAACAGATTTTTCATGATGGGTATTCCTTGTCAGGTCTTGCCGCGAACGCCCGGCGGTATTCAAACCCAGCCGAACGCGGCCAGCACCATATCGATCAGCTTGATGCCGATAAACGGCACGATGATCCCGCCCAGCCCGTAGACCAGCAGATTGCGACGCAGCAGCACCGCCGCGCCGAGCGCGCGATAGCGCACGCCCTTGAGCGCCAGCGGAATCAGCAGCACGATGATCAGCGCGTTGAAAATCACCGCCGACATGATGGCCGAGGCCGGCGTGGCCAGATGCATCACGTTCAGCGCGTTCAGCGCCGGGTAGGTCGTGGCGAACGCGGCCGGAATGATCGCGAAGTATTTGGCGACGTCGTTGGCGATCGAGAAGGTGGTGAGCGAGCCGCGCGTCATCAGCATCTGCTTGCCGATTTCGACGATCTCGATCAGCTTGGTCGGATTCGAATCGAGGTCGACCATGTTGCCCGCTTCCTTGGCCGCCTGCGTGCCCGTGTTCATCGCCACCGCGACGTCGGCCTGCGCGAGCGCCGGGGCGTCGTTGGTGCCGTCGCCGGTCATCGCGACAAGGCGGCCTTCGGCCTGGTGCGCGCGGATCGTCGCGAGTTTCGCTTCCGGCGTGGCTTCGGCGAGAAAATCGTCGACGCCCGCCTCGGCGGCGATCGCGGCGGCGGTCAGGCGGTTGTCGCCCGTCACCATCACCGTCTTGATGCCCATCTTGCGCAGTTCGGCGAAGCGTTCCTTGATGCCGCCCTTCACCACGTCCTTCAGCTCGATCACGCCGAGCACGCGCGCGCCCTGCTCGCCCTTCTCGGCGACCACCAGCGGCGTGCTGCCGCGCCGCGCGACTTCGGCCACCGCGTTGCTGACTTCGTTCGGGAAGCGGCCGCCGTTGGCTTCGACGTAATGCTTGACCGCGTCGGCCGCGCCCTTGCGGATTTCGCGGCCGTGCAAGTCCACGCCGCTCATCCGCGTTTGCGCGGTGAACGCGAGGAAGGTCGCCTGCAGCGACGCCATGTCGCGCTGGCGGATGTTGAAGCGCTGCTTGGCCAGCACGACGATGCTGCGGCCTTCCGGCGTTTCATCGGCGAGCGACGACAGTTGCGCGGCGTCGGCGAGCGCTTCCTCGGTCAAACCCGGCGCGGGCACGAACTGCGACGCCTGACGGTTGCCGAGCGTGATCGTGCCGGTCTTGTCGAGCAGCAGCACGTCGACGTCGCCGGCGGCTTCCACCGCGCGGCCGGAGGTGGCGATCACGTTGGCCTGCATCATGCGGCTCATGCCGGCCACGCCGATCGCCGACAGCAGGCCGCCGATGGTGGTCGGAATCAGACACACCAGCAACGCGACCAGCGCGGTGATCGTCACCACGTGTCCGGCCTTGGCCGCTTCGACGGAGAACATCGAGAACGGCAGCAGCGTCGCGGTGGCGAGCAGCATGACGATCGTCAGCGCGACCAGCAGGATCGTCAGCGCGATTTCGTTCGGCGTCTTCTGACGCTTCGCGCCTTCGACCATCGCGATCATGCGGTCAAGGAACGCCTCGCCCGGATTGGCCGTGACGCGCACGACGATCCAGTCGGACAGCACACGCGTGCCGCCCGTCACCGACGAAAAGTCGCCGCCCGACTCGCGGATCACCGGCGCGGATTCGCCGGTGATCGCCGATTCGTCGACGGAGGCGACGCCATCGATCACTTCGCCGTCGGCCGGGATCACGTCACCAGTTTCGACCAGCACGACGTCGCCCTTGCGCAGGTCCGAGGCGGTCATGATGCGGATCGGCGATTTCGGATGCGGCTCGTTGAGCTTCTTGGCCATCACGTCTTTCTTCGCGCTGCGCAGCGACGCCGCCTGAGCCTTGGAACGGCCTTCGGCGAGCGCTTCCGCGAAGTTCGCGAACAGCACCGTGAACCACAGCCACAACGCGACCGCGAGAATGAAGCCTGCGGGCGCCTCGGCCTGGCCGCCGAGCGCGGCGATCCACAGAATGGTGGTCAGAATGCTGCCGACGTACACGCAGAACATCACCGGGTTGCGGAATTGCGTGCGCGGCGTGAGCTTCTTGAAGGAGTCCACGATCGCCGGGCGCAGCAGCGCCGGATCGAACATGGACCTGGTTGCATTATGTTCAGTCATTGAATCCTCGAATTTCCCGTTTGCGCCTGTTCAGTCGCGGTTCATTCATGTGATTTCGACGGGCGGCTCAATGCGCGCCCATCATCATCAGATGTTCGACACCCGGACCGAGCGCGAGCGCCGGCACATAGGTCAGCGCGCCGACCAGCAGCACCGTGCCGAGCAGCAGCACGACGAACAGCGGGCCATGCGTGGGCAGCGTGCCGCCCGTGACGCCGATGCGCTTTTTCGCCGCCAGCGAACCGGCGATCGCGAGCACCGGGATGATCGTGCCGAAGCGGCCGAACCACATCGCGATCGCGGTGAGCCAGTTGTAGAACGGCGTGCTCACGGTCAAGCCGGCGAACGCGCTGCCGTTGTTGTTGGCGGCCGAGCTGAACGCGTAGAGGATTTCGGAGAAGCCGTGCGCGCCGGGGTTGGCGATGCCGGCCTTGCCCGCGTCGGTCAACACCGCGATCGACGTGCCCACCAGCACCAGCAGCGGCGTGAGCAGCACCACGATCGATACCATCTTCATTTCGTACGCTTCGATCTTCTTGCCGACGTATTCCGGCGTGCGGCCGATCATCAGGCCCGCGACGAACACGGCCAGCAGTGCGAACACGAGCATCCCGTACATGCCGGAGCCGACGCCGCCGAAGATCACCTCGCCCAGTTGCATCAGCAGCATCGGATAGAGGCCGCCGATCGGCGTCAGCGAATCGTGCGTATTGGCGACCGCGCCGCACGAGGCTGCCGTGGTCGCGACCGTGAAGATGCCCGACTGCGCGATGCCGAAGCGCGTTTCCTTGCCCTCGGCGTTGCCGCCCGATTGCAGCGCGTTGGCCGATTGATCGACGTGCAGCGCGGCGATCGCCGGATTGCCGCCTTGCTCCGCGGTTATCTCGCCGAACACGCAGGCCGCGAACGCGATCGTCATGGCCGCGAGCACCGCCACGCCCTGCTTGCGGTCGGCGATCATGCGGCCGAACACCAGCGCGAGCGCCGCCGGGATGATCAGGATCGAGAAGATCTGCAGGAAGTTCGAGAACGGCGTGGGGTTTTCATACGGATGCGCCGAGTTGCCGTTGAAGAAGCCGCCGCCATTGGTGCCGAGCATCTTGATCGCTTCCTGCGACGCGACCGGACCCATCGCGAGGGTCTGCGTTTTCACCGGCGTATCGACCGTGACCGGATTGCCCTTCGCGTCCTTCACCGGATTGCCTTGCGCGTCGAGCTTCGGCGCGGCGTAGGTGGTGGTCTGCAGGGTCGGCACGTCCTGATAGGCCTTGAAGTTCTGCACCACGCCCTGGCTCATCAGCAACGCGGCGACGATCGCCGCCATCGGCAACAGCACGTACAGCGTCACGCGCGTGATGTCGACCCAGAAGTTGCCGATGGTTTGCGCGGTGTGACGCGCGAAGCCGCGAATCAGCGCGATCACCACCACGATGCCGGTGGCCGCGGACAGGAAGTTCTGCACGGTCAGGCCGAGCATCTGCGTCAGATAGCCGACGGTCTGCTCGGGCGTGTAGTCCTGCCAGTTCGTATTGGTGACGAAGCTGACGGCGGTGTTGAACGCGCCGTCCACCGTCATCGGGCCGAACTGCTGCGGATTGCCCGGCAGCCATTGCTGCACGCGCAGCAGCGCGTACAGGAACAGCACGCCGAGCACGTTGAATGCGATCGTCGCGATCGCGTAGTGCTTCCAGCCCATTTCCGCCGACGGATCGACACCGGCGATTCGGTACAGCAGACGTTCGAGCGGACCGCCCACGCGCACGACGCGCGAGCTGCCGTCCATCACGGCGCTCAGGTAGCGGGACATCGGCACCGCGGCGACCAGCAGCACGACGATGAAGAGTCCGGCTTGCAGGACATTGTTCGCGTTCATTCAATGTCCTCCGCGCGCAACAGCGCATAGACCAGGTAGATAAACAGCAGCGCGGTGGCGGCGCCGGACAACCAGAGAATCCAGCTCATGACCGCGCTCCCTGCCCACGACGGAACTGCATCAACTTCTCGCAGCCGGCAATCAATGCAAAGGTCAGCGCGGAAAACAGCACCAGCCCCCCGACATACAGCACATCCATTTTTGTTCTCCATTCACGGACTTTGGATGGATGGAACGTTATGCCGAACCGCGTAAAGGGCTGGTCAAAGAGTCGAGGCGCGATGTAAAAATTGCGTAAACGAAAGAACCTGAATCGGCATTCCGGTCACGCGATCCATTCGGCCGGGCGATTTAAATCGGCGAATGCCGATCAGGTGGTGGGAATACGCATTGGGAAGAATTAACTCTGGTCAGACGGCGAATCGTTCGCGCATAATGACGCGCCGATATTCCATTCAATAACGACGCCCGATATGACAACCGATACTGATACCCAGAATAACCAGGATAACCAGCAAGGCCTTAACGGGACCGAAACGCCCGAAGACGATCGCCTGACCATGCTGGCCATTCTGGAATTCAAGGAATATATCGAGGCGGAACCTGCCGAAACGGTACGTCAGCGGCTGATCGCGCATCCGGAGATTCAATTCGAACCGGCAACGGTGAGGCGCATGCTGGACTGGCTGATCGCCGAAAAGTATACGGATCGGGATATCGAGGAAAAAGCCACGCTTCAGACCTTGCAATGGTCGGAAGACAATAGCGTCGATATCGAAAAACGGCTGGCGATATTGCTGTTTATTCGCGAGATCGATCCGCGTATCGACGCGCGTTTGCATGCGCTGGCCGACTTGCGCAAAAAGAAAGCGAAAAGAAGTCTGCTGATCAATTTCGGCGTGGTCGCGGCGATATTGGGCGGCTTCGGCATTTATGCGCTCATGCCCGATTCGACGCCGGGTTGCACGGCGTCGTCCACCACGGCGGCGCTGCACTCGCTCCTGTTCGAAGGCGCGCTGAAGAGCATGGCCGGCGCGCAGATGCTCGCGAAAGGCGGCATGCCGGCCGTGCGCAATCATCGCGAGGTCGGTTATGACAGCAAGGATCATTCGCGTGGCTGTCTCGCCGATATCGGCGACGGTGCCGAGAAGGAGGCGATCGGCTACATGGTGCTCCGTACGCCGGACGACAAGGACAAGTTCGCGGTGCAGGCCTTCCCGCCCGAGTACATTCAGTCGCGCTATGACGCGGCTGCGTTGAACAATACGTTCGGCAAACCGGTCGGCCGCGACAACATGGAGTCGGCGATCAAGGCCGCGCTCGCGAAGTTCGACGAGCAGACGCATGGCCCGGCGCTGGTGCGCAAGGAAGGCGAGGATCTTCCGCCGACGCTCGCCGAGAGCGTGCTGGACGTCGTGCCGAGCGCCGATTGCAAGACGGTCGCCGACGGCCGTCAGTCGTGCCCGGTGGCGATCGACTATCGCGACGATCTGATGGCGATCGTCGGCGCGCCGGCGGTGACGAAGGTGCGCGGGGAGTTCGTGTTCGTCGGCAGCGGCAATAGCTGGACGATGGCGGACGGTTTCCCGGAGGCGTTCCTGAAGGCCGTCGTGAATGGACGGATCGACCGGTTGAAGGAGCGCAACGCGGCGGCGACGGGTGGCGCGAGCGCCGCGCCCGCCGCGGATTCCACCGGCGATGCAGCCAGCGGTCCCAACGTGGCCGCGAAGTAAGCGGCCCCACCCTGCGAACGACGATTACGGCAACAGAATCGTCGACCCCGTCGTGCGGCGCCCTTCCAGGTCCGCGTGCGCCTGACCGACATCCGCGAGCGCATAGCGCTGGTTGATGCTCGTCTTCACCTTGCCCGACACCAGCACGTCGAACAGTTCCTTCGACATCGCCTCGTAATCGCCGCGCTTCGCGATATAGGTGAACAACGTCGGACGGGTGAAGAACAGCGAGCCGCGCCCCGCGAACTCGGACGAATCGATCGGCGGCAACGGCCCCGACGCATTGCCGAAGCTCACGAACATACCGAGCGGCGCGAGGCAGTCGAGCGACGCGGCAAACGTGTCCTTGCCGATCGAGTCGTACACCACCGGCACGCCCGCGCCGTTGGTGATTTCGCGCACGCGCTTCGTAAAGTTCTCGCGCGTGTAGACGATCGCGTGGTCGCAACCGTGCGCTTTCGCGATCTCCGCCTTTTCATCCGAGCCGACGGTGCCGATCACCGTAGCGCCCAGCGCCTTCGCCCACTGGCACACCAGCAGCCCGACGCCGCCCGCCGCGGCCTGGATCAGGATCGTGTCGCCGGCCTTCACCGGATACGTGCGGCGCAGCAGATACTGCGCGGTCAAGCCTTGCAGCATCACCGACGCGGCCTGCTCGTCGGTCAGCGCGTCGGGCACCTTCACCACCTGCGCGGCGGCCAGCACGCGTTCCTGCGTGTAGGCGCCGGGCGGCCGCGCGACATAGGCGACGCGGTCGCCCGCCTTCAGGTCCGTCACGCCCGCGCCGACCGCCGTCACTTCGCCGGCGGCCTCCATGCCGAGCCCGCCGGGCAGCGGCAGCGGATACAGACCGGTGCGGAAATAGACGTCGATATAGTTCAGCCCGACCGCCGTCTGGCGGATGCGGATCTCGCCCGCGCCCGGCTCGCCCACCTCGACGTCGACCCATTTCATGACTTCCGGGCCGCCGGTTTTATCGAATCGGATTGCTTTGACCATTACGTCTCCTTGATGGTGTTGTTGCGTGAGCAGCCGGACGCGCCGCCTGGGCGCTTCCGCTTCAGACCTGCCGTCTCAAACCTGCTGGCTCACGCGCAAGGTCAGCGCGTCGAGCAGCATGCGCGCGGTGGAAATATTGGTCGCGCACGGGATGTTGTGCACGTCGCAGGCGCGCACCAGCGCGTTGATGTCCGGTTCGTGCGGCTGCGGCGTCATCGGGTCGCGCAGGAAGATCACCATGTCCACGCGGCCTTCCGCGAGCTGCGCGCCGATCTGTAGATCGCCGCCGTGCGGGCCCGACAGCATGCGCTCGACCGTCAGGCCGTGCGTGTCGGCGATGCGTCCGCCGGTCGTGCCGGTCGCGACGATCTCGCAACGCCGCAGCGTATCGACGTACTCGCCGGCCAGTTTGACGATGTCGTCCTTCTTGTGATCGTGCGCGATCAGGGCAATGCGGGTACTCATGACGTAAGACTCCTGAAACCGTTGTGATTGTCGTTGTTGTAGTGAGGATGAAACTGCCGGCGGCGGCGCTGCCGTGGAACCGGGAAGTTGTCGGTGAAACTTTCTGCGAAGCCGTGAAGCTGTGAAGCTATCCAGCCCTAAGACCTATCAAGGCGCAAACCGCGAAGCCGCGCCGGACACTTACGCGCCCGGAACGCGACCGGTCAGAACGTGCCCGGATACACCCCGCCGTCGATCAGCCAGTTCTGGCCGGTGATGTAGCCCGCATGCGCGCTGCACAGGAACGCGCACGCGCGGCCGAATTCGTCGCGCGTGCCGAAGCGGCCCGCGGGAATCGTCTTCATGCGCTGCTTGCGGGCGTCGTCGACGGAAATGTTTTGCGCCTTGGCCTGCGCGTCGAAAGTGACGGCGATGCGGTCGGTGTCGAAGATGCCCGGCAGCAGGTTGTTGATCGTCACGCCGGTCGGCGCGACCTTGCGCGCGAGGCCCGCGACGAAACCCGTCAGCCCCGAGCGCGCGCCGTTCGACAGCGCCAGCACGTCGATCGGCGCCTTCACCGCCGAACTCGTGATGTTGACGATGCGCCCGAAACCGCGCGCGCTCATCGTGTCGATGGTCGCGCGGATCAGTTCGATCGGCGTGAGCATGTTGCTTTCCAGCGCGCGGATCCAGTCCTCGTGCGAGAAGTCGCGGAAATCGCCCGGCGGCGGCCCGCCCGCGTTGTTGACCAGAATGTCCGGCTGCGGACACGCGGCGAGCGCCGCCGCGCGGCCTTCGGGCGTGGTGATGTCGCAGGCCACCGTGCGCACTTCCACGCCGCTCTGCTTGCGGATCTCGGCGGCGGTCGCCTCGAGCGTCTCCGCGGTGCGCGCGACGATCGTCAGGTTGACGCCCTCGGCGGCGAGCGCTTCCGCGCAGCCGCGCCCCAGGCCCTTGCTGGCCGCGCAGACCAGCGCGGTGCGTCCGGCGATTCCCATGTCCATGTGCGTGTCCTCGTGATGGTGGCGGCGCGCGGGCCCAGACCTGAAGGCTGACAATGCCTGACGATCCTCGACGATCGACGCGCGCGGCGGAATCCCCCGATTCTAGAAGAATCGGTGCCGGACTGCGCCGGGACGCTGCAATCTCCGGTATGTCGCGCGGCGCTCTTTCGGTAAACTTGCGCCGTGGCGCGTCCGCCAGCCCGCTTCGGCCGGCGGCGGCGCGCCGGAACGATCCCCGGATCCCCGATCCCTCTAGCCGCCGTTTGCGCCCCCGCCATGACCCAGGACAGCCGTTTTCCCAATCTATTCATCCTCGATCACCCGCTGATCCAGCACAAGCTGTCGCATATGCGCGACCGGGACACCTCGACCCGCACGTTCCGCGAACTGCTGCGCGAAATCACGCTGCTGATGGGCTATGAAATCACCCGCAACCTGCCGATGACCACGCGCCGCCTGACCACGCCGCTCGTCGATATCGACGCGCCGGTGATCGCCGGCAAGAAGCTCGCGATCGTGCCGGTGCTGCGTGCCGGCATCGGCATGTCGGACGGACTGCTGGAACTGGTGCCGTCGGCGCGGGTGGGTCACATCGGCGTGTACCGCGCGGAGGACCATCGCCCGGTCGAGTATCTGGTGCGCCTGCCGGACCTGGAAGACCGCACGTTCATTCTGTGCGACCCGATGGTCGCGACCGGCTATTCGGCCGTGCACGCGGTAGACGTGCTCAAGCGCCGCAACGTGGCCGGCGAGAACATCATGTTCCTCGCGCTGGTGGCCGCGCCCGAAGGCGTGCAGGTGTTCCAGGACGCGCACCCGGACGTCAAGCTGTACGTGGCCTCGCTGGATTCGCATCTGAACGAACACGCGTACATCGTGCCGGGTCTCGGCGATGCCGGTGACCGGTTGTTCGGGACGAAGAACTGACGGGATGATGGAAGCGTCACCGTGCGGCGCGAGATAAGGTCGCGCCGCCCGCGTCGATTTTTTTCGTGGTTGCCTGATTTTCAGCTGATTTTCACTTATGCCGGCACGATCGACAGTTCGAGCCGTTTGCCGAGCGCCGCGAACGCGGACGCGATCGTATCGATCTTGGTCACGTGGCCAAGATCGATCACCCGCTGGATATCCTGCGCGCGCGTGTGCAGGCGCCGCGCCAGCTCGGAAGGCGTCACCTTCTGGGCCAGCATTTCGTTGAGCAACAGCACCTTGGCCGCCAGGCTGGCGGGCAGCTCGATGACCTCCTCGCCCCGCCGCGCTTTCGACGGCACGGGCACCTGGCGCTTATCTTCGAAGTAAAAATCCATCGCCGTCGCGAGCGCGTCGGCCGCCATCTCGCGCGCTTCGTCAAGCGTCGCGCCGGACGTCAACGCCTCCGGAATATCGCGAAACGACACGGTAAAACCAGCTTCGTCCGCTTCGATGCGGGCTGGATAGCGAAACATAAATAACTCTCCAAAAGTCCGTGCACGGGTGAAACGTCGGGCGGTGACGAAGCCCCTCGCGGGGCTTGCCTTTATTTGCAATGCTTGCTGCCTTGTTCGAAAGTCGCTCCCTGGTCAGCGAGCCATCGTCTGAACTCGCTTTGCTTCACCGGCCCTCCTGTGTCCATGAACACAAAGCAAAATATAAACAAAAATGTTTACTTTTGCACATGATGCCGCCATCCCGGACGTGCATTAAGTCGCCGGAGATGCCCGCAAACGCTGTCCGCCCCGCCCATTTCGCGCCATCTCCCCTCGGCCGCCCGGCCCCGGCGTGATAAAATTCGAATCCGCTCAATGAGCGAGTCAAAGAGCGACTCAACTGCGCGATCAACCGGTGCGACCACCCGGCGCGGCGCGCCTCAAGCGGGCGGCGAACCCCAGACGGTTAGACATCAAGGCGCAACGGCGCGCATTCGCGACTCACGCGCAAGCGCCCCAGCATCGCAACGACAATGGCACTATGCGTGCGCCAGAGCGGCGCGCGCGATGGAGAAAGGTATGGCGGGTCATTCGAAATGGGCCAACATCAAGCATAAGAAAGCAGCGGCCGACGCCAAGCGCGGCAAGGTCTGGACGCGGCTCATCAAGGAAATCCAGGTCGCGGCGCGCATGGGCGGCGGCGACATCGACTCGAACCCGCGTCTGCGGCTCGCCGTCGAAAAGGCGTACGACGCCAACATGCCGAAAGATAACGTCAACCGTGCGATCCAGCGCGGTGTGGGCGGTGTGGACGGCGCAAACTACGAAGAAATCCGCTACGAAGGCTACGGCATCGGCGGCGCGGCGGTGATCGTCGACACCATGACCGACAATCGCACCCGCACCGTCGCGGAAGTGCGTCACGCGTTCTCGAAGAACGGCGGCAACATGGGCACGGACGGCTCGGTGTCGTTCATGTTCGATCACGTCGGCCAGTTCCTGTTCGCACCCGGCACGGCGGAAGACAAACTGATGGAAGCCGCGCTCGAAGCCGGCGCCGACGACGTCGTCACGAACGAAGACGGCAGTATCGAAGTGCTGTGCCCGCCGAACGATTTCCCGAAGGTGAAGGCCGCGCTCGAAGCCGCGGGCTTCAAGGCCGAACTGGCCGAGGTCACGATGAAACCTCAGACGGAAGTCGAATTCACCGGCGACGACGCGCTGAAAATGCAGAAGCTGCTCGACGCGCTGGAGAATCTGGACGACGTGCAGGAAGTCTACACAAACGCCGCGATCGCCGACGAATGAGCGTGCGCGGGCAATGCGCGCCGCGCATCGCGAACTGGCTGTTATTGCACGGCTGAGCGGGTTGCCTCAGCCGTTTATGGTTTTTAAGTCTCGGGGATTCACATGAAGTTACTCGTCGTCGGTTCCGGCGGTCGCGAACATGCGCTCGCATGGAAGCTCGCGCAATCGCCGCGGGTCCAGCTCGTCTACGTGGCGCCGGGCAATGGCGGCACCGCGCAGGACGAACGCCTGCGCAACGTCGACATCACCGAGCCGGCCGCGCTCGCCGATTTCGTCGAGAAGGAGCAGATCGCCTTCACGCTGGTCGGGCCGGAAACGCCGCTGGCGGCAGGTATCGTCAATCTGTTCCGCTCGCGCGGTCTGAAGATTTTCGGGCCGACCAAAGAAGCCGCCCAGCTCGAAAGCTCGAAGGACTTCGCGAAGGCCTTCATGAAGCGCCATGCGATTCCGACGGCCGAGTACGAAACCTTCGCCGACGTCGCCGCCGCGCACGCGTATCTGGACGCCAGGGGCGCGCCGATCGTGATCAAGGCCGACGGCCTCGCCGCCGGCAAGGGCGTGGTGGTCGCGCAGTCGCTGGAGGAAGCGCACGCCGCGGTCGACATGATGCTGTCGGACAACAAGCTCGGCGATGCCGGCGCGCGCGTCGTGATCGAGGAATTCCTCGCCGGCGAGGAAGCGAGCTTCATCGTGATGGTCGACGGCAAGCATGTGCTGCCGCTCGCGTCGAGCCAGGACCACAAGCGCCTGCTCGATGCCGACCAGGGCCCGAACACCGGCGGCATGGGCGCCTACTCGCCCGCGCCGATCGTCACGCCGCAACTGCATGCGCGCGTGATGCGCGAAATCATTCTGCCCACCGTGCGCGGCATGGAGAAGGAAGGCATCCGCTTCACCGGCTTCCTGTACGCGGGTCTGATGATCGACGCGCAAGGCAACCCGAAGACGCTCGAATTCAACTGCCGGATGGGCGACCCCGAAACGCAGCCGATCATGGCGCGCCTGAAGGGCGATTTCTCGAAGGTGGTCGAGCAGGCTATCGCCGGGACGCTGGATACGGTCGAGCTGGAATGGGACCGCCGCACCGCGCTCGGCGTGGTGCTTGCCGCGCACAACTACCCGGACACACCGCGCAAGGGCGACCGTATCAACGGTATTCCGGCGGAAACGGCGGATTCGGTCACGTTCCATGCAGGCACCACGCTCGCCGACGGCAAGCTGTCCACCTCGGGCGGCCGCGTGCTGTGCGTGGTGGGGCTGGCGGACTCGGTGCGCAGCGCGCAGTCGGTGGCTTATGAAACGATCAACCAGATCGCGTTCGACGGCATGCAGTATCGCCGCGACATCGGTTATCGCGCGTTGAATCGCAAGCACGACGCGAAGGCCGACGGCAAACACTAAGCCGTCGTCCCGTTGCAGCCTGGCTTGCAGCGGTTCGGCAAGCCGGCTTGCGACCGGGTTCGAACAGGCTGGTGGCCAGGCTTGGAGCCACGTTTATAAGCCGGCTCATAACCGGCCTATAACCGGATTGGCCGTCTCATTCGCAACCCCGCTTGCCCGCGTGAAGCGCCGGCGGCGCTACACTGCGGGTTTTCGCGAAGGTCGCCGCGGTTAGCCGTCACACCTACCGACGGCAACCCAGGCAAACCCAAGGCCGACCAAAGCCCACCAGCCGCAACACGGTCTGCCATTCACCGCCGGATGTTCACGCAGCGCCATTCGCGAACACCCGGCCACCGCCTCTCACAACGAACCCGCGGCACGCACGGCGCGCCGCCCTCAGCATCTGCATTCATGACCGATTCGAGCTACGACGTACAAGCTGTCCGCAGTTGGCTGCAAGGCCTGCAATCGCATATCGCGGACACGCTCGGCGCTTTCGACGGCGCGCCGTTCGCCACCGACGCGTGGCAACGCGCGCCCGGCGAAAAGCTACGCGGCGGCGGCTGTACGCGCATTCTGGAAGGCGGCCGGTTCTTCGAGCGCGCCGGCATCGGCTTTTCGGACGTCGCCGGCGACGCGCTGCCGGGTTCGGCAAGCGCCGCGCGTCCGCAACTGGCCGGTCGCGGTTTCGAGGCAATGGGCGTGTCGCTCGTGCTGCACCCGCACAATCCGCACTGCCCGACCGTGCACATGAACGTGCGGCTGCTGATCGCCACCAAGGCCGGTGAAGAGCCGGTGTTCTGGTTCGGCGGCGGCATGGATCTGACGCCGTATTACGGCTACGAGGAAGACGCGCAGCACTTTCACCGCACCTGCCGCGACGCGCTGCAGCCCTATGGCGCGGACCTCTACCCGAGCTTCAAGCGCTGGTGCGACGAGTATTTCTTCCTCAAGCATCGCAACGAACCGCGCGGCATCGGCGGGATTTTCTTCGACGATTTTTCGGCGCCGGGCTTCGACCGTTCGTTCGAGATGCTCAGAAGCGTCGGCGACGCGTTCCTCGCGGCCTACCTGCCGATCATCGAAAAGCGCCGCAACATTCCGTACGGCCAGGCCGAGCGCGATTTCCAGGCCTACCGGCGCGGACGCTACGTCGAGTTCAATCTGGTCTTCGACCGTGGCACACTGTTCGGGCTGCAAAGCGGCGGACGCACGGAATCGATCCTGATGTCCATGCCGCCGGTGGTGAACTGGCGCTACAACTGGCAACCCGAGGCAGGCACGCCGGAAGCGCGTCTTTACAGCGATTTTCTGGTGCCGCGCGACTGGGTGTAAAGCGCCCGTCGCCAGCCTGTTCCGCCCTGCCCCGCACGTGGCCACGACAAAGGACCTTCACCTGAAGCCGACCGCTCACCCTGTTGCCCTGCCGCGCCGGATCGGTTTGCTCGGCGGCACCTTCGACCCGATCCACGACGGCCATCTCGCGCTTGCGCGGCGGTTCGCCGAGGTGCTGCGACTGACCGAGCTGGTGCTGCTGCCGGCCGGTCAGCCCTGGCAGAAATCGGATGTCTCGCCCGCCGTGCACCGTCTCGCGATGACCCGCGCGGCGGCCGGCGAACTGGCGTTGCCGGACACGACCGTGCGCGTCGCGACCGACGAGATCGATCACGACGGCCCGACCTACACGGTCGACACGCTGCGACGCTGGCGCGAACGCGAAGGCGACGATGCATCGATCGTGCTGTTGATCGGCGCGGATCAACTGGTGCATCTCGACACATGGCGCGACTGGCGGCGCCTGTTCGACTACGCGCACATCGGCGCGGCCACCCGGCCGGGTTTCGACCTCGCGTCGATCCCGCCGGCGGTCGCCCAGGAAATCGACGCGCGCCGCGCCCGCGCCGAGGTACTGCAAGCCACGCCCAGCGGACATCTGCTGATCGACACGACGCTTGCGTTCAACGTCTCGGCCACCGACATTCGCGCGCATCTGCGCGAACAGGTGACCGAACGGCTCGCCACCCAGCGGCTCGCCCTCGCGGGCGCCGGGCCGCGCGACCCGAGCCAGGCGCGGGCCGCAAGCCATGTCCCCACCGCGGTGTGGGACTATATTCTTCAACATCATCTGTACCACCGGTAACCTCATGGATATTCGCAAACTACAACGCGTGATCGTCGACGCTCTCGAAGACGTCAAAGCGCAAGACATCAAGGTGTTCAACACCAGCCACCTGACCTCGCTGTTCGATCGCGTGATCGTCGCAAGCGGCACGTCGAACCGTCAGACCAAGGCGCTCGCTTCCAGCGTGCGCGAAAGCGTCAAGGAAAACGGCGGCGAAATCATCAGCACCGAGGGCGAGGACATCGGCGAATGGGTGCTGGTGGACTGCGGCGACGCGGTCGTCCACATCCTGCAACCGGCGCTGCGCCAGTACTACAACCTCGAGGAGATCTGGGGCGACAAGCCGGTGCGGCTGAAGCTGTCGACGCCCGATCCGTTCGGCGGCGCACGCGCGAGCGAGCCCGACGACGAGGAAGAAGACGACGCGCCGGCCGTGAAAAAGCCCGCGCGCAAAACGGCCGCCCGCCGCAAGTAACGGCCGAGGCCTGGCCTTGGCCCGGGTCGGCCCCGGTGCCGCCAGGCGCCGCCCACGTCTTCGACATCACCGCTGATGAAACTGCACATTCTCGCTGTCGGCCACAAGATGCCGGACTGGATCGCCACCGGCTTCGACGAATACGCGAAGCGCATGCCGCCCGAGCTGCGCATCGAGTTGCGCGAGATCAAGCCCGAGCAACGTTCGTCGGGGCGTTCGGCGGAAAGCGTGATGGCCGCCGAGCGGCAGAAGATCGAGGCCGCGTTGCCGAAGAACGCGCGCATCGTCGCGCTCGACGAGCGCGGCAAGGACTGGACCACGATGCAGCTCGCCACCGCGCTGCCCGGGTGGCAGCAGGACGGCCGCGACGTGGCGTTTCTGATCGGCGGCGCGGACGGGCTCGACCCCGATCTGAAGGCGCGCGCGGACATGCTGCTGCGCGTGTCGAGCCTGACCTTGCCGCACGCGATGGTCCGCGTGCTGCTCGCCGAGCAGCTTTATCGCGCGTGGACCATCACGCAAAATCATCCCTACCATCGCGTGTGAGCGGAGCAGACCGCCGCACGGAATCGCCCATGCCCATCTCCGCCGCTTCGCTTTATCCGTCCGTCTATCTCGCTTCGCAAAGTCCCCGCCGCCAGGAATTGCTGCAACAGCTCGGCGTGCGATTCGAACTGCTGCTGCCCCGCCCCGATGAAGACGCCGAAGCGCTCGAAGCCGAGCTGCCCGGCGAGAGCGCGCGCGACTACGTGCAGCGTGTTTGCATCGCCAAGGCGCGCGCCGCGCGCGCACGGCTCGAAGCCGGCGGCCACGAGGCACGGCCCATCCTGGTTGCGGACACAACCGTCACGATCGACGGCGCGATTCTCGGCAAGCCGCTCGATGCCGACGACGCGGTCGCGATGCTCACGCGCCTTGCCGGCCGCGATCATGAAGTGCTGACCGCGCTCGCCGTGATCGATGCAGACGGTGTATTACTGCCCGCGGCCCTGTCGGTTTCGAAGGTGCGTTTTGCTGCATTGCACGCAGACGCGATCCGCCGCTACGCAGCCAGCGGCGAGCCGCTCGGCAAGGCCGGCGCGTACGGCGTGCAGGGACGCGCCGCGGAGTTTATCGAACATATCGACGGGTCCTATTCAGGTATCATGGGTTTGCCGCTTTTTGAAACCGCTGCGCTCCTGCGCGCAGCGCGCATCGACTTCTAGAACAACACCATGAATGAAGAAATCCTGATCAATGTCACGCCGCAGGAAACGCGCGTCGCGCTAGTCCAGCAAGGCGCCGTCCAGGAACTTCACGTCGAACGAACGCTGTCGCGCGGCCGCGTCGGCAACGTCTATCTCGGCAAGGTCGTCCGGGTTCTGCCGGGCATGCAATCCGCCTTCATCGACATCGGTCTCGAACGCGCCGCGTTCCTGCACGTGGCCGACATCTGGCATCCGCGCATTGCCGGCGAGCCACAACATCAGGCGCCGCATCAGCCGATCGAGAAGATCGTCTTCGAAGGTCAGACGCTGATGGTGCAGGTCGTGAAGGACCCGATCGGCACCAAGGGCGCGCGGCTCTCCACGCAGGTGAGCATCGCGGGCCGCACGCTCGTGTATCTGCCGCAGGAACCGCACATCGGCATCTCGCAGAAGATCGAGAGCGAGGCCGAACGCGAAGCGGTGCGCGCGCGCCTGACCGCCGTGCTGCCTGCCGACGAGAAAGGCGGCTACATCGTCCGCACGATCGCCGAGGATGCCACCAGCGAGGAACTCGCGGCCGACGTCGCGTATCTGCGCAAGACGTGGGCGACCATCATCTCGCAGGGTCAGCGCATGCCGCCGACCAGCCTGCTCTACCAGGATCTGAATCTCGCGCAGCGCGTGCTGCGCGATTTCGTCAATGACGAGACCTCGCGCATTCAGGTCGATTCGCGCGAGACGTACCAGATGCTCGCGGACTTCGCGGCGGAGTTCACGCCGGCCGTGTCGGCGAAGCTGCATCACTACACCGGCGAGCGGCCGCTGTTCGATCTGTACAACATCGAGGCGGAGATCCAGCGCGCGTTGTCGCGCCGCGTGGATCTGAAGTCGGGCGGCTACCTGGTGATCGACCAGACCGAGGCGATGACCACCATCGACGTGAACACCGGCGGCTATGTGGGCGCGCGCAATTTCGACGATACGATCTTCAAGACCAATCTCGAAGCCGCGCACACGATCGCGCGACAATTGCGGCTGCGCAATCTGGGCGGCGTGATCATCATCGATTTCATCGACATGGAGAACACCGAGCATCGCGATCAGGTGCTGGGCGAACTGAAGAAGGCGTTGTCGCGCGATCGCACGCGCGTGACGGTGAACGGCTTCTCGCAACTGGGTCTCGTCGAGATGACCCGCAAGCGGACCCGCGAATCGCTCGCGCATGTGCTGTGCGAACCGTGTCCGGTGTGTCAGGGCAAGGGCCAGGTGAAGACGTCGCGCACCGTGTGCTACGACGTGCTGCGCGAGATTCTGCGCGAGTCGCGCCAGTTCAATCCGCGCGAGTTTCGCGTGGTGGCGTCGCAGCAGGTGATCGATCTGTTTCTGGAAGAAGAGTCGCAGCATTTGGCGATGCTGATCGATTTCATCGGCAAGCCGGTGTCGTTGCAGGTGGAGTCGAATTTGAGTCAGGAACAGTACGATATTGTGCTGATGTAGGTAAGCGCCGCGCGCCATCTGCGAAGACCAACGCCTAACGACAGAAGGCCGCCATGAAGGCGGCCTTCTTACATCCATGACGCGAGGTGCCAGCCTAGCCGATCGCGCGACCAGTGCGGCCGGTGCGCCCAACCACTGCGCCGTAAAATGACATGCGCAAGCTTGCGTCCTTAATCAGCAACCAGGCGAGCGACACCGCCAAACCTGCCAGCAGACCGAATACGGAGCAAGCCCCCGCCGACAGCGAGTCCGGACGATCGCGCACATACACCGGCGCAACCGCTTTCGTATTAAACATTCTTGTCGTGTCGAGTTGATCGCGCAATCGGGCGATCTGCTCAGTAAGCGCACGCGTTTCGAAACCATCCGACTGGATCAGAATTGAAAAGACGATATCCTGCGATCCATGCGAATTATCGGCACCGGATTTAGATTGAAGCCGGGATAAAATCGCGGACCGCTGGTCGAGGTGTTCTTTAAGTTGCTGCTCGTATTGAGTTAGCAGCTTCTGCTTTCTGTCAATAGCTGGCGCAAGCAGCGCTTCGTGATCCTTTTGGATCAGCGCTAAAGCCGCTATTGCATTGTTCTTCGCCTCCTGTGGCGAATATCCGTTGACGTGAATTTCGATCAGACTACCGCCTCGCGGAACATTGGCCCATAAAGTCTTCTTGAATAGCTTCACGCGCGGATCCTCATCATCCCCGGGAAGACCCATGCTGGTGATCACTTGAGTTGCAAACGAGGGAAATTTGATCCGTTCGACCAAACCCGCCGGATCGACCAGCGGCGTGCCGTTTTCAGTTTGCCCAACCTGCACCAGTACCCGCGCCGGCCATCGTTTCGGAACCAGCGTCGAACCGGCGACACCGACTACTGCACCAAGAACCGATATCACCAGAATCGATTTCCAGCGTTTGCCAATTGACTCTGCCAACCGTTGAACCCCAGCGTTTTTTGCGTGCTGCATTCTCTCTCCGTAGCGCAAGCATATTTTTCGTGACGGATTCTATCGCACGCGCACCGGAAATTACTCGACAAGCCGGTAATGACTTCGCAATTTGTAAAAAAGCATCACATTCCAATTGAAGTTATGACCGACTCAAACAACTGCGTAAGAACATGGGCATCTCACGAGTGAGCCCAAACGACC
Source organism: Paraburkholderia sp. D15 (assembly GCF_029910215.1). Lineage (NCBI taxonomy): Bacteria > Pseudomonadati > Pseudomonadota > Betaproteobacteria > Burkholderiales > Burkholderiaceae > Paraburkholderia > Paraburkholderia sp. D15. The sequence goes on along the minus strand of NZ_CP110395.1, from coordinate 1,258,096 downwards.
AGATCGCTCAATTGATTATTCAATACGCATTCAATGCCCCAATCCCGTCGCCGCAATCTGCTGCTCCACGAATTGCGCGAATAGCGCGTGCAGATGCGTGGTCGGATGAAGGTCGTCGGCGAACATATAGGTCTGGTCCGCGTTGGCTGTCGCATAGGTAGCCGGCGAGCACAGCAGCGAGGTGTCATCCGGCGTCTTGTTCGGGTCGCAGGCCTGCGCGGTGTTCGACACCGTGAAGCCGTTGCTCTGATAGTTCGCGACGACGCCGTTCAGCCATGTGTAGGCATCGACGGGGATCACCTTGCCTTGCAGTCCCGCCGTCTGCAACGCGGTGTTCAGGTCGCTGTTGAAAAGCTGCGAGAGCTGCGTCAGATTCGCGCCGCCATCGGCGGAGGTCACGCCCTTCGGCGACAGGCCGATGTTCGGCACGTTGACCACCACGACATGCGTCGCGCCGTTCCCGACAATCTGGCCGATCACCTGGGCCAGCGCGGTGGCGGCCGTCTGCACGACCGGCGCCGCGCTCGGCAGGGTGCCGGCGCGCAGGACGTCGTTCGCGCCCGCCCACACCAGCACGAGCTGGTTCGCGTTGAAACTGCCGTGGGTGCTCAGATAGCTGCCGACCTGCTGATTCACCGGCATCTCGACGTTGCCGATCACGTCGGTGAGAAAGTCGTACTGGTTGGCCGGCGTCGCCACCGTGGAGCCGCCTTCGGCGTAGCCGAAGCCGTTCTGCGGACTCAGCTCATGACCGACGTCGATCGTGAATGCGGCGGTAAGCGAACCGCCGTAGTACTGCGCGACATCCTGCGACCAGACCTGACCGGGATTGGTCGTGAAGCGTCCGCCGCCGACCGCGCCGGCGATCGGCGCATAGGTGCCGACGTCGGACAGACTGTCGCCGAACGACACGACCTGCAGATTGATGCCGCCCGCAGGCGACGATCCGCTGCTGGTGCTTGAACTGCCGCCGTGTCCTCCGCCGCATGCACTCAGCAACACGCTCGACGCGCACATCACGCCGGTAAAAACAGCAGCATTTATTGTTTGACGGATTGCTTTCATGTCGGCTCCTGCCTGACGGTCGGGCTAAGGGAGGTGCGTCCGCATGGGCCGCGCGTCACGCGTCACGCGTCGCCGCGGCGCTTGCATGGCACTGGTCGCATGCCAACGCAACCGCATACAAACCGCAAGCAACCGGCGCAATCTGCTACGGACTCACTCGGGCAGCAAGCACAGCAGCAAAAAACGTGCTCCGCCGGAACAAGCCGCTGATCTGCATCGATAGCGCAGACCTGCCCCGACAACTCGACCCCGCTATGCGAAAATGCCCTGTACCGTTCGTGGAGCACGCATGGCAGACCTCACATCTTCCGTGTCTTCGAGACTCGAAGACAACTGCGCAAGAGAACCCATCCACATTCCCGGCGGCATTCAGCCGCACGGCTTTCTGTTCAGCATCGACGAAGACGGCAACGTGCTGCAGGTCAGCGCGAACGCCACGGCCCTCATTGCCGACAGCGGCGCCCCCGGCGTGTCCGGCCTCGCGCCCGAGCGTCTGCTCGGCGCGCCGCTCGCCGATGTGCTCGGCGGCGAGTGGGCCGCGCGCATCGTCGAGGCGCTGCGCACGCATCGGGAAGAAGGCATCCCGCTGTACATCGGCTCGATGAGCGATCCACGCGAAGCGCGCGCGGCATCGACGCATGCATCGCAAGCCTCTAATCTTCCACCTCCATCGCAGACGCAGGATTCACCCGCAACGCCCTTCGCGGTGATCGTGCATCGTCACCAGGGCGTCGCGTTCGTCGAACTGGAACCGGCGCGCGGCACGATCGACGTGTTTTCGTCGATGTACCCGCTCGTGCGCACCTTCATCAACCGTCTGCAGGACGCGGAGACCGTCGAAGGTCTCGCGCAGCTCGCCGCCGACGAGGTGCAGCGCATCACCGGTTTCGGCCGCACGATGGTCTACAGCTTCGACGACGCGGGCGCCGGTCACGTGCTGGCCGAACAGGTCGAGCCGGGCTACCGCTCGTATCTCGGGCAACGCTTCCCCGGCTCCGATATTCCGGCCCAGGCGCGCGCGCTCTACGTCCGCAACCGCATCCGCCTCATTGCCGATGCCGACTATGCCGCCGCGCCGCTCGTACCGCCGCGGCATCCGTCGACCGGCAAGCCCACCGACCTCACCTACGCGTCGCTGCGCAGCGTCTCGCCGGTGCACGTGCAGTACATGAAGAACATGGGCACGCTGTCGTCCATGTCGATGTCGATCGTGGTGCGCGGCAAACTGTGGGGGCTGATTTCGTGCCACCACGACAGCGCGCGTGTGCCGCCGTTCGAAGTGCGCACCGCGTGCGAGCACATCGCGCAGGTGCTGTCGTTGCAGATCGAGGCGAAAGAAGACCACGCCGAAGCCGAATACCGGCTCGCGCTGCGCCGCACGCTCGCGCGCCTGCTTGCCGCGATGGCCAACACGGATAGCTTCACCGACGCGCTCGTCGACGACCCGAAAGACCTGCTCGCCCTGACCGCGTCGGACGGCGCGGCGATCGTCTTCGAGGGGCGCATTCTGCGGGTCGGCGTCACGCCGTCCGAGGCTCAGGTCGCGCAACTGGTCGAATGGCTCGACACCCAGGTCGACGACACCTTCGCCACCGACTCGCTCGCTACCGCCTACCCGGCCTTGCCGGCCCATCCCGATCATGCGGGTCTGCTCGCGGTGTCGATCTCGAAGCTGTTCCGCAACTACGTGTTGTGGTTCCGCGAGGAAGTGGTGCAGACTATCGAGTGGGCCGGCGACCCGCGCGAGAAACTCGCGGGCCTCGCCGACTCGCTATCGCCGCGCAAGAGCTTCGACGTGTGGACCGATACCGTGCGCGGGCTGTCCTTGCCGTGGCGTCCGGCTGAACTCGAAATCGCGGTCGAATTCCGCACCGCGCTGCTCGGCATCGTGCTGCGCCGCGCCGAGGAGCTCGCGCAACTGGCGCTCGAACTCGGCCGCGCGAACAAGGAACTCGAAGGCTTCTCGTACACGGTGTCGCACGATCTGCGCGCGCCGTTGCGCCATATCGTCGGTTTCGCCGACCTGCTGCGCGACATGGAAGGCGAGCGCCTGTCGGAGCGCGGCAAGCACTTCGTCGAGCGAATCATTTCGTCGGCGCGTTTCGGCGGCAAGCTGGTCGACGATCTGCTCGCTTTCTCGCAGATGGGCCGCGCCGCGCTGCGTCCGCAATCCGTCGATCTGAACGCGACGATCAGCGCGTTGATCGCCGACGAAACCAAGGAAGCCGCGCCGCGCGCCATCGAATGGCAGGTCGGCAAACTTGGCCACGTGACCGCGGATGCGGTGCTATTGCACGTGGTGCTCCGTAACCTGATCGAGAACGCGGTAAAATTCACCTCCACCCGCGAGCACGCCACGATCGAAATCGGCCGCTATGCCGGCGACGGCGAACTGGCCGGGCAAGAGGTTTTTTTCGTCAAGGACAACGGCGTCGGTTTCGACATGCGCTACGTCGATAAACTGTTCGGCGTATTCCAGCGGCTGCATCGCGTCGAGGAATTTCCCGGCACGGGCATCGGGCTTGCTGGTGTGAAGCGGATCGTCGAGCGGCACGGCGGTAAAGCATGGGCCGTCGGCGAGATGGATCGCGGCGCGGCCATGTATTTTTCACTGCCGCACGTGTTCGTGGCCGACGCGAGCCAGGGGGAAGAATCCGCGGCCGCCGCCGTGGCCCGCCTGACCGCGTTGTCGCCGGGCAAACGCTTTCGCCCCGTGCCGAAAGAGTCGAAAGAGTAGCAAGCGCGGACAGACTCGCAAGATGAATCGAAATGAAGGAAACAGCGTGCTAAGACCGATCCTGCTGGTGGAAGACAATCCGAACGACGTGGAACTCACGTTGATTGCGCTGGAGAAAACGCGCCTGGCCAATCCGGTGGTGTCGTTGCGCGACGGCGATGAAGCGCTGCAGTATCTGCGCCGCCAGGGGCAATGGTCGGATCGCGTGGAAGAAAACCCCGCCGTGATCCTGCTCGACAAGAAGCTGCCGAAGGTCGACGGTCACGAGGTGCTGAAGGCCGTGCGCAGCGACGAGAAGCTCAAGCGCATTCCGGTGGTGATGCTCACCTCGTCGCGCGAGGAAAGCGATCTGCTGCGCAGCTACGACCTCGGCGTGAACGCCTATGTGGTGAAGCCGGTCGCGTTCGACGACTTCATGGCCGCGATCAACGACCTCGGCATGTTCTGGGCGGTGCTGAACGAACCGCCGCCGTATTCCCGCTGACCCCGCCTGAAGCAAACCGCCCCGGCCCATTGTGGACAGAAGCAAGGGCACGCGGCGGGGTGTGTCCCCACGTGAGACGTGCCACCCAGGCACGCTTCACCCCGCGCCGCTTACCCGCAATACGACCCGCCTAGCGATACACCGGCAAGCACAAACGGAACGTCGCACCCTGCCCCGGTCCCGCGCTTTCGGCGACGATCGTGCCGCCATGCAGGTCCGTCAGATTCTTCACCAGCCACAATCCGAGGCCCAGCCCCGCCACCCGCCCGGAGCCTTCCTGACCGAACTGCTGGAAGCGCTCGAAAACCCGTTCCAGCGAAGTCTGATCCAGGCCCACGCCCGTATCCTGAACCGCCAGTTCGACGCGCTCGCCTTCGGCATGCACAGATACAGATAGCGTGACTGTGCCCTGAGGGCTGAACTTCACCGCGTTCGACACCAGATTCCAGATCACCTGCTTCATGCGGCTTTCGTCGGCGAGCACCATCGCGGAGCTCAGATCGTCGGCGATCAGTTGCAGCCCCTTGGCTTCGGCATGCATGCGCAGGTCGTCGGCGACGATGCCGGTCAACGCGCCGAGATCGACCGGTTGCAGATTGACCGACAGCTTGCCCGTGACGATCGCGCCGCTGTCCAGCAGATCGTCGACCATATGCGAAAGCTGACGCGCGTTGCGCTTGATCACGTCGGTGGCGCGCGTGACGTGCGACGGATCGGCCGAGCGTTGCAGCAGATCGGTCCACGACAGGATCGCGGAAAGCGGCGAGCGCAATTCGTGACTGACGGTGGTGACGAAGTGGTCCATCGCCATCGTGAGACGTTCGCTGTGCTCGCGCGCGCGCTTCTCGGAAGCGGCGATTTCCCGCTGCTCCAGTTCCGCCTCCTTGCGCGCGGTGATGTCGAGCGTGAAGCCGATCACCGAGGTCAGCGCGCCGTCCGCCGTATAGCGGCCGACGCCGCGCACGAGAATCCAGCGAGTCGCCCCGCTTCCCCAGCCGACGCGGTAGTCGGCATCGAACTGCTGCTGGTTCGCGAGACCGTGCTCCATCGCTTCGCGCACCCGCACGCGGTCTTCGGGATGCACGATCTCGCCGAGCAGACGCTGCTCGGACAGCGTGGACGATGCACCAAGCCCGAGGTTGATCTTGCACTGATCCGTGCATTCGATCGCGCCCGTCGCCGGGTCGAGTTCCCACGCGCCGACCTGCGAGAACGCGAGCGCGAGCTGAAAACGCTCCTGGTGCTCGCGCAGTTGGGCTTTCGCCTCGTCGGCCAGCAGTTGGCGCAGTTGCGCCTGCGAGCGCAGCTTTGCGCGTTCGCGCTGGTCGCGCTCGTAGTCGGAGATACCCTCGGTGACTTCGCTGACGCGCAGCGCGATATGCGTACCCGCGCCCGGACGCGCGCCTAGCAGGCTCGCCTTGATCTTCCAGTAGCGCGGTACGTCGGCGTGGCTGTCTGCATCCGCGTTCGCATTCGCGTTCGCGTCATCGCCGTGCCGCCGGGGCATCTCGTAGCGAAACAGCGGCGACCATTTCGGTTCGCCCGCGGACAGTCCCTTTAGCGCGCCACTCAACCACGCGCGTCGCGCTTCGCGCTGCTCGGCGGGCCCGAACTGGTTGACGTCGAAGATCGACCGGCCGAGCAGATCGCCGAGCGACTGCCCCAGCAACGCCAGATAGCGCGCGTTGGCAAGCACGATCTCGTGCCGATGGTTGAGGATCAGATACGCGTCGGGCAGCGCTTCGAAAGCGAGCGCCGCATCGAACTGATGCGGCGGTGCGGACGGGTCCACGAGGCGGCTATCCATGGGCAGGTCCCGGGCGCGCATCAGCGGGCATCCGCGCAGGCCGCCATGGCCGCGCAGCGCGCGTGGCTGGCGTGATTGGCATGATCGATCAGACGGTCGAACGCCGCGGCCGCGCCGCGGCAGGCTTCGTCGATCGTTTCCGGCGTGGCGACTTCGGCGGACAGTGCCTGCACGAAGGCCCGCCAGCGCGGACCCAGCGTTTCGCGGCCGGCCGCGAGAAAACCGAGCGGATGCGGCGCGAGACGTTCATGCAGACGCGCGTACAACACCGCGCCGCCCAGTTGCGATCCCTCGATCACGTAGCACACGCCCCAGCGGAAAGCGGCGCTTTGCGGGCCGTGCCAGGGGTGGTCGTCTGCGGGAGCTGGGATGGTGCCTTCGTTCGTGGATGGCGCCGCGGCGGGGTCCGTCAGATCGGCGTCGATCAAGGCCAGCCGATCCAGGCGGGACGGCTGCGTGGCCGCTTGCGGGCCATCGTCGAAATGCTGCAACCACGCTTCGAGCGGCGCGAGCCAGTCGCGCAGAATCGTCAGGTGCGCGAGATAGTCGCGCAGCGCCACGCTGTCCACCGACAGCGGCATGATCGTGTGCAGCAATTCGTGACGCTCCGCCGTAGCGGCGCGCAATGCGCCGAGCACGTTGGGCGCGTCACGCTGAGCCGGCGATGCGCGGCTGACGGATTCCGATGGGTCGATCAAACGAGTCCGGTTCAACATGGTTGAGCAGAAGCAGATTATAAGGGGGGCTCGCGCGCACGCGCGACCCGGGTGTTGCACGGGGTGCCTCGCGGCTGAACGCGGCGGTCTGGCGGTCTGGCGGTCTGGCGGTCAGGCGCCTCGGGCAGTCAGGCAGCCGGCCGTTCCCGCGCTCAGGCCGCCACCGGACAACCCGCCTGTTCGAGCGCGCTCTGCGCATGCTCGTGCAGGTCGCCGCTGGTCAACGACGCATCCGGCGTGCGCACCCATGCGGCGATCCGCAGCGTCGCGCCGCCCGTGTCCGGATACTCGGCCACGGTGATGACCGGCGCCAGCGTCGATCCGCTCAACACGCGCGGCTCGTCCGCGACCAGCTTTTTGAGCTCGCCGATCGCGGCATCGACATCCTTGCGCTGCGCCAGTCCCACTTCCACCTCGATGCGCTGCGTGCCGCCGCTGCTGTAGTTGATCACCGGGTTGCTCCAGATCTGGCTGTTCGGCACGAACACCGCGTTGCCGTCGCCGCGCTCGATGCGCGTGGTGAACAACCCCACCTCGCGCACGATGCCGGCCGCCGCGCCGCTACCCTCGATCACGTCGCCGACGCGAAACGGCCGCAGCATCAACAGCATCATGCCGGCGGCAATATTCTGCAGCGTGCCTTGCAAGGCCAGCCCGATGGCGAGACCGGCGGCGCCGAGCACGGCCAGCACGCTCGCGGTCGCAATCCCGACCTCGCTCAGCGCCGCGATGAACACGAGCACGCGCACGGCCCACGTGCTCATCGCGGCCAGCATCGGCGCGAGCGTGGGATCGGCGTGCGTGCGCGCGAGCGCGCGGGCGAACATGCCGCCGACGCGGTTGGACAGCCACCAGCCGACCACCAGGATCAGTAGGGCGAGGACGATACGAAGCACGTCGTGCGTCATCGTGACGAGCAGCGACGGCTGAAAATGCAGGAGACGGTTCAGGAGATCGTTCATCGTGTCTTCATTCCGTTGCGTAGATTCACCCGACGCAGTGAAGCAGGATGCGTTCCCGCCCTTTACAGAATGGATACCGGACCGAGGCGGAATCACGCTGGAGCGGCATTGACCGGCATTAACCGTCATTAAGCGGCGTGGATCGAATTTACCCGGCCGAGGCGGCACGCGGGTTGCTCGACCGCCAGGAAGCGCGCGGGCAGTCGATCCGGGCCCTTTGGAGACGACCATGAGCCAGACTTTCAAGGTGCATGACCACGTCAGCTGGAACACGCCGCAAGGACTGACCCACGGCAAGGTCGTGCGTGTCATTTCTACCCATACGAGCGTGGACGGCAGAACGGTCGATGCGTCGGCGGACGATCCTCATTACGAGGTCGAAAGCGATAAGAGCGGCAAGCACGCGGTGCATCGTGGGGATGCGTTGCAACGGTATAAGGAATGACGCGGTGCGCTGATATTCGACGCGCGCCAACCATGATCGATACGGATCGCTAACCATATCGACGCGCATGATTTATCGAAAACGGTTATCGAAAACGCGACGTAGACCGAAGGCCGTCAACCTTGGACCGATGGCGAGCGAACCTCCAACCTCGCCCCGCCCCGCGCCACCACACTTCGATCAACTCGCCCCGAGCGGCTTCAACAGATTCCGCAGCGCCGCCACCGTGATGGGCCGCGAAAACCAGAACCCCTGCGCTTCGTCGCAACCCAGCGCTTCGAGCTGCGCGGCCTGCTCCGCCGTCTCCACCCCTTCCGCCGTGACGCGCAGCTTGAGCGCATGCGCCATCGCGATGATCGCGCCGACCAGCGCCGCGCACTGCGGATCGGTGCTCATCCGCATCACGAACGAGCGGTCGATCTTGAGCCGGTTCATCGGAAAACGCGTCAGATACGCGAGACTCGAATAGCCGGTGCCGAAGTCGTCGAGCGCGACCTCCACGCCGAGCTCACGCAGCGCGTGCAAGGTGTGCAGGGCCTGCTCGGTGTCGCCGAGCAGCACGCCCTCGGTGATTTCCACTTCGAGGTAGGACGGATCGAGCGCGGCGTCTTCCAGCGCGTCGCGAATCGTTTCGAACAGGTTGTGCCGCTGGAACTGCTGCGGCGACACGTTGACCGCGATCCGCGGCAGATTGCCGGTGAGCCGCAGCAGTTTGCCCGCATCGCGGCACGCGGTGCGGATCACCCATTCGCCGATCCGCTCGATCAACCCCGCCTCCTCGGCGACCGGCACGAACTCGACCGGACTGATCGGACCGCGCAACGGATGGTGCCAGCGCAGCAACGCCTCCACCTGGGCGATATGGCCGTTCGCCAGCGTGACCTGCGGTTGATACACGAGATGCAACTGTTGATGATCGAGCGCTTCGCGCAGCATCCGCTCCAGTTCGAAACGGCGCGATGCCTGGCCTTCGAGCGCGGTGGAAAAGCGCCGCACCGCATTGCCGTGCACGGCCGACGCCGCCGACAGCGCGACCCCCGCGCGCCGCATCAACGTCGGCGCGTCGGCGCCGTCGGCGGGATAGGCGACGATGCCGAGGCTCGCGGTGATGTTCAGCGTGGTGCCGCCGCAGTCGATCGCCTCGGCGATGCGGCCGAGCGCTTCGGTCGCGAAGGCTTCGGCGGCCGCGCCGCTCTCGTTGATCAGCAACGCGAACTGCGTGCCGCCGACCGACGCGATCGTGCCGTCGTTCGGAAAGAGACTACGCAGCCGCTCGCCGACGATCTGCAGCACCAGTTCCGCGGCGTGCAGTCCGAGCGCATCGCGCAGTTTGCGCAGATGGTCGAGCTCGGCGATCACGACGCTGAAGCCGCCGCCGCTGCGCTCGCAACGCGCGATCGTCATTTCGAGACGTTCGGTGAACAGCGTCTGGTTCGGCAGGCGGGTCACGCCGTCGTGATGCGCGACGTACCAGAGCCGCGCTTCGGACTGCGCGTAGCGCGTCATGTCGATCGCGATGCCGACGTAGCGAGCCGGCTCGCCGACCAGCGCGTCGACGTACGCGGGTTCGGTGACGAGCGGCGCCAGCGCGAGCACCACGCGAACCGGCGTGCCGTTGCGGCGCACCCAGGTCCACTCGCCTTCGTAGCGCTCGCCGATCGCGGCGAGCGGCGGCAGTTCGGCACGGCGCTTCGCGAGTTCGGACGGATCGAGTAGCGCTTCGAAGCTGCGCACGCCGAGCAATTCGGCGGCGGTGAATCCGGTCAGCTTTTCGAAAGCGGCGTTGACGGCGTCGAAGCGGCCGTCGGCGGTGCAGAGAAACATGCCGTACGGCGCCGACGCCAACGCGGCGTCGCGCGTGCGCGCATCGGCATGGAGGTGGTATTGCATCGCGCCGGCCTTTGAATGTCCCATGAAGTCGAACGATCGAGCGTGGTCATCGAGCGTGGGACGCGAACGGTCGGACTTTCGCGTGTTTCGCTTCGACATGCGGCGCCGGCGCGGCCTGTGAAGCGGCCTGTTCCAGCGGCTAACCGTGCGTATGATAACGGCTTTCGCGGCGCGCTTTGCCGCGCGGGACGCGCAAACGTCACGCCAATCGTTTCCCTCGGTGTAATCCCCAACACGGATCGTTCGATCCGTCGCCAGCCGGCGCCGCGAAATTTCAGCGGCCCGTCTTTCGACCGTCCACGGTTCGACGAAGACCGTCGTTCGCCGCGCGGTGTTCGCGCACGCCATACCACTTCGACTATTACCGCCATATTCCGCGCGTCATAGATCAATACGCGCGGACGTTTGGCGTTTTCGCGCAGGGTGTGGCCCGATTGACGCCCGTTATATCCGTCGATATATTTCGATTGCATATCCCCCGCTACAGAGCGCCGCTTCGCCGGCGCCGCCGCGCCGAAACAATCCGCGCGCCATCGCACGCCATAGAGCCTCGCATTTCATGTCCAAGGAAGTCATCGACTCGCACCTGCTCAAGGTGTTGCACACGCTCCTGACGGAGTCGAGCGTGTCGCGCACCGCGACTTTGCTCGGACAGTCGCAGCCCACCGTCAGCGTGGCGCTGCGCAAACTGCGCGACATGACGGGCGATCCGCTGCTGGTCCGCAGCGGCAGCAGGATGGTGCCGACGCCGCACGCGCTGACCTTGATCGAACCCGCCGCGCAGGCGTTGAGCAGCATCGCGGCGATCCTGCATCCCACCACGTCGTTCAATCCGGCCAACACCAGTCAGACGTTCCGGATTGGCTCGCCCGATTATCTCGACGCGTTCTTCGTGCCGGCGGTGGTCGATGCGTTCCATCGCGAGGCGCCGCACGCGAAGCTCGAATTCCGGCATCTGATGATGGTGGACGGCGGCTACGAGCACGGCCTCGAAAGCGGCTTTCTCGATCTGGTGATCGGCAACTGGCGCACGCCGCCCGAACATCTGCATCTGCAACCGCTGTGCAAGGACGAACTGGTCTGCCTGCTGCGCAACGGTCACCCGATCAAACCGGGGCGACTCAGCAAGGCGGTCTACGAGGAGGCCGAGCATCTGGCGGTCACCACGTACAACACGACCGCATGGGGCACCGTCGATATCGAACTCGCGCGCAACGGTCTGTCGCGCACGGTCACGACGACGCTGCCCTACTTCGGCATGGCGCCCTACGTGCTGGCCCGCTCGAACCTGCTGTTCACCACCACGCGCGCGCTGGCCACGCATTACACGAAGCTGCTGCCGCTGCGCATCGAACCGGTGCCGGGCGAAACGCGCGCGCTGACGTATTACCAGTTGTGGCACGACCGCACGCATCGCAGCATCGCGGCGATCTGGCTGCGCAGGCTGATCGCCAACGTCGCGAAAGATCTGGCGCCCTGAGCGGTTTTTAAACAGCAGTTTTCTCAAAGCGGCTTTCACATGCCGCTACTCCGCGTCGCTACAACGCGCCGTTACTACGCACCGCTCCTGCGCCACGCCACACGCACCGCCCCCCGCCAAAAAAAACGCCGCAAGCAACGCTTGCGGCGCGAACGAGATCATCGGATGCAGGCCAGGTGACAGGCCCTGTCAAACATCAGGCGACCACGAAGTCAGGTCGGTCAGAAGGAAGATTGTTATGGCGTGCCCATCAGATCAGGACGATGCGGGCACCTACGACGCGACGGGCGCCGGCGTGGCCATCGCCTTGATCAGCGCGGCCTTGCCTTCGACCGCCTTGCCGACCAGCGCGAAGCCCAGCGTACGTTCACCGTCGGCATGCGTGCACACCGCGCGCACCGCATGCGCGGCGGCATCGTCGCCGGTGTCGATCGACCACGCGCCCTCGCCTTCGGGCGTCACGACGACCGCGGGACTCGCGGGCGTCTTCACCGTGACCGGCATCACCGGGAACGCGACACGCGTCGGCTCGCCGGCCAAAGTGCGCGCCAGCGCGCGCGCCGCATGCATGATCGGCAGCACGTACGGCTGCACCTTGCCGTCGATCGCCGCGCAATCGCCGAGCGCGTAGATATCGGGCGCGCTGGTGCGGCACCATGCGTCGGTGCGGATACCCTGGTCGATCTCCAGACCGGCGGCCGCGGCCAGCGCCGTGCGCGGCGCGAGTCCGATCGCCGACACCACGAGGTCGGCGTCGATCCGCTCGCCGTCGGCGAAGCTCAGGCGATAACCGTCCGCGAGACGATCGATGCGGCTCACGCTACGCCCCGGATGGAAACGGATACCGCCGTTTTCCAGCGCCTGCGCGAAGATCTCGCCGACCTGCCGCGGCAGCAGACGCGCCAGCGGCGTGGTCGCCGGATCGATCAGATCGACGGCGTAACCGGCCGCCGCGAGATCGTTGGCGAACTCGCAGCCGATCAAGCCCGCGCCGAGAATCGCCACCGACCGGCAGCGCGTGAGCGCCAGCCGGAAACGCGCGTAATCGTCGAGGTCGTTGATCGACAGCACGTCGTCCGCGCCATCGCCGCCGACCAGCAGACGGCGCGGGTCCGCGCCGGTCGCCAGCACCAGCCGGCTGTAGCCGAGCAACGCGTTATCCACGACCAGCGTGTGCTCCTCCGGCACGATGCGCTCGACGTTCTGATGCACGCGAATCCACGCGCCCAGTTGCGAGGCCATCGCCATCGCGTCGAAACTCGCGAGCGCCTGCGGCTCCTTCTTCATCGCCAGCGCGTTGGAGAGCATCGGCTTCGAATAGAAGCTGCCGTCGTCGCGACTGATCATCACGATCGGCACGGCGCTGTCGAGCTTGCGCAACTCGCGCGCCACGGTGTAACCCGCCATGCCGGTGCCGACGATCACCACCGGCGCGACGTCCTTGTCCTGCTGCGCGGCGCTCATGCGACCACCTGCATCTCGAAGTCATGCTTGCCGGTCGCGCAGTCCGGACACAGCCAGTCGTCCGGCACGTCTTCCCAGCGCGTGCCGGGCGCGATGCCCGCCTCGGGCAAACCGAGCGCTTCGTCATAGCGAAAGCCGCAGATCACGCATTCCCATACTTTCATGGCATCTCTCCCGAATCGCGGCGCGCGTTAGCGCACATAAGCCTGGCCGAGACCGATCTCGGCCAGCGCGCGACGATAGGCGCCCGACGAGCGGTCGGCCAGGATCGGCGCTTCGGCCGTGCGGTCGATCGGCAGATCTTCCGGACGCTGTTGCTCGACGATCGCGCGGTCTTCCTCGAACACCTGGCGGTTGAATGCGTAGACGTCCTCGAGCGGCAGATCCTTGTCGAAATTACGCACGATCGGCACGAACAGACGCGTCTTGCGCGCCGAGATCGGGCTCGCGGCGTTCAGGATCGAGAGGCGCCCGTTCTCGGGGAAATGCACGGTCAGACGCGCGAAGAACGGCACGTCCACTTCGAAAATACGGCGCCACAGGAAGCCGTCGGGCGCGCGGTGCTGCATCGACTTCGGGAAGTTGCTGACGTTGCTCACGTACTCTGCCTGCATGCCGCGCTCGCGTCGTTCGACCGAGTACTGCGGCACCACCGGGTTCTGCCGGTCGGCGAAGCTGTCGTGGTGAATCCACGCGAAATGCGCGACGTCGATGAAGCCTTCGGTCTGACGTCCGGCCGATGCATTGATGTCGATCGACGGCGGCAGGATCTGCTGGAAGTCCGCGTCGTTCCAGAACGGGAACGAGGGCAACGCCTCGTGGCCGCCGCCGAGCGACACCCACACCAGCCCATAGGCTTCCTGCGTCGCGTACGTGACGAGTTGCAGGCGCTCGGGGATCGGGCCGTCGCCTTGCGACGGAATGTGCTTGCACTTGCCGTCGTTGCCGTAGGCGAGACCGTGATACGGACACACGATGTTGCCGTTATCGACCCACCCCTGGCTCAACGGCGCGCCGCGGTGCGGGCAGATGTCGCGCGCGCTCACCAGCTGGCCGTTCGAGCGGAATACGACGAGCGGCTCGTCGAGCAGGGTCGCGCTGATGGGCTTGTCGGTGACGTCGGCGGCGAAGGCGACCGGATGCCAGTAGCGGGCGAGGATTTCCCAGTCGTGGGCGTCGAACGTGCAATTGCGGGGCAATGCGGGGGAGCGCTGGAAGGTCAGCGGCTGGGTGTTGCCGGAAGAAACGGCGGGGGTAGCGATGGCGGAACTCATGCGTGTCTCCAAAACCTGGTGGGGGTTCGTCGCGCTCATCGTCGTGGCCCCGCAAGCGTTATGGGCGGGACATCGTGAGCGCGTGGAGAGAACGATAGCGGGATGAGGTCCGCCGACCCATCCCCTGAAGTGCATCTAGTCTATGTACAAATGTGCATAGGGTGCCGTGAGAATCCGCTTGTATGCCGGATTATGTGCCAACTGAAACGCCGGTTTACACGCCGCGCGGCAAGGCCGTTTCGATGAACACCGCGCACAGCGCTTCCATGCCCTTCGCGTCTTCTTCGTCGAAGCGCGCGACCACCGGGCTGTCCACGTCCCACACGCCGATCAGCGTGCCGTCCGGCGCGACGAGCGGCACGACGATTTCCGAGTTCGATGCCGAATCGCATGCGATATGACCGGGGAATTCGTGCACGTCGCGCACCACCTGCGTCTGGCGCGTTTGCGCGGCCGTGCCGCAGACGCCCTTGCCGAGCGGAATGCGCACGCAGGCGGGCTTGCCCTGGAACGGCCCGACCACCAGCTCCTTGCCGTCGTGGAAATAGAAGCCGGCCCAGTTCAGATCGCTCAGCGAATGGAACACGAAGGCGGAGAAATTCGCGGCATTGGCGATCCAGTCGGTTTCGCCAGCGAGGAGCGAGCGCGCCTGCGCGACGAGTTCTTCGTAGTGCGCGGCCTTGGGCAGAGTTGAGGCGGAGGAAACGTCGAACATGGCGGTGCCCGTGACGAACACGGAATGAGGAACGAGGCTCTGCAGTTTAATGCAAGCGGCCGGTTCCTTCAGCGCAACGCGGGAGAGGAGGAAGACGGAAGAGACAAAAAACGAGGGGGACGCGCGCGGCACGTCCCCCTTTTTACGCCGGAACGCGCGCTTACTGATCGACGCCGACGATCACGCTCGATGCCTTGAAGATCGCCGTTGCCGCCTTGCCGCTCGCGAGCGCGAGACGATCGACGCTGTCGTTGGTGATGATCGCCGCGATCTGCGCGCTGCCTGCGCTGATCGTCACTTCCGAGTTGACCGCGCCCTTCGTGACGGCCGACACCGTGCCGGCGATGCAGTTACGCGCCGACACCTGGTTCTTCGCGACATCGACCATCACGATCACCGACGATGCCTTGACCAGCGCGAACGCCTTCTTGCCGGCGGCGAGGCCGAGCTTTTCGGCGCTGCCATGCGTGATGATCGCGACGATCTCCAGACCGTCCTGGGTGCGCAGCGTGACTTCGTCGTTCACGGCGCCGTGTTTGACTTCGCTGACTTCGCCGGTGAATTGATTGCGTGCGCTGGTTTGCATGTCGTTCTCCTGATGGGTGATACGTGACGGGATAGCCGTGGTGCCGAAAGCCTCAAGGCACGGCCTGAAACGACATGAAAACACGAAAGCGTTGTGTATGGATTTGCACAACGGCGTGTGCTCACAACACCTTGCAGCGCATCATGTCACGCGCCGTTCATATCGCCGCGCGCGCCGACGCCGTATCATCGTGCCCCTGGCCCTTTCCGATTCGAAGCCCATGCCTGTCGCCGTCCCACCCCGCCTTGCTTTCGCGCTGCCGGCCATCGGCCGCGCCGCCGCTCTCGGCACCGCGCTCGCGGCGCTCGTCGCGCTGGGCGCCTGCAGCAATCCGTCGCAGTCGCGCGACGCGCGCGCGCCGCTCGATACCGTGTCGTTGTTCCCGATCGGGAATTACGATCAGAACGTCGATCACTGGCTCGAACCGGATAGCCCCGGCTACGACCGTCCGTTCCTGAGCGCCGCCGATCAGCAGGCGCACTTCAAGGCCCTCTACGCGCGCTATTTCGGCACCGGCACCAGCGCGCCGTCGCCGTGGAATTCGGCGTTCGTGGCGATGCGGGTCTACCGTCAGCAAGGCGCGGACATTGCCGCTTTGCAGCAACGCCGGCTCGACAAGTTCGACAACACGGGCAAAAGCGGCGCGGCGCTCGGCTACGGCGAAAACTTCCGGCCGCACGACAAGGCGTGGATCGATGCGATCGCGCTCAACGAGAACGTCGCGCAGTTCACGCAGGACGCCGTCTATCGCCCCGAGCGGCGCGCGATCGCCACGACCAACCTGATGGTGCGCGAACTGCCGACCATCGATCCGTCGTTCTACGATCACCGGCTGGCCGGCGAAGGTTATCCGTTCGACAACCTGCAGATCTCGGCGGTACGGCCCGGCACGCCGCTCTATGTGCTGGGCAGCAGCGCCGACGGTGCGTGGCGCTATGTGCAGACGCCCGATGTTCAAGGCTGGGTGCGCAGCGACGGCGTCGGCATGACCGACGACCGCTTCGTCGACACGTGGCGCGCGGCGACAGCGCGATCGCTCGGTGCGGTGATCGTGGCGTCGGCGGCGGTGCGGGACAGCCGTGGCGTGTTCCGCTTCGATGCGCCGGCGGGGACGATGTTGCCGCTGGGGGCGTCTTCCGCTTCGGCTTCTCCCGCTTCGGCTGCGTCTCTTGCGGTTTCCAACGCCGCCTCCGCCGCCGCTGCTTCGTCCGACGCCATCACGCGCCAGCTCCTCGTCCCCGCGCGCGACGCCGACGGCCAGGCACTGATCCGCACCGCGACGCTGCGTGACGACCAGATCGCGCCGATGCCGCTCGCCGCCACGCCGCGTCACCTGGCCATGCTGATGAAGACGTTGATCGGCCGGCCGTACGGCTGGGGCAACAGCGGCCTCTACAACGACTGCTCGTCGGAATTGCAAAGCATCTTCGCGGCGTTTGGCGTCTGGCTGCCGCGCCATTCGTCGACGCAGATGAGCGCGGGGCGCATGGTCGACCTGTCGTCGTCCACGCCCGCGCAGCGCCTCGACTATCTCGCGCAGCATGGCGTGCCGTTGCGCACGCTGATCTACATCGGCGGTCACGTGATGCTGTATATCGGCAACACGACCCGCAACGGCGTCGCGGTGCCGGTCGTCTATCAGGACGTGTGGGGTTTGCGGCCGGCCGACGACAGCCGCCGCGCGGTGATCGGCGGCTCGGTGATCCTGCCGCTGCTGGAACACATTCCGGAAGACGCCACCTTGCAGTCGCTGGCGGCCACGCCGACCTTCCAGGTCAGCATTCTCGGCGCGCCCGCCGGCGCGGCGGCGTCGGGCGAGCCGGGTACGCCCAACGCACCTGCCACGCCCAACGCGCCGGCCACGCCGCCCGACGAGGACAATCCGGCCGGTTAAGGCGGCGGGCGCGACGCCGGCACATTCCACCTGTCCGGTACGTCCGCCGCCGCCAGCACCGCGCAAAAAATATTTTTCCCGGCGTGTCGATTCGCAGGCTGGGTGTTCGTCGTACTGTTGAAGACCGCGCCCAGCGAGGTCCTCGACTCACGCGATGCCACGCAAGCCAACACAACGCCACTTCACGAACGATCGATTCAAGGAGCCGCCGTCATGTCCACCCCCGCCGTCAAACCGATCCCGGAAGGGATGCACTCGCTCACGCCGTACCTGATCTGCGCGAACGCCGCCGAAGCCATCGCGTTCTACAAGAAAGCCTTCAACGCCGTCGAACAGTTCCATCTGCCCGGCCCCGGCGGCAAGATCATGCACGCCTGCCTGAAGATCGGCGACTCCATGCTGATGCTGACCGACGAATGGCCCGATCACAACACGCTCGGTCCGATCGCATTGAAGGGCACGCCGGTCATGATCCATCACTACGTGGAGGACGTCGACGCGAGCTTCAATCAGGCGGTCGAAGCGGGCGCGACCGTCGTGCTGCCCGTCAGCGACATGTTCTGGGGCGACCGCTACGGTCAGTTGCAGGACCCGTTCGGCCATCGCTGGTCGCTCGCCAGCCACACGCGCGATCTGAGCCCGGAGCAGGTGCTGCAGAACATGAACGACTGCATGAAGTAAGGCGTGGGGCGAACTTCGGCGGGCGTGGCTGCATGAATCACGAATCGCCCGCCCGGTGCGCCGCATGACGCCACGTCACGCCATGGCCGGCGCAGGCGAGCGGCGCGCACGGCAGCGTTCTTTGATAGGATCGGTGCCACCTTTCCAGCGACGGGACATCCGCGGTGCGCGTCAACCATCAAGCTTTTTTCGGCTCGCTGTTTGTCGCGCGTCTCGCCGATCAGATCCTGCTGTTTCTCGTCCCGCTCGTCGTCTTTCAAACGACGCATCAAGTCTCGTGGTCGGGTCTCGCGTTCTTTATCGAGACCTTGCCGCGCTATCTCGTGTTTCCATTTTTCGGCGCGCTGTGCGACCGCGTCTCGCCGCTCAGGTTGATGCGCATCAGCCAGGCCGTGCGCGCGCTCGCCTGCTTCGGCGGCGTGCTCGCTTACGCGGCATTCGGCGGCATCGGCTGGCTGATCGCGCTCTCGGCCGTGTGCGGTGTGTTGACGAGCCAGGGGCTCGTCGCGCGCGAAGTCATGCTGCCGCAAATCTTCAGCACGCAGCAATTCCAGCGCGTGCTCGCCTACTCGCAACTCGCCGACCAGATGGGCTTCGTGCTCGGGCCGATGCTCGCCGCGCTGCTGCTCGGCCTGTGGCGCTGGGAGTGGGTGGTCGCCGGCACCGGCCTGCTGTTCCTCACCGCCGACGCCGCCCTGCTCGTCTGGCAGCGCGGCAGCGGCTTTCGCGCCGCCGAACCGCCGGCCGCCGCGCGTGGTCACTGGACGCTGCCCTTACGCATCGCGCTGCGCCACGTGCTGGTGCTCCCCGGCCTGAAAAAAATCGTGCTGCTCGCCGCCGCGGAAAACCTCGTGATCGGCGTGACGCTCGCCACCTCGGCCGCGATGGTGACCGGCGTGCACGCGCAATCGAACCGCTACTACGCCGGTCTGCAAACCGCCGGCGCGGTGACCACGGTGCTGATCCTGCTGGCCATCGCGCGCAGCACGTGGCCGCCGCGCGTGCTCGGTCCGCTCGCGTTCACGGCGATCTGCGCGGGCGGCGTGATCGCCGGCGCGAGCGCGGCGCCATGGGGCTACGCGCTCGGCTTCCTGCTGATCGTCGGCTTCGACAAGATGTTCAACGTCTACATTCGCGGCGCGCGGCAGCGGCTCGTGCCGCCGCAGGACTATGGCAAGACGACCGGCGTGATCATCCTGCTGAACAACCTCACGCAGCCGCTCGCGGGCCTGCTGGTCAGCCTGTTCGCGAGCCGTGCGCATACCGGGCCGCTGATCGTGGCGCTGGCCGCGGCGATGGGTGCGATCGGCACGGCGGTCTCGCTCGCTAGCACGCTGATGCAGCGCCGACGCGCATGGGCACTGGACGAATGACGCCCACTCCGCTTTAGGCGCAAACGATTATCGGCGATTTACGCTGCATCAATGGCTATTCGGCATCGATTTAAATCGCCGTTTTAATGCAACGGACAGCGAGCCATTCGGCATTGTTAAATTATCCGATTCGCATAATTCCGAATCAATACGCACGAATCGAATTGCCATTTTTCATTCCCATTCGAAAAAAATGCCAATTTAGGTATTTTCCCGAGCATCCCGGCGCGGCAACAATGACTCGTCTGTCTCGCCCGCCCTGCCTGCCCGTCCAGCACTGAATCGCCATTGACGCATTCATTGAAGCGCAATTTATCGCCATAGCGTTTGTATCGCAAAGAAAGTCTGGTGTAGACTCAATTCACTCATTGCAATGACGTTTTTCATAAAGCAAACACTCAGCGCGGAAATGCCAACCGTCACTCGCCGTTCCGGCGAGCCGGATTGAAATTGACCGCGCGATAAAACCGGTGTCCTGTCGGCCTGAGAGGTTTCATGATGAAACGGAAACTGCTGTCATCCAGCTTGATCGTCGCATTGATGTTCGGTTTGCCTCTTCAGCTTGCACGGGCCGCCGTGTATTCGAACGGCACCGCAACCAGTACCTTCACCGTCACGCTCACCCTCGCCGCCAACTGCTCGATCAGCGCGACCCCGCTGAATTTCGGCAGCAACGGCGTGCTGGCCACCGCGATCAACCAGCAGACCACGGTCGCGGTCACCTGCACGAACACCACGCCGTACAACGTCGGGCTCGACGGCGGCACGGTCACCGGTTCGACGGTGACGAGCCGTCTGATGGCTGGCACCGCGACCGGCAACACCGGCACCACGGTCGGCTTCCAGCTGTACCAGGACGCGGGTCACACCACCCTGTGGGGCAACACGCAAGGCACCAACACGGTCAGCGGCACCGGCAGCGGGTCGGCGCAGTCCATCACCGTGTATGGCCAGGTGCCGGCGCAGGCCACGCCGAAACCCGACACGTATCAGACCACCATCACCGCCACGGTCTACTTTTGACGCGCGGCGCGAGCGCCATGGGCGCGCCTCGCCGGCCTTCCGTCGTCCGCGCCCGCGCGAGCCGGCTCGCACCAGCCTTCGCGACCGCCGGGATTGCCGGCGTCGCCATTGCGGTCGCGCTTTGCGCGCCCGGCGCGCGAGCCGCGACGCTGCAGATTTCGCCGGTCATGGTGGACATGTCGGCGGAGGCCAACGCGACCGGCATCACGCTGAAGAACCCCGGCGAGAAACCGCTGTTCGGCCAGGTGCGCGTGTTCCGCTGGGACCAGGCAGGCGGCGAGGACACGCTGACGCCGACCCAGGACCTCGTCGCCAGTCCGCCGCTGATCCAGATCGCCGGCCATGCCGATCAACTGGTGCGGCTGGTGCGCACCGGCGCGGCGCCGTCGGCGGCCGAGCAGGGTTATCGCGTGCTGATCGACGAGTTGCCTGAACCGGATGCCGCGCCCACCAGCGGAGTGACGATCCGTCTGCGCTACTCGGTGCCGGTGTTCGTCGAACCGGCCGTCGACGTCGGTCAGCCGAAGCTTGCCTGGCATCTGGCGCGCAGCGCGCAAAGCTGGATGCTGCGGGTCGACAACACCGGCCGCCGGCGCGCGCAGATCGCCGCCGTGCAGTTGATCGACAACGCCGGCAACGCCTACACGATCAACAAGGGACTGCTCGGCTACGCGCTGGCCGGACGCGAGCGGCACTGGCCGGTCGCGCTGCCGGACAGCGTCGCGCAGAACGGTCCGCTGAAAGTACGGGCATCGGTCAACTCGCTGCCGGCCGAAGCCGCCGTCAAGCTCGACTAGGGCGGCGCGGGCCGCGTGGCGGCCCGGGACGACCCGGCGCGCTGGAGGAGCGCGCAAGCACATGAGACCGGCGCGGCGCGCGCGCCGGCCGAAGGAACGGACACGATGGACCGCCACGCAATCGATGAGAATGACACGACGGCGAACACGTCATGGATGGAAGCCGCATGCCGTCGCGCTCGCGGCCATGCTGTTCCTGTGCGGTGCGGGCCGGGCCGGCGCGCAGATCCCGCAGCGGGCGGCGGCCGTGGGGGCGGCGGCGCCGGAGGCAGGTTCAACCGCGGGGCCGGGGCCGGCTGCAGGCCCGGCCCCGGGTTCAGTCGCCACGCCGGCTGCCAGCGCCACCTCGAGTCCCGTCGCGACTTCGGGCGCAACGGCGGCCCCACCTTCGGGCGCCGCTTCAGGCGTGGATCTGGGTTCAGTGGTTGCGCCCACGCCTTCCGCGCCGCCGCCCGGTTCGATCGGCACGCCGGCGGACGCCGTGCCGCCGGCCGATGCGGTGACGACCAGCAATCCCCCCAACCCGCGCATGCGCGGCAGCGCGCGTGGCACGACACCCCTGCCCCTGCCGTTGCCGATGTCCTCGCCGATGTCGTTGCCCGTGCCGGGGGCGCCGTCGAATGCGTCGCCGAACCCGAGTCCAGGCGCAACGACACGCACCAACCCGAACACGCCGGCATCCGCGGCGCCGGGCAGCGCATCGACGGCCACGCCGCCGATCCCCGCCGGCGCCACCGCGCTACAACCCGCCGCGAGCGCCGCGGCAGGCCGTGACCTGTACCTCGAAGTCATGCTCAATGGCCAACGCACTTCGCTGATCGCGCACTTTCGCGACGTCGACGGTCACCTGAGCGCGACGGCAAGAGACCTGAGCGACATCGGCGTCGCCACCGACAAGCTCGGCGCCGCCGACTCCGCCACGCTCGAACTCGACCGCATTCCCGGCCTGCGCTACCGCTACGACGCGGCGAGCCAGAGCATCGACCTGGAAGTACCCGACGCGATCCGCCGCCCCTACACGTTCGACACCCGCGAGCTGACGAAAACGCCGGACGCGGAATCGTCGCGCGGCTTCCTGATCAACTACGACGCCTTCGCGCAAACCAACAGCAACGCCCAGCTCGCGCTCTGGAGCGAGGAACGCTACTTCGATCCGTACGGCGTGGTGAGCAACACCGGCATCGCCTACCTGTACCGCGACCTGCATCGCTACGTGCGCTACGACAGTTCGTGGAGCACCTCGAACCCGGCCTCGCTCAGCACCACGCAAGTGGGCGACACGATCTCGTCGTCGCTCGACTGGAGCCGCTCGATCCGCCTCGGCGGCTTCCAGTGGCGCAGCAATTTCGCGCTGCGCCCCGACCTCGTGACGTTTCCGGTGCAGTCGCTGTCGGGCACGGCGGTGGTGCCCTCGGCGGTGGATCTGTACATCAACAACGTGCGGCAATACAGCGGCAACGTGCCGAGCGGGCCGTTCATCGTCAACAACGTGCCGGGCATCACCGGCGCGGGCGAGGCGACCGTCATCACGCACGACGCGCTCGGCCGCACGATCGCGACCTCGCTGCCGCTCTACGTCGATACGCGGATGCTGGCCGCGGGCCTGTCGAGCTATTCGTTCGAAGCCGGTTTCCTGCGCCGCAACTACGGCATCGAGTCGTTTTCCTACGATCCGCGGCCGGCCGTCAGCGCGACCGCGCGGCGCGGCGTCAGCGATTCGCTGACGCTCGAAGGTCACGCCGAAGCGACCGGCGGACTCGTCAACGCAGGCGCCGGCGCGCTGGTGCGCATGGGCATGGCGGGCGTGATCAACGGCTCGCTGTCGGCGAGCGCGGGCAAGCTGAACGGCACGCAGGTCGGCTTCGGCTATCAACTGATCGAACCGCGCTTCTCGATCGATGCGCAGACTTTGCGCGCGTACGGCAACTTCGGCGACCTCGCCGCGCGCGACGGCACGCCGGTGCCGACCGCCACCGACCGCGTGACGCTCGCGCTGCCTGTCTTCAGCCGGCAGACGCTGTCGCTCAGCTACATCGGCTATCGCTATCCGGGCGTATCCGCATCGCGCATCGGCTCGCTGTCGTACACGCTGAGCTTCGGCAGTCTGGCCTCGCTGACCTTCAGCACCTACAAGGACTTCCTGCAGCACGACGCGCAGGGCATCTTCCTCACCGCGAGCTTCGGCCTCGGCAACAACACGTCGATCAACACGAGCGTCGGCCGTCAGAACAACCAGTCCACCTACAACCTCAACGCGCAGCGTCCGCCCGACTATGCCGGCGGCTGGGGCTGGGGCGTGCAGGCCGGCGGCACGGGCGCGGTGCCGTACCGCCAGGCGCAGGCGCAGTACCTCGGCAAATACGGCGAGGTAACGGCGGTCGCGCAGGACATCGACCGTCAGGCGGGCGCCTCGCTCGACCTCACCGGCGCGATCGTGCTGATGGATCACACGGTGCAGCCGTCGCGCCGGATCGACGACGGTTTCGCGCTGGTCTCCACCGACGGCGTCGCGGGCGTGCCGGTGCTGCACGAAAACCGCGTGATCGGCACGACCGATCGCAGCGGCCATCTGCTGATTCCGGATCTGAACGCGTACCAGCACAACCAGGTCGCGATCGACAGCATGAACCTGCCCGCCGACGCGCGCATCGCGACGACCTCGATGGACCTCGTGCCGAAGGCGCATGCGGGCGTGCTGGCGACCTTCCGCGTGTCGCGCTACAGCGCGGCCTCGGTGATTCTGCGCGGCGCGGACGGCAAGCTGCTGCCGCCGGGCACGCGCGTGCATCACGTGGAAAGCGGCGGCGATACGATCGTCGGCTATGACGGGTTGACGTTCATCGAGCATCTGCAGCGCGAGAATCATCTGGAGATCGAGGGGCCGAACCTGCATTGCAGCGTGTCGTTCGACTACGAGCGAAAGAGCGATGGTTCGCTGCCGACCATCGGGCCGTTGATCTGCGGGCAGGCCAGTACGAGCGCCGCGTCGTCCAGCGCCGCGGCGGCGCCATGAAGCGCGTCCTGTGGCTGATCGCGCTGTGCGTCGTACTCGGCGCGCTGCCCCGCTTCGCGAGCGCGCAAACCTGCACGGCGAGCCCCTCCGCGCTGAGCTTCGGCAACGTCAGCCCGATCGCGCTGAGCACCGTGAACGCGACGGGCAGCGTCACGGTGCAATGTACGTGGCCCGCGATCACGCTGACGCCGAGCGTGCAGGTCTGTCTGAACATGAACGGCACCACGCCGCGCGCCATGGCGAACGGCACCAGCCAGTTGCAGTACAACCTGTATCAGGACGCCGCGTATTCGATTCCGTGGGGCTCGACGACGCTCGGCACCACGCCGATCTCGCTGATCCTGAACAAGCCCGCGACCGACACGACCGCGTCGGCGACGGTCAACTTCTATGGCCAGATCCTCGGCAACCAGCCGACCGTGCCGACCGTCAACAACGCGAGCACGCCGTACTCGCAACTGGTGAGTCAGACCTCGTTGAACTATGGCTACTATCTGCTGCTCGCGCCAGGCTGCGCGGCGCTGACGACGAGCAACGGCAGCTTCTCGTTCACGGCCAGCGCGACGGTCGTGAACAACTGCCTGATCAGCACGACCAACATTGCGTTCACGTCGACGGGCGTGCTGAGTTCGGCGTTGAGCGCGACCGGCTCGGTGACGGCGCGCTGCACCAATGGCGACGCGTATGAAATCGCGCTGAGCGGCGGTTCGAGCGGCAATGTCGGCGCGCGGCAGATGCAGCGCTCGGGCGGCGGCGGCGCGGTGAATTACCAGCTTTATACGGATTCCGGCCATACGCACGCGTGGGGCGACGGCACGGGCAGCACGGTCATGTCGACCGGCACGGGGACGGGCAATCCCGTATCGATTCCGGTCTATGGGCGAGTGCCCGCGCAGACCACGCCGATGCCCGGCAGTTATAGCGACACGATTACCGCGACGATCAGTTTTTGAGGATGATGCCGACGGTGCGCTCGTCGAGACAAACCAGAAATTAGAAATTGACCGTCCAGACCGTCTGCTGGGCGTCGCGCGACGCGACGAATGCGACCGGCTGCGCGGCGCCGCGCGATGCGTTCGTCGCGTTGGCCGGGTTCGCGGCGTTGGCTGCGTTCGACGCGTTCGAATTTGCGCCAGCGCCCGATGTCGCCGGGTCGAGGCCGACCTGGGTGATTTCGAACGGCGCGCCGTGCAGACAGGACACCACCGGCTGATTGGCCTGGCTGATCGCTGCATCGGCGGATTGCACGAGACAGGTTTCCTGCACCGTCAGGCTGACCGCGATCGCGGCAAGCTCGGCCGGCGCGGCGCGCAGGGTCGACGTGGCCGGTAATGCCAGAAGAACGGCCGCCGACAGGACGGCCAGAGTGCGGGAGATCATGCTGTTCAGGTTCGGCGCGGCGCGCCGGCAACGGTTCACGGTTTGAAAATGAGGTCGACAACGGGGTGAAACGAAGTCGACGCGAGTTCAGTGCATGTCGGCAGATTTCAGGAAAACTTTAGGCTGCCGGCGGGCGGATTTCTGTGGCGATGCGCACGTTGGCGAGTGGATCGATGGTGCGCTTCGGACGAGGCAGTTATCAACAGAAACTGTTCGCAAGCTTGTGGATAAGCTTCCAGCAACCGGGGCAAGTGCTTGATGCGGTTGCGTTTACCTGGCGAGGTGCGATGGCGGGCGCGAGGCTGTTCGCGAATCGCTCGGGCGCTTGTGCGGCCTCGCGGTCCGGTGCGCCGGCGGCGAGTGGATAGCCGTCTAGCGTTACCGTGCCTTAAGTGCCGTCGCGGGCAACGCGTCCATCGAAACTTATCCCCAGATTTTGTTTGCAAGCCTGGGGATAACTATCCGGCAAAAGCCCCAAGCCGTTGATGCGAATACCGTTTTTTCTTCATCGTCGATGTTGGGCAGCGCGCGCCTGTCTTGCCGCGAAAACGCGCGGAAAAGCGACGGCTTTCCACCTCGGCCCCGCATCCCGGCCTTGCCTCCCGGCTATCCATGTCTCCCGCTGGCGAAGCGCTTCATTCGCGCGCGGTATCGCCGCCCACGCGCCGCGCGGCATCATGGGACGCCGGCGCATGCCGTGCTTCTTCACGCCACCGCCGTCGCGAGCGCATCATCCGCCGCACCGCGAGGCGCGCCATCTTGACCCAGCCCGACGGACGCGGATCGGCCAGCATGCTGAGCGCCCGCGCGTAATCGAGCGTAAGGCCCGGCGTCCACGCCATCGTCGCGGCGCGTTTGCGCAGCTGCGCCGCGACCCACAACTCCGGCGTGGCGAGCACGCGCAGAAACGGCCGCCATCCGCCCTGCTCGCCCCACACGCGCGCCGACGCGCCCTCGATCGCCGCCTCCAGCGCCCGCGATACGCTGCTCGAACAGTTGCGATACGTGAGGTTGTACGTGGTGTCCTGACGATACGTATCCCAGAAGCGGCGCAGACTCGCCGGATCGTAATTGCGGATGCGCACCTGAACCGTCGACGGGCACCACGCCTGCGCTTCCGTCGGGTAGTCGGGCTGGAACAGCCCCGGCACGTCGTTCTCGCGCGTGGCGCGTAGCAGGCGCGCGAAATCGTCCGGCGACCGATCGATCTCCACGCCGGGATACAGACTGATGTAGACGCCCTCGGGCGATTCGAGCGCGGCATGGCCGGTCGAGATCACGCCGTTGCGATCCACTGCCGCGATATAGCGGTCGACGATCAACTGACGCCGCGCTTCGCCCTTCGCCGAGCCGACCGGCGTCCAGATGTGCACGGTCAACGCGGCTTCGTCGGCAGCGGGCGGGCCGTCCCATTCGCGGATGGAGCGTGCGGGGGATGGTGCGGGCGATATTGCAGCAGTCGCCGTGCTCGGGGTCGCGCCGCGGTTCGCGGCTTCGGCGTTGCGGGCCGCGTCATTCGCGTCGGCCGCCTCGCTCGCGACGTTATCCGCCGCACCCCGTCCACCCACCGCCGGATTCGACACGAGCCGCCGCACGCGCGTGCTCAGCAAGATCATGTTCCAGCCGCCGAAGATCAAGCCGAGCCCCAGGCAATACGGCACGGTCCCGGCATAGTGCGTCGGATACGGCTGATAGAAAAAAATCGCCAATGCGATCTCGATGCCGCCGCCGATCATCGCCAGCCGCCACGTGCGATAGCGGACCACTCTGGCCGACACGATCTGCAACAGGCCATCGGCGAGAAACAGCGTGCCGAAGATCATCGACAGAATGAAGTTGCCGTGCTTGCCGACGAGAATCAGCAACGCCGCGCAGCAGAATGCGAAGCCCTTCACGTAGCGCAGCGTGCGCTGGCCGCCCATGCCGGTCCATGCGACCGCGAGCGTCGCGAGCCCTTCGAGCAGCAGCAGCAACGCAAAAGGCGTGATCGGGAAATACAGCGCGTTGTCGAGCGCATCGACGAACACCACCACGCCGAGCGCCACGCTCACCCAGCCGACCGTCTGCAACGAACGCCAGCGCGTGCGCAGGTAATCGACGCCCAGCAGGATCATGACCAGACGAACCATCGGCAGCTCTCCGTGACGGATGCGCGCTACTGATCGCCATCTTAATCATATTCGCGGCAACGGCGGCGGGTCGCTCAACGCGGGCGGACGGAGGCGGCTGCACGGCACGCTGCGTTACGACGCCGGTTCGTGGCGTGTGCCGCGCATCGTCCTGCCGCGCATCGCTTCACCTACAGCTCAGACGTAATGGTGCCGTTTGCGGCGGCGCGATTTCGATGGACGCTCGTCGCGATAGGTCGAGGCCTGCGGTTCGGCCTCTTCGCGCTGCGGCGTCACCACGCTCTGCCCTTCTTCCGTTTCAAACTTCGACGCCGGCTCGGGCTGCCGCGCCTGCGGCATCGAACCGGTCGCGGCATCGACGATCCGCTGCAGTTCGTCCTGCGCATAGCCGGGTAACGGGGTCGACGGGTACGGCATGCCGGTCGCGCCGGCGACGCCCGGCGTCGATACGGCCGCCGCGCAGGTCACGCACGCGATGCCAGCCACACGCAGCGCGATCGAGGAAATGGAGTGGGCAATTTTCATGTCGGGTCCTGGTCGGAGTGACGCGGCCGGCATGAACGGAGTGACTGACACATTGACAGACCCGGCGCGCGTCGATGGAACGGAATGCTCCTGGCGGCATGCACCGTCAGCGCAAGCAGTGTGACGGCCGGGACATGAAGGGTAAATTTTATTAAGCCGGATTCAGACAGGCCAAATCCGGCTTAATCAGAGGCTAGATGCTCATCAAATGCTCAGACGTTCAGATGCTCAGATGCTCAGGTCATCGAACAGTCAGGCCGCGACGGGCTGCGGCATCTGCAGATCGTCCTGTTCGCCGCCAAGCGCGTCGAGCAGATCGCACAGCATGCGGTCGAGCTCGGCGGTCATCAGCGCGACATCCGAATCGAAACGCTCGTCGTCGTTCTGCGCGGTCGGGTCGCTCGCTTCCTTCAGCACGTCGAGCGGCGCGATGCGCTTGATCACCAGCGACGGCGTCAGCACGAACGACACGCGGTCGTTCCACGTCATCGCGAGCCGCATGCATTGCTTGCCGGCTTCGATATGACGGCGCATGTCTTCCGCGTCGAGCGTATGGCCGACGTAGCGCACGGTCGCGTTGCCTTCGGTCGGCGAACGCAGCTCGGTGTCCTGGTCGAGCGTGAAGCCCGCGGGGCCTTCACCGGAAAGCAGCCAGTCGGTCATCGCCGCAACCGGCGATTGCGCGACGCGCACCGTGCCGAGCGGCAACTGATCGATCGATTTCACCAGCAGACCGCGCACTTCGTCGGCGACCGCCTGCGAAGCCGCGTCGATCACCAGCCAGCCGTTCCTGCAATCGATCCACACGCGCGTATCGCGGCGGATGCTGAAGGCGCGCGGCAGCAGTTCGTCGGTGACCTGCTCCTTGAGTTCGCGCATCTGCTTGCGGCCGGGTTTGAAGCCCTGCTGTTCCTCGAGTTCGGCGGCGCGCGCCTTGGTCACCTGCGTGACCACCGAGGCCGGCAGCAATTTCTTTTCCGTGCGAAAGCTCAGCAGCAACTGGCCATTGAGCGCATACACCAGCGAGTCGTCGTCGCGCGGCGACGCCCAGCCGTGGCTCTGCATCTCGACGCTATTGCCGGGGGCGAATGCGTACGGCGCGAGCCATTTCTGCATCTGTTCGGGCGTGACGGACCACGGAGCGGGAAGACGGTGCAACTGAAGGTTTTTGAACCACATGAGCGAGAGTCGGGTTGGGTGCAAGGCGCGTCATTCTATCCGACGGGGGAGCGGGCGCGGACAACGCGGGCTTGCGGAATCGCCTAGACTTTTGACAGACGCGATCGTGAAGGAGGCGGCCATGGCCGATCAAACCTTGCCCTGGCAGAGTGTGGCGTACGAGGGTTTCGAGATTCACGTGGCGGCCTTCGTCGCGCATCCGCCCGGCGAAAGCGGCCGGTCGGCGCAGATGACGACGCACCCGGCCGCACCGTCGGCCGGCGGCGCGACAGACCGCTACACGTACGTCGGCTACGTGTGCCACCCCGGCGCCAATCCGGCGATTCCGGGCCACGCGGTGCCCTTCCACGCGGATGGCGAAGAAAGCTTCGCCAGCGACGACGAAGCGATTCACGAAGGCGTGCATGTGGGCCGCAGCATCGTCGACGGCACGCACCCGGATTTGACGGTGTTGCCGCTGGTGACGGGCGGCGTGTAGATGCAGAGCTAACGTGCGGATGCCGCGCCGGCAGCGGGAGTGCGGGCGAATGCGAACGCGTCGGCTAGCCCCTGAATGGCCGGGACACGGGCATGGCGTTGGCCACCCCGGTCGACCACCGTGGCCGAACACGCCGGCTGAACGCGTGCGCTCACCGCATTAGCTGAACGCGCGTTTGATCCGCGACTTCAGCAGCGCGCGACGCAAGCGGCCGCTTCGCTGCGGCTCGCCGACCGCGAGTCCACCTTCCACCGCGCTGCCGCGCCGCAGGAAATACCGGTCGAAGGTGGCCTGCGTCATGCCCCACTTGTTGAGGAACTGGCGGCGCCCGTCGTTCTTCACGATCTTGCCGGTGCTCTTCTGCTGGAAGTGATACACGAGACTGTCGCCGACGCCGAGAAACACGCGGCAACCGGCGTCCCACAGCTTCATCGAAAAATCGTTGTCGCTGCTCATGCCGGGGCTCAGTTCACTGCTGTAGCCGCCGAGCTTGAACCACCAGTCGCGATGCACGAGCGTGGGCGGCCACGTCGCGCCGCGCCAGTCCGCGCGCAGCAGTTGCGGCGTCGCGGCGACCAGTTCGTCGGCGCGGAAATTCTCCACGTCGCGGCCGAAGTTGCGCACCACCACGCACGGGTTGCCGGAATCGACCGGCTCGACCATCGTGCCCGACAGCATGAAGAGATTGTCCGCGGGCATCTGCGCGAGCCGTTTGACGAGCGCGTCGTCCCAACCCGGGCAGCAGTACATGTCGTCGTTCATGTAGACGATGTAGTCGCGCGTGGCGCGCGCCGCCGCGATGTTGACCGCGTGGCAGATGCCGATGTTGCCCGGCGACGCGGTGTGCTCGATGCCCTCTTCGCGCACCCAGGCCAGCGTGCCGTCCGAGCCGTCGTTGACGTGCACGATGATCTGGTGGGCGTGCGTGGAATGACGCCGCAGGCTCTCGATCACGAGACGCAGATAAGGCAGGTTGTTCCAGGTCGGGATGATGATTGAGAACATCGAATGAATTCCGTGGTGATGGCTCGTGCAAACGGATCGCGCGGCTTGACGGCGGCGCGGGGCGGCTCGCGCGCGGTCTAGTCTTTTGCCGTGCCGCCGAACGGTTTGTTCAACGTGAGTTTGGCGGGCAGATCGGGTTCCCAGCCTTCCAGATCCTCGAACGGATAGCGGCCGAGCGCGTACAGCACGCGCTTGAAGCGGCTCTTGAACGGCGCGCGCGGCACGTTGGGCAACGAGCCGGGCGCGGCGCCGGCGCTGCGACGGATAAAGTCGCGCGTGAAATCGCGTTGCGAAATGCCCCACTTCATCAGGAACTCGCGACCGCCCCGATTGCGGCGGATGCGACCGGTCGACTTGGTGCCGAAGTGATAGATGCGGCTCGCGCCCACCGAGCGGAACGTGCGGCAACCGACCAGCCACAGCTTCATCAGAAAATCGTCGTCGCTGCTCATGCCGGGGCCGAACTCGATGCTGTAGCCGCCCACGGTATGCCACAACTGGCGGCTGATCAGCATGGGCTGCAGCGCGACGCCGTCGCGATCGGACGCCTGCAGCGACGCGGCGAATTCGAGCAGACCCGCTTCGTCGAAATTCTCGGGGCCGGTGCCGAAATTGGCCGCCGTGACGTTGGCGTTGCCGGTATCGGTCGGCTCGATCAGCACCGTGGACAGATACGCGCACGAGTGACCGAGCGCGCGCAGGTTGGCCTCGAAACCAAGATCCCAGCCCGGCGTGCAGAACATGTCGTCGTTCAGGAACAGGATCCAGTCGCGCGTGGCGAGGCGCGCCACGTCGTTCAGCGCGAGACACACGCCGACGTTGCCCTTGCTCCACGTATGACGGATGCCCTGCTCGCGCACCCAGTCGAGCGTGCCGTCGCTGCCGTCGTTGACGTGCACGATGATCTCGTGATCGAACGCCGAATGGCGGCGGACGCTGTCGATACACAGCTTCAGATACGGCAGATTGTTCCAGCTCGGAATCAGGATACTGAACATGACGCGGCGACGAATCTCATTGATGGGAAGTGCGCGGCCCGGGAGCGCGGAGAGCGAACGTGGCGCGATCGAGAATCGATCGAGAATCGGCAAGGGCCGGCGTGCCGATCCCGCCATGTCTCGTGAACGTGGCTCGTAATCGATACGACGCACCTTGAGCGACGAGCGCTCGCCCCCGTGTGGCGACCCGCCATTGTACCGGGTCAAGTCCTGATCCGACGAATCGGCCGGGGCCGTCCGCATGCGCCGGCGGCCGTCGCGGACGGGCGCGGCGAGGCTCGCGCGGAACGACGTTCGTTTGCGCGCCGTCACGACGATCGGCGCGGCTGCGGTGTACTGGTACCATACGCCCGACCACAGCGCCGGGCCCGCACCGGGCCGGCGGCAAGCCCCAGAATTTTTCCAGCGTCGAGCAATGAACCGATTGATGTGCGCGCTTTACCGCAGTGCGCCCGCCCCGTTGAAGCGCATCGTGGACACGGCGGTCGAGCGCTCCACCCGCATCCCCTACCCCGGCGTCGCGCACGAGCCCGACGTATTTCTGCGCAAGCAGTCGCGCGCGAAGATCGTCAAGAAATACCTGCACAAGTACGGATTGCTCAGATTGCGCGGGCAACGGCGCCTCGAACTCGCGAACGCCGCGAATACGAAACGGCTGCTCTGGATCTACACCGGCAAGCGTAATTTCGGCGACGCGACGATGGACATGTCCGGCCGCGCGCTGCTCAAAGGCCGCGGCTTCGATATCGACCTGTTCACGCTGCCGAACCTGCAGAAACTGTTCGAGGAAGACGACGTGTTCCAGCACGTCTACGCCGACTTGCAGCAACTGGCCGGCCGCCAGTACGACGCGATCGTGATGTCGGAATTCAACCTGCCGTCGATCAAGCTGAAAGCCCGGCACTTCCGGCACCTGCCGTATATCTGTCTGTTCCAGTATTTCTACGGCCCGGACCGCAACCAGACCACGTTCAGCTACGCGGCGGTCAATCGCGCGTTCGCGCTGGGCTACACGGATGCGAACATCGTCGCGATCAGCAAGCCGTATCTCGCGACAAAGCCGGCCACCCGCGAATCGGTGCGTCCGTTCGTGCCGGACGCGCCCTTTCTCGCGCTAGCCGTCGGCGGGCTCGACGCGAACCGCACCTACGGGCATTGGGGCGACGTGCTGGAGATGATCGACCGTTCCAGCGACCCGGCCATGCCGAAGCACGTCGTGCTGCTCGGCTCGGATAACGGACTGGACACGGCGCAGGCGTTGTCGAAGCGCAGTTTCGCGACGCTGAAACTCAGTTCCTGCGTCGCACAACTCACCCTGCTGCAATCGCGCGAAGTGGCGGCGCAGGCGCGCCTTTTCGTGGGCGCGGACGGCGGCTTGATGCACGTCGCCCATTCCACGCCGACGCCGAGCGTTTCGCTATTTTCGGACCGCGAGCCGCCTTATCTGCGGCTCACCGGCGCGTGCCGCTCGATCGGCATTCAGAGTACCGGCGATGTCGACGAGATCGCGCCCGCCGACGTGATGAGCGCGATCCAGCAACAGTTGGCGGGAAGCGGAACCGCTACGCCGCCTTACGCCGCATCCTGCTGAAACTGGATGCGGTGCAGGTTGGCGTACAGGCCGTTCTGATTCAGCAGTTCGCGGTGGCTGCCGCTTTCGACGATCCGCCCCGCTTCCATCACCAGAATCCGGTTCGCGCGCTCGATGGTGGACAGCCGGTGCGCGATGACCAGCGTCGTGCGCCCCTTCATCAGCGTTTCCAGCGCGGCCTGCACGTGGCGCTCCGATTCAGAATCCAGCGCCGAGGTTGCCTCGTCGAGAATCAGGATCGGCGCGTCTTTATAGATCGCACGCGCGATGGCCAGACGTTGGCGCTGGCCGCCCGACAGCATCAACCCGTTGTCGCCGACCAGCGTGTCGATGCCGTTCGGCATGGCCGCGACGGTATCCCACAGATTGGCCGCGCGTAGCGCCGCTTCCACCTTCTCCGGCTGCGCGGTCTGCCCATAGGCGACGTTGTTCGCCACCGTGTCGTTGAACAGCACGACGTCCTGGCTCACCATCGCGATCTGGCTGCGCAGCGCGTGCAGATCGTATTCCGGCAACGACACGCCATCGACCAGAATCTCGCCGCCGGTCGTGTCGAAGAAACGCGGCAGCAGGTTCACCAGCGTGGTCTTGCCGCTGCCCGACGGACCGGCCAGCGCGACCATTTCGCCCGGCGCGACCTTGAACGACACGGAATCCAGCGTGTGCCGGTTATGCGTCGCACTGCTGCCGTAGCTGAACGACACCTCGCGGAACTCGACTTCGCCGCGCGCGCGCTCGAGCGGCTTGCCGCCGCCTTCCGGCTCGGACGGTTCGTCGATCAGACCGAAGATCAGCTCGCACGCGGTCATCCCGCGTTGCAGCGGCTGGTTCACGTCCATCAGATGCTTGAGCGGCGAAATGATCAGCAGCATCGACGTGACGAACGCGACGAAACCGCCGACCGTGGTCTGATCCGACGACGACTGCACCACCGCGATCGTGATCACGACAGCCAGCGCGATCGACGCGAGAAACTGCGTGAGCGGCTGCGCGAGGCCGCCGGAAACGGTCATCCGCATCGCGTAGCCGCGCAGACGCTTGCTCATCGACGTAAAGCGGTCGATCTCGTACTGCTCGCCGTTGTGCACCTTGACGACCTTGTAGCCGCCCACCGTCTCCTCGACGATGTACGACAGCTCGTTGGTCAGCAACTGATGCTCGCGGTTCAGACGCCGCAGCCGGCGGTTGATCTTGCCGACCAGCCAGCCGATGCCCGGCAGCAGCACCGCGACGATCAGCGTCAGGCGCCAGTTCAGATAGAACAGATAGCCGAGCAGGAACACCACGGTCAGCGAATCGCGCACCAGCGTGACCATCACGCTCAGCAGCACGTTGAGGATCTGATTCACCTCGAAGACGATCGCGTTGATCACCGTGCTCGCGGTTTCCCGCTGGAAAAACGCGACGCTCGTGTGAATCATGCGGTTGAACATTTTCAGCCGCAGTTCGAGCAGGATCCGGTTCGACACGTAGGCGAGCAGATAGCCTGACGCGTATTGCGACAAGCCGCGGATCAGCGCGAGGCCGATCACCGCGACCGGCACGAACCATTTGGCCTTGTCGCTGGCATGCGCGCCGAAGCCTTTGTCCAGCAGCGGCTTGAGCAACGCGGGAATCAGCGCGTCGGTGCTGGCGCTCACGGCCATGGCGACGACCGCGCCGATGACGACCCAGATCAGCGGCTTGATATACGGCCACAAGCGCCGGAAAACGACGGCGGGCGACGACGCCTCACCTGCACCGATGGGTTTGCTTAACGATGGCTTCGCGCTCAAGGAATCCTCTGGGAATGCGGGACGGCGGCAACGCGGTGGACGGAATATCCGCCGCGCGCAAGATCAAAGACATGCATTGTAAACGCTTGCGCGTAACGGCTGGGGGCGGGGACGGATGGGCTGTGTATACTGGCGCGTCGCCTCGATGGCGGTATCCGCTCGTCCCTTTTTCACCCTTCGCTTCCGGTTCGATTCACGCATGCAAGCAACCACCCTCGGCGTCGCCATCATCACCAAAAACGCGGCGGCACGACTGGCCGAATGCCTGCAGGCGGTGTCGTTCGCCGATCAGATCGTCGTGATCGACGGCGGCAGCACCGACGGCACCGCCGACATCGCCCGCGCGCACGGCGCCCGCGTGATCGAGGAAACCGACTGGCCAGGCTTCGGCCCGCAAAAGAACCGCGCGGTCGATGCGCTCTCGACGAGCTGGATTCTCTCGCTCGACGCCGACGAAATCGTCTCGCCCGAACTGGCGGAATCGATCCGCGCGACCTTGCTCGCCCCCACCGCCGACATCTACGCGGTGGACCGTCTGTCCAGTTTCTGCGGCCACTGGATTCATCACAGCGGCTGGTATCCGGACTGGATTCCGCGTCTGTTCAAGCGCGGCGCCGCGCGTTTCTCCGACGACCTCGTGCACGAGCGGCTGGTGTTCGACACGCCGGCGCAACGGCTCGCCGGCAAGTTGATGCACTACTCGTACGAAGACTTCGAGAGCGTGCTGCGCAAACTCGATTCGTATTCGAGCGCCGGCGCGAAGCAACGTCACGCCGCGGGCAAACGCGGCGGTTTCCGCAAGGCGCTGGGGCGCGGCACGTGGGCCTTCGTGCGCACTTATCTGCTGCGGCGCGGTTTTCTGGATGGCCGGGCGGGCTTCATGATCGCGTTGTTCAACGCGGAGACGGTGTATTACCGGTTTCTGAAGCTGGGGCTGCTGGGCGACAAGGCTCGGCGCTAGCCGCAGCGTTGAAACGGCGTGCCGCGCGCGGCACGCCCTACCCTCGACTTATTGATAAACGATCTCGATCGAGCTGCCCGCGAACTCGCCGCGCAACGCCGCGAGCAGTTCGTCGGTCGGCTTCACGCGCCACGCGTCGCCCAGGCGCATTTCGCCTTGCGCGTTCTCGCTGCGGTACACCACCTGCACCGCCAGCCCGTTCGGGATATGCACCGGCTGACGCTGACGGCCGTTGTCGCCGCCATAACCGCCGCCACCGTTACGGCCACCGCCATTGCCGCCACGCCCGGAAGCGGCCGGCGCCGGCGCGGCTGCCGATTCGTCCTTGCCCGCGCTATGCGCTTCGAGCACGCGCCGCAACGCCGACGCATCCGCATTGCCGTTCATCTGCACCTTCACGGCATCCGCATAGCGGCAGCGTGCCCGGCCGAGATCCATCACCGTTTCGACAGTGAAGCGGATGCCGCCGGTGAACGCGTCGTTGCGCGCCTGCCCTTGGACGACCAGTAGTTCGTCTTCCTTGAACAGTTGCTTGTGCGCCTCGAATGTTTCGTTGAAGACCGTCACTTCGCACTGGCCGGTGCCGTCGTCGAGCAGCGCGATCAGCATCTTGCCGCGCTGGGTCATCTGGGTGCGCAGCGAAGCGATCACGCCGGCGACCAGCTTGTCGCGCCCTTCCTTCAATTCGCCGATTTTCTGGCGCACGAAGCGGCGCACTTCGTTCTTGTACGCGTCGAACAGATGGCCCGACAGGTAGAAGCCCAAGGCGGCCTTCTCTTCCTGCAGCTTTTTCTTTTCCGGCCACTCGGGCTCGTCGACCAGTTCATGACCTTGCGACGGCGCGTCGCCCATGTCGAACAGACCGGCTTGCAGCGCGTTGGCGCTCGCCTGCTCGGCCGCCTCCATGGCCAGCGACACCGAGGCGATCAGTTGCGCGCGGTTCGCATGCAGGGCGTCGAACGCGCCCGCGCGGATCAACGCCTCGACCGTGCGGCGATTGACGATACGGCGGTCGACGCGGTTGCAGAAATCGAAGATGTCGATAAACGGACCCTCTTCGCGCGCGCGCAGGATTTCCTCGATCGCGTTCTGACCGCTGCCCTTGATCGCGCCGAGACCATAGCGGATCGTTTTCGAGCGCTTGCCGTCCGGCTCGGCGACCGGTTCGAAACGGTACGCGGACAGATTGACGTCCGGCGGCAGCACCGCCATCTTGTTCGTGAGGCAGTCCTCGAACAGGATCTTGACCTTGTCCGTGTCGTCCATGGCGAGCGACATATTCGCCGCCATGAATTCCGCCGGATGGTGCGCCTTCAGCCAGGCCGTGTGATACGCGAGCAGCGCGTACGCGGCCGCGTGCGACTTGTTGAAGCCGTAGCCCGCGAACTTCTCCATCAAGTCGAAGATTTCGTCGGCCTTCTCGCCGGTCAGCCCGTTCTTCGCGGCGCCCTGGCGGAACAGCTCGCGATGCTGGGCCATTTCCTCGGCCTTCTTCTTACCCATCGCGCGGCGCAGCAAGTCGGCGCCGCCCAGCGAGTAACCGCCGATGATCTGCGCCATCTGCATCACCTGCTCCTGGTAGACCATGATGCCGTAGGTCTCTTTCAGAACAGGTTCGACGCGCGGGTCCGGATACTCGACCACTTCGCGGCCGTGCTTACGCGCGCAGAAGCTCGGGATCAGGTCCATTGGGCCCGGACGGTACAACGCGACCAGCGCGATGATGTCCTCGAAGCGGTCAGGCTGCGCGTCTTTCAGCATGCCCTGCATGCCGCGGCTTTCCAGCTGGAACACGGCGACCGTATTCGCTTTCTTCAGGATCGAGAACGACGCGGCGTCGTCCAGCGGCACCTGCGCGAGCGACCAGTCCTGCTTCGACGGATCGAGACGGCGGATATAGCGCTCGGCCCAATCGAGAATGGTCAGCGTGGTGAGACCCAGAAAGTCGAACTTCACGAGGCCGACGGCTTCCACGTCGTCCTTGTCGTACTGGCTCACCACGCCGCTTTCGTCGCCCTGCGTGTAGAGCGGGCAGAAGTCGGTCAGCTTGCCCGGCGCGATCAACACGCCGCCCGCGTGCATGCCGACGTTACGCGTGAGCCCTTCCACGCGCTGCGCGAGTTCGAGCAGCTGATGCACTTCGTCTTCGTTGTCGAAGCGTTCCTGCAACAGCGGCTCTTCCTTCATCGCGTCGGCGATGGTCACGTGCTTGCCCGGCTTGAACGGAATCAGCTTGGCGATGCCGTCCGTGAACATGTAGCCGAGATCGAGCACCCGGCCGATGTCGCGCACCGCCGCCTTGGCCGCCATCGTGCCGAAGGTGGCGATCTGCGACACCGCGTCCGCGCCGTACTTTTCCTTCACGTACTGGATCACGCGGTCGCGGCCGTGCTGGCAGAAGTCGATGTCGAAGTCGGGCATCGACACCCGTTCCGGATTCAGGAACCGTTCGAACAGCAGGTTGTAGCGCAGCGGATCGAGGTCGGTCACGCCGAGCGCGTACGCGACCAGCGAACCGGCGCCCGAGCCCCGCCCCGGGCCCACCGGCACGCCGTTGTTCTTGGCCCAGTTGATGAAGTCCGCAACGATCAGGAAGTAGCCCGGAAAGCCCATCTTGATGATCGTGCCGCACTCGAATTCGAGGCGCGCGTAGTACGTGGCGCGCTGCGCGTCGCGTTCGGCCGCGTCCGGGTACAACTGTTCGAGCCGCTTTTCCAGGCCCTCTTTCGACAGTTGCACCAGATAGTCGTCGAGCGACATGCCGTCCGGCGTGGGGAACAGCGGCAGCTTCGGCTTGCCGAGTTCGAGCGTCAGATTGCAGCGTTTGGCGATTTCGACCGTATTGGCGAGCGCCGACGGAATATCCGCGAACAACGCGGCCATTTCCTCCTGGCTGCGGAAATACTGCTCCGACGTGAAACGCTTCGAGCGGCGCGGATTCGCGAGAATGTCGCCTTCGGAAATACACACGCGCGCTTCGTGGGCGGTGAAGTCGTCCGGCGTCATGAACTGCATGGGGTGCGTGGCGACCACCGGCAGTTTCAGCGCCGCCGCGAGCGCAACCGCCTGCTGCACGTATTGTTCGCCGCCCGGCTGACCGCAGCGCTGCAACTCGATGTAGAAGCCGCCCGGAAACACCTTCGCCCAATGCAGCGCATTGCGCCTCGCCGCCTCCTCGTTACCTGCCGCGAACGCGAGGCCGATGTCGCCTTGCTGCGCGCCCGACACCGCGAGCAACCCTTCGCCGAGACCGGATTCGAGCCAGCCGGCCTCGACTTCCGCGCGGCCGCGATACTGGTTCGTGAGCGAGGCCTTGCTGAGCAGTTCGCACAGATTCAGGTAACCGCGCCCGTCCTTGACCAGCAGGAGCAGACGGGAAGGTTTGTCGCGGTCGTCCGGATTGGTGATCCAGACGTCGCAGCCGGCAATGGGTTTGACCCCTTTGCCACGGGCTTCCTTGTAGAAACGGACGAGGCCGAACGCGTTGCCGAGATCGGTGAGGGCGAGCGCGCCCTGGCCGTCCTTGGCAGCGGCCTTGACGATGTCGTCAAGACGCACGATGCCGTCGGCAATCGAGAATTCGGAGTGAACGCGGAGATGAACGAAGCGGGGATCTGACATGGGCGACATTGTAACTCCACCCTCCCGGAGTTTTCAGGCCAAAACGGCGCGTTGGCCATCCGGCTTAGGACGCCGGCACGAGCGGCCCTAACACGCTGGGTCCATGGCTGTTTTAACCATTCGGCAAGTCATCTCGACGTCGACGCGGTGCGCGCTTCGCGTCGCCCGACCCGGCGCGAAACCGCCCGGACCGCTGCCGCTCACGCCCAACGATCGACGCCGGTTCGCCCCCGCCTTGAGCTATCGCAAATACCTGGCCATTCGGCCAGGTCGGGGAAACCGGCGGCTTGAGGGATAATAGGGGTTTCGCCCAATTCGACGTGGCCGCGCCACGTGCGATCCGGCCGTCGGCATTCAGTCCGTCGGCCACTTTTACCGCTGGACACCCATGAGTATCGTCAACCTCGCCGCGTATCACTTCGCGACCATCGAAGACACCGCCGCCTGGCGCCCGTTCGTCACCGACCGCTGCAATGCGCTCGGTCTGCGCGGCACCGTGCTGCTCGCGCCGGAAGGCATCAACCTGTTCGTCGCCGGCCCGCGCGAAGCCACGGACGCGTTCATCGACTACATCCGCCACGATCCGCTGTTCGAGGGCAAGTTCGCCACGCTGCAGTTCAAGGAAAGCCTGTCGGACAAGCAGCCGTTCACGCGCATGCTGGTCAAGCTCAAGCGCGAAATCATCACGATGAAGAAGCCGGCGATCCGTCCGGAACTGGGCCGCGCGCCGTTCGTCGACGCACCCACGCTCAAGCAGTGGCTGGACCGCGGCCATGACGACGAGGGCCGCCCGGTCGTCATGCTGGACACGCGCAACGCATTCGAAGTCGACGTCGGCACGTTCGACGACGCGCTCGACTACCGCATTGCGAAGTTCAGCGAATTCCCCGAAGTGATCGAGCAGAATCGCGCCGATCTCGAAGGCAAGACGGTCGTGTCGTTCTGCACGGGCGGGATTCGCTGCGAGAAGGCTGCGATCCACATGAAGGAAGTGGGTATCGAGAACGTGTACCAGCTCGAAGGCGGCATCCTGAAGTACTTCGAGGAAGTGGGCGGTGCGCATTATCACGGCGACTGCTTCGTGTTCGACTACCGCACCGCGCTGAATCCGCAGCTGGAGCCTACCGCGACCGTGCAGTGCTTCGGATGCCGCGCGGTGGTGCCGCCCGAGGCACAGCAGTCGCCGTTTTACGTGGCGGGCAAGACGTGTCCGGCGTGCCATCCGGACAGCAAGGCCGCGCACGCCGCATGATGAACGAGGCGCGTTGCGGCGGCCCGTTTGCCTCGGGACGGCCATCACTGCAATCGCTGCCATCACTGCCATCACATCCATCGCCGCCATGACCGCCTATCGCGGCCGCTTCGCGCCTTCACCCACCGGGCCGCTGCATTTCGGCTCGCTCGTCAGCGCGCTCGCCAGTTGGCTCGACGCGCGCGCGCATCGCGGCACGTGGCTGGTGCGCATCGAGGATATCGACGCGCCGCGCACGGTGCCGGGCGCCGCCGACGACATCCTCGCGACGCTCGCCCATTTCGGCATGCACGCGGACGAGCCGCCCGTCTGGCAAAGCCACCGCATGGCGCGCTATCAACAGGCGCTGGAACAACTGAAGTCGACCGGGTCGATCTATCCATGCGGCTGCACGCGCAAGGAGATCGCCGACTCGCTGCTGAACGCGCACGCCCGCAACACGACCCTCGCCTACCCCGGCACCTGCCGCGACGGCCTGCACGGCAAGACCGCGCGCGCGTGGCGTCTGCGCGTGCCGGACGGCGACGCGGCCATCGTCCATTTTCAGGACCGCTGGCAAGGCGCTCAGATGCAGAACCTGGCCACCGAGGTCGGCGATTTCGTGCTGCGCCGCGCGGATGACCAATGGGCCTATCAACTCGCGGTCGTGGTCGACGACGCGGACGAGCGCATCACGCACATCGTGCGCGGCGTGGACCTGATGGATTCGACGGCCCGGCAGATTTATCTGCAGCGTTGCCTCGGTGTGCCGACGCCGGCTTATCTGCATGTGCCCGTGGTGACGAACGCGCTGGGCGAAAAGCTCAGCAAGCAGAACGGCGCGACGGCGCTGGATAAGGAAAAGCCGCTCGACGCGTTGAACGCGGCCGCGCGGCATCTTGGGCTGGATGTGGGAAGCGGGAGCGAAGGCACAAGTGGCAGCGCCACGGCCTCAAAGCAAACGCTGGACGGCTTCTACGCCGCCGCTACCGCCGCGTGGGCGAAGCGGATGAAGATCGGCGGGGCATAACGCAAAAAACGAAGCGAAAACCGAAGCAGAAACCGAAGCGGAAAAGCGTCGCGAAGAAAAAAGCACGGCGAAAAAATGCGCCGCCAACAAAAAAGCGGCGCCAACAGCGCCGCCCGACAAACCTCAACAACCCTCAATTCAGGAAGACGAAGTCGACTTCCGCGGCATGCCGAAGCCACCCAGCAAGGCCGCGAGCGGCTGCTTCGAGCCCGACTTCTGCGGCGCGGCGCTGGACGAAGCCGCCGCCTCTTCAACCTTGCGAACCGAAGCCGGCGAAGGCTCGTACGGCTTCAGGAAGAAATCGTCGATCGGCTGCGCGCGGTGATGATGCGGACGGTCGAACGAACCCGACGATCCCGGACCCGAACGCCGGCGAGCGCCACGCTCGTCACGACCATCGCGGCCATCACGTCCGTCCCGCCCCTCGCTGCGTTCGCGACGCGGCGGGCGATCTTCGTGGTGATGGCGCACCGGCGCATCCACGGTCAAACGCTGCACGTCCAGCGGACGCTTGATCAGCTTCTCGATGTCCGCCAGTTGCTTGCGCTCGTTCGGGCTGCACAGCGACAGCGCGTCGCCCGACGCACCCGCGCGGCCGGTACGGCCGATGCGGTGCACATAGTCTTCCGCATTGAACGGCAGGTCGAAGTTGATCACGGCCGGCAGTTCGGCGATATCCAGACCGCGCGCGGCGACGTCGGTGGCCACCAGCGCTTCGATCTCGCCGCGCTTGAACGCGTCCAGCGCCTGCATCCGCTCGTTCTGCGAACGGTCGCCGTGAATCGCGGTGGCGACCACGCCGTCGCGTTCCAGGCTGCGCGCGAGACGGCTCGCGCCGATCTTGCTGTTGCAGAACACGATCACCTGCTTGAGGCTGCGCTCGCGGATCAGTTGCACGACCGCGCCGGTCTTGTCGCCTTCCGCGACTTCGTAGACGATCTGCGTCACGTTGGTCGCGGTGGAATTGCTGCGCGCGACTTCGATGGTCTGCGGGTTGCGCAGATACGTGGCGGCAAGCTTCTTGATTTCACCGGAAAACGTGGCCGAGAACAGCAGCGTCTGGCGTTCCTTCGGCAGCAGATTCAGGATGCGCTGCAGGTCCGGCAGGAAGCCCATGTCGAGCATGCGGTCGGCTTCGTCGAGCACCAGAATCTGCACCTGGCCCAGATTCGCGGTTTTCTGCTGCACGTGATCGAGCAGACGGCCCGGCGTGGCGATCAGAATCTCGACGCCGCGGCGCAACTGGTCGGATTGCGGGTTCATGTCCACGCCGCCGAACACCACGGCGCTGCGCAGCGCCGTGTGCTTCGCGTACGACTGCACGTTGGCGGCGACCTGGTCGGCGAGTTCGCGGGTCGGCGTGAGGATCAGCGCGCGCACCGGATGGCGCGCCGGCGAAGCGCTCGTGCTGGCGTGCGCCAGCAGACGCTGGATGATCGGCAGCGAGAAGCTCGCGGTCTTGCCGGTGCCCGTTTGCGCGGCGCCCATCACGTCGCGGCCGGCCAGCACGACCGGAATCGCCTGCGCCTGGATCGGCGTGGGCGTGGTGTAGCCCGATTCCTTGACGGCCCTCAGAATGTCGGGCGCGAGGCCGAATTGATCGAAGGTCGCAGTGCTGGGCGTGACGGCTGTGTCGGACATGGTGGCTTGGCTTTCGCTAAAAATGCGCTTGGCGCGTGCGCGCGGCAGCGGTCGGAACCGCGGAGGGCATCGTGATGAAGGCGGAGCCACGGCGTTCCGCACGGGACCCGTTGGTATTGCAGGAAAATGCGACCGGCTCCGGCCGGCGGAAACACCCGCCGGAAAGGCCGGTATTGTAGCACTTCAGCAAAAACACTCATGGCGCATCCGGCGGCTTTCTGCTTACGCCCGCGAAAGCCGCGCAGCGTCGCGGCGGCGCGGCGCTGCGCCGACGACACACCGCCGCGCCGTGCTGGCGAGCGTAGTTTGCACAGAAGACAGTTGCGTGACAGCCCGCTCACCACGTCTCGCGCATCACCATCAGGCGCATTTCGGTCATGTCCTCGATCGCGTAGCGCACGCCCTCGCGGCCGAGGCCCGAGTCCTTCACGCCGCCGTACGGCATGTTGTCGACGCGGAACGACGGCACGTCGTTGATCACCACGCCGCCCACGTCGAGTTCGTCCCACGCGCGATGCGCATGCGCGAGCGAATCGGTGAACACGCCCGCCTGCAGGCCGA
The DNA here is from genome assembly GCF_029910215.1 of Paraburkholderia sp. D15. Lineage (NCBI taxonomy): Bacteria > Pseudomonadati > Pseudomonadota > Betaproteobacteria > Burkholderiales > Burkholderiaceae > Paraburkholderia > Paraburkholderia sp. D15. The sequence continues at coordinate 1,213,585 of NZ_CP110395.1, read as the reverse complement.
AATCGCTGTCGTTGACGGTGGCGAGCGCCGCGTCGAAATGGTCGAACGGTTCGAGAATCGCCACCGGCCCGAACGCCTCCTTGCGATACAGATCGGTATCGCGCCGCACGCCCTCGAGCAGCGTGGCCTCGAACATCGCGCCGTCCACCTTGCCGCCCGCGACGATCTTCGCGCCCGCCTGCACGGCGGCGTCCATCCAGCCGGCGAGGCGTCGCGACTCCGATTCCGAGATCATCGGCCCCACGAAGGTCTTTTCGTCCTTCGGATCGCCCATCACCAGCGACTTCGTCTTCGCGATCAGCTTTTCGCGCAGCGCGTCATAGAGGCTCGCGTGCACCAGAATCCGCTGCACGCCGATGCAGCTCTGCCCCGACTGATAGAACGCGCCGAACGCGAGCCGCTCGACCACGTAGTCGAGCTTGCCGCCCTGATCGCCGTCGACGATCGCCGCCGCGTTGCCGCCCAACTCCAGAATCACCTTCTTCTTGCCGGCTTTTTTCTTCAGCTCCCAGCCCACCGCCGGCGAGCCGGTGAAGGACAACAGTTTGAAGCGCTCGTCGGTGGTGAACAGATCGGCGCCGTCGCGATGCGCGGGCAGGATCGAGAACGCGCCCTTCGGCAGATCGGTTTCCGCGAGAATCTCGCCCATGATCAACGCGCCGACCGGCGTGCGGCTCGCGGGCTTCAGCACGAACGGCACGCCCGCCGCGATGGCCGGCGCGACCTTGTGCGCGGTCAGGTTGAGCGGAAAATTGAACGGCGAAATGAACGAGCACGGGCCGATCGGCACGCGCTTCACGTAGCCGTGATAGCCCTTCGCGCGCGGCGAAATCTCCAGATTGACGATTTCCCCGTCGATGCGCACCGCCTCCTCGGCGGCCACCTTGAAGGTGTCGATCAGCCGCGTGACTTCGCCTTTCGAGTCGTTGATCGGCTTGCCCGCCTCGATGCACAGCGCGAGCGCCAGCTCGTCGTAACGCTCGCGAAAGCGTTTCACGCAGTGCTCCAGCACCGCCTGGCGCTTGAACGGCGGGAACGCGCGCAGCGCCGGCATCGCGTCGACGGCGGCGCCGATCGCGCGGTCGATCGCGGCCGCGTCGGCCATCGCCACGCGGGTCGCCACTTCGCCGCTGAATTTGTCGGTGACTTCGAGATCGGTATTCGCCGCGACCGCTTCGTTCGCGAGGTAGTACGGGTAGGTTTTGTTCAACATGACGCACTCTCCTGGTTCTGCGGGTTCCGGTGTCTGACGTGGGTTGCGCCGCTCAAAGCTGCGCGCTCAGGCGTTTGATCTCGCGATTGAGCACGCGCTCGTTGTCCGAATAGTCGACCGGCACGTCGATCACGTGCACGCCCGGCGTGACGAAACACTCGCGCAGCAGCGGCGCGAACTCCGCCGCCGTTTCGACCCGATGCCCCTTCGCGCCGTAGCTCTGCGCATACGCGACGAAATCCGGATTCGCAAGCGTCATGCCGTAGTCGGGGAAATTCATGTTTTCCTGCTTCCAGCGGATCATGCCGAACGCGTCGTCGCGCAGAATCAGGACCACCAGATCCAGCTTCAGACGCACCGCCGTTTCCAGTTCCTGCGAATTCATCATGAAGCCGCCATCGCCGCATACGGCCATCACCTTGCGGTCCGGGTGCACGATCTTCGTCGCGATCGCCGACGGCAAGCCCGCGCCCATCGACGCCAGCGCGTTGTCGAGCAGCAGCGAATTCGGCTCGTGCGCGCGGTAATAGCGGGCGAACCAGATCTTGTACATGCCGTTGTCCAGACACACGATGCCGTCCACCGGCGTCGATTCGTACACGTCGTTGACGATCCGCACCGGGTACATCGGGAAACGGTCGTCGTGCTGACCCTTCGCCAGATGCGCCTCGAAGTGTTCCTTGATCTCCTTGAAGCGCGTGAAGTCCCAATGCTCCTGGCGCACCTTGAGGCTTTCCTTCAGTTGCCAGACCGCATTGGCGATATCGCCGACCACCTCGATCTGCGGGAAGTACACGGTATCCACTTCCGCGCCGAGAAAATTCACGTGAATCACGGTCTTTTCACCCGCGTCGCCGCTGCGCATGAAAAACGGCGGCTTCTCGATCACGTCGTGGCCGACGTTGATGATGCAGTCGGCGTGGTCGATCGCACGGTGCACGAAGTCGCCATCCGATAGCGTCGCGTTGCCGAGCCACATCGGATGCGATTCGTCGATCACGCCCTTGCCCATCTGCGTGGTGAAAAATGGAATGCCGGTCTGGTCGACGAACTCGCGCAGCATTTTGGTGGTGGTCTTGCGGTTGCCGCCCGCGCCGATCATCAGCAGCGGATGCTTCGCCTGCATGATGGCCTCGACCGCGCGCGCGACCGCTTTTTCCTCCGCCACCGGACGGCGGCTGTAGCTCTTCGGAATCGGCTTGCCGTCGCCCTCCTCGTGCGCGACGTCCTCGGGCAATTCGAGGTGGGTGGCGCCGGGGCGCTCCTCCTCGGCCTGGCGCACCGCCTCGCGCACGGCCGCCGGAATATTGCCGATCGAGACGATCTGGCGCGTGTACTTGGTCAGCGGCTCCATCATCCGCACCACGTCGACGATCTGGAAATGGCCCTGCTTGCTCGACTTGATCGGCTTCTGGCCGGTGACCATCAGCATCGGCATGCCGCCGAGCTGCGCGTAAGCGGCGGCGGTCACGAAGTTGGTCGCGCCGGGGCCGAGCGTGGCCAGACAGACGCCGGTGCGGCCGGTCAGCCGCCCATAGGTGGCGGCCATGAAACCGGCCGCCTGCTCGTGGCGCGTGAGGATCAGACGGATTTTCGAGCGGCGCAGCGATTCGAGCAGATCGAGATTTTCTTCACCGGGGATGCCGAACACGTACTCGACACCTTCGGCTTCCAGCGATTTGACGAACAGGTCCGATGCTTTCATGGAGGGTCTCGCTTGATTGAACGGACGCGGGCCGCGAGCCCGGCCGTCGGGGTCCGTAAATGGACGGAACGGTCAGAGCAGACAAAGCAGACGAAACAGCCAAAAGAGGACAGTCGAGGAAGACGGCAGCCGCGCGAGGCCGCGCACGGTAAGACGTGACGCAACGATCGACGACAAGGCGGACAACACGGCGAACACGCCACCTGCCACGCCGGACAGCTTACTACTCGAACGGAAAGGATGTGCGCCGGCGGGCAGGGATGACGAGGCAGGAAGGAGGACGCAGGGCGAGGCGCACGATTACCGCATGCGCCGCGCGCTCAACGATTGATGGTCACGCAGTCGGACAGAACAGGTGGCGCGTTTTCGCCGTTAGTCGCGTCGTAGAGATCGGCGCGCGGGCCCTTGGTCCACCACGTGTAGATACCGGCCTGATAGCGCACGCCGGACGCCGACAGCGTGTTGACGAACAGCAGTTGCTGGCCTTTCACGGGCACCAGCGCGAAGCTCTGGCCGTTCGATGCGTTCCAGTAAGTGACTTGCAGAATCTTGCCGGTCGCGCAGGTGTACTTGTGGGTTTGACGGCCCTGGGTCTGGATTTCGGTCAGACGCAAGGAGTCGGCGTACGCGCTGCCCGCGAGCGTCGCAAGCCCGAATGCGATGGTGATTGCAACAAACTTTCTCTTCATGGGAAGCCCTCGCCGGTTGCCGCGCGTCAGGTCACGAGCGCATGGATTCATCGATCGCGCCGCCGTTGCGGGATGGCGTTCACGGATCGATGACGTCGGCGCACGCATCGGTCGGCGCGGCGGCGACGTGCCCGACCAGCGGCACGATCTTCAATCCCGCCGACGCGACCCGGCATGGCGCGGCCGCAAGACCGCAACCGCTCAATCCGGCGCTGAACACGAGCGCCACGCTCAGCGCGCCCAGGCGGCCCGCCGCGCGGCGCAGGCCGCCGCGGCGCGCTTCGCCAGTCCGATCCCCGTCTTGCTTCCCGTCCATTCCCAACGCCATACCGGCCTCCCGCCTCAACGACCCAGCTCCCGGACGCGGCACGACGCGCGCAGCGGCCTCCCTCTTCCACCGTCGATAGACACGCGCCGACGCGCATCGGTTCGCCCCACCGCGCAATCGGCTCGCCGGTCTTACTTCGCCGATACGGGATGCACCGCCGCCGCAGCCTGCTTCGCGCGGGCACGGGCTTCGTCGAGGTTGTCGCCGGTCGCGAGCGCGACGCCCATGCGGCGCTTCAGGAAACTTTCGGGCTTGCCGAACAGCCGCAGGTCCGCATTGGGCACGGCCAGCGCGGCGGCCACGCCTTCGAAGGCGATGCCCGCTTCGTCCAGGCCGCCATAAATCACCGCCGACGCGCCCGGCGCCCGCAACGACGTATCCACCGGCAAGCCGAGAATCGCGCGCGCATGCAGTTCGAACTCGGAGAAACGCTGCGAGCACAGCGTGACGAGACCCGTGTCATGCGGACGCGGGCTGACTTCGGAGAACCACACCTCGTCGCCACGCACGAACAGTTCGACACCGAACAGCCCCCGGCCGCCGAGCGCCGCCGTCACCTTCTCCGCGACGTCGCGCGCGCGTTGCAGCGCGAGCGGGCTCATCGGCTGCGGCTGCCACGATTCGACGTAGTCGCCCGCCACCTGCACGTGACCGATCGGATCGCAGAAATACGTGCCGACCGCGCCGCTCGACGGGTCGATCGCGCGCACCGTCAACTGCGTGATTTCGTATTCGAAGTCGATAAAGCCCTCGACGATCACGCGCCCGTGATTCACGCGGCCGCCGGCCATCGCGTATTGCCATGCGGGTTCGACGTCGGCATCGCTCTTCAGCACCGACTGGCCCTTGCCCGACGACGACATCACCGGCTTCACCACGCATGGATAACCGACCTTGGCGATGCCCGCGCGCAATTCGTCGAGCGAATCGGCGAACGCGTACGGCGAGGTCGGCAGGCCGAGCTCCTCGGCGGCCAGCCGGCGGATGCCTTCGCGGTTCATGGTGAGCTGGGTGGCGCGCGCGGTCGGGATCACTTCGGCGAGGCCGTCGGTTTCGATCGCGGCGAGCGCGTCGGTCGCGATCGCCTCGATCTCAGGGACGATCAGATGCGGGCGTTCCTGTTCGACCAGCGCGCGCAGCGCGGCGCGGTCGGTCATGTCGATCACGTGCGCGCGATGCGCGACCTGATGACCCGGCGCATTCGGATAACGGTCGACGGCGATCACTTCGACGCCCAGCCGTTGCAGCGCGATGATCACTTCCTTGCCGAGCTCGCCGGCGCCGAGCAGCATGACGCGCGTGGCGGAATCAGAAAGGGGCGTGCCGATCCGTTGGCCGATCTGCATGGGGTCTCCAGATAAAAGTCGGATGAGGGTGGGATTGAATAGAACACGATGTTAACATGCGTCCCCCGCTGCGCGCCTTGATGCGCCTGCCATTGCGCACTCTGTGCCGCCGTCGCGCTCGCGCGCGGCGAGCTTAGTGCGTTACCCTTACGCCTTCGCCAGTTTGAAGAGGAACGACGCCATGCTCCAAAGCTCCTCCGCGCGAGCTCTTGCGCGCTTCACCCCGTATGCGCGCGCGGCCGTCGCCGCGTTGAGCGTCGCCGCGCTGTTGAGCGCCTGCGCGATCCCGAAACATCCGGACTCGGAAGCCGCCGCGCCCGATCCGTTCAACCCCGCCGCCACGCAACTGCTCGACGACACGAGCTGGACGTTGAGCGGCTGGAAACAGGCCGACGGCACCGCACGCGCGGTTCCGTCCGGCGATCAGGGGGCGCCGATCACGCTCAAGCTGTCCACCGACAAAGGCCAGCGTCACGCGAGCGGCTTCTCCGGTTGCAACCGCTACATGGGTTCGTATGCGCTGAAAGACGGCAAGCTGAGCTTCGGCACGCTGGGTGGCACGCGCATGGCCTGCGCGACGCCGGGCGGCCAGATCGAGGGTGCGTATCTGAATGCGCTCACGCACATCGAGCGTACCGGCGTGCAGATGCGCGCGCCGCAGCAGATGCAGCTGGTGCTGGATAACGGCGACACGCTGATCTTCGAGCGCAGCGCGCAATGACCCACGCGCGGCTCGCGGATCGCGCCCTCCTCCCTTGCGACGCAAGCCCGCTTGCGTCCGCCTTCGAAGCCACGCGCTTCGCCGGTTTAAACTCGACGGATTGCGTTTTCGCGGGTCCGTCATTCGTTGATGTCTAGCATGCACACGGTAGTTTTCGGCTGGTTCGGCGGGTCGGCCGTCTGGTTCCTTCCTCTTTTGTGGCGTCTCGTGAAGTCGGTATTGCCGGGCGGCGCGGGCCTGCGCGGTCCCGGCACGATCCGGCTGTGGCTCGGCTTCGTCTGCGTGCTGGTGGCGAGCTGCACGCTGGAGGCGTCGCTGATCGACGTGACCGGCGTGAATGGCTTCGGGCACGCGCTGGCCGCGGGCTTCGGTCATCTGCTCGGACACATCGGCACACCGCTCGCGGCGCTGGCGCTGTTCGGCATCAGCCTGCCGTGGCTGATCGATTTCCGCTGGCGCGATTTCGCGTCGTGGGCGGATGCCGCGTTCGGGCTGGGTCTGTCGCGCGGACTGGCGAAGCGCGACGAGGAAGCGCGCCGTCATCGCAGCATCGACGATGGGCCGATGTCGCAGGGGCTGTCGTCGCATGGGTTGTCGTCGCCGGGTTCGGGCGCGGTCAACACGATGGCGCCGAAAACCAACGGGCGTTATGCGCGGCCGACCGTGTGGCGTCCGCCCGCGCGCGGCCGTGGCGCGGAAGCGGCGGCGGGTGCCGGCGCGGCGACGGCGAGGGAAGCCGCCGCGAGAGAAGCGGCGACGCGCCAGGCGAGCGCGAGCTGGCGTGCCGGGGCGACGTCCGCGCGAGGCCGTGCGGCGCAGGCTGAGCCGGTGTTGCGTACGGGCGCTATCACGCCGCCGCGGCAGACGCCGATGGCGGCGTCGGCTGCATCGGTTGCGAATACGGATAAGGCCGCTGCGTGGATGCCGGCCGAGCCGGTTGCGCCGGCCGGTTGGCTGCGCGAGGCGCGGACCGGGGATGTGGCGGGACGGGGTGCCGGTGGGGCGTTGGCTTCGGCGCGGCCGGCGGGCAGCGCGAATCCTGTCGATCGTGCCGGCGTACCGGTCGGCAGCGCGATGAAAAATGCGCGTCCGATGGATGCGGCGCGCACCGTGCCGAGTGGCGCCGCCGGTAGTTTGGCGGGTACGGCGTTTAATCAGGTTTCCGCTTCTGCTTCCGCTTCCGCCAGACAGACCTCCGTCGAAGCGGGACGTGGCGCCCCGGCGTCGCCGAATTCGCTCCATTCGATCAATCCCGTTACGCCGTCCACGCCGCTCCAGCGCGCGCCGATGCCGCGTCAACCGCTCCCGGCGACATCGCGTGCGGACACTGCGCCGTCGAGCGCGGGCGTACGTCGTCCTCCGTCGCCCCCCTATTCGCGGACGATGCAGGGCGCGCAGAAAGTCACGCCGCCCGCAAGCGTCGAGGAGACCTTGCGCAGCATCGCCGAGAACACCGCGCGCTGGACGGATATCGCTGGCGTGAGCCTTGCGCGAACCAGCGGCGCGGAACACGCGAAACTCACCACGCCGCCGATGAGTGTCGCGATGTCGTCATTCGATACCGCGCGCGCGGAGACGTCGTTCGCGACGCCGGTAGAGACGCCGCTTGGGACGTCGCATGGAACGCCTGACGTGCATGCGGTGCAGACGGCGGTTGCAGCGGCATCGGTGATGGCAGCGGCAGCGGCAACCGCCGCGACTACGGCATCGACAGCCACTGCCGAGCCCATGGCCGCGACGTCGTTCGATCATGCGACACAACCGGCGCCTGACACGTTGCAGCCTGAAACAACGCATGCGACGAACGCCGGCACGCCATCCACCAACGACGCATTCGATGCGTCAGTTGAAGACGACGCCGATCAGGTCATGCAATGGCCGATCGAACCGGCAGTCGTTCAACCGCCGTTGACTGCCGTGCCGTCGTTGAACACGACGCCATCGTTCGCACCGGCGTCGGTGACGGCATCTGCGCCGGTGGCTGAATCCGTATCGGAGTCTTTATCTGCGTCGGTCGCGGAATCCGCACCGGTGCTTGGGTCCATCGCTGCGGCCGCGCCAATCTCTACGCCGGCAACCGCGCCAGGGGTCGAGTACGCGCCGACGTTTGAGTCCGTCTCCGCGCCCGCGCCGATGTCGGCACTTCCAGCAGCATCAGCGGCAACGGCAGCGGAAGCGCTCGCACCCAAGCCAACACTCGAATCGGCAGCGACGATTACGCCAGCCATCACGACGGCGCCCGCGTCATTCGAGATCCCCACGCCGAAACCCGCGACACCCGTCGTCACGCCGACGCCGTTCCAGATCTTCGCGGCTCGCCTGCAAGAGGACGACATCCCGGAGGACGCGTCCGCATTCGCCGACGGCACTTCGCCGTCCGCAGCCGCAGCCGCAGCCGCAGCCGCAACCGCCGTCGCAACGGTCGCAACGGCTACACCCGCAACGCCGCTTGCCGAACTCGTCATCGACAAGACGCTCGTGCCTTGGGAAAGCATCGACGCGGCCGCCTCGTCGCGTGCCGCGTCGTCTGAAAGCGTGCCGCCCTGGGCCGACCAGGCAACGGATGTGCAGCCCCCTGCCCTCCCGGCTGAGTCTGCGGCATCCGCGCCACAAGCCTTCGCGCCTCAGCTCACCGAAGGCACCCAGGCAACACCCACATCGCCAGCCCCACAACCGGCCGCGCCCGCTCCCGCGCCGATCGCCGAGCCCCAGGACCCGCCCGCGTCCCGCCCGCCCATACGCGGTCACGCCCCGGCGAACGGCTTCGAATTCCGCGCCCCCGCCGCATCGATGGTCGAACTGCCGACGCTCGATCTGCTCGCGCCCGCCGACATCGACGTCGAAACCGTCTCCGAGGATGCGCTGATCGAAACCGGCCTGCTGATCGAACAGCGTCTGCAGGAATTCAAGGTGCCGGTCACCGTGGTCGGCGCCTCCGCCGGTCCGGTGATCACGCGCTTCGAAGTCGAACCCGCGCTCGGCGTGCGCGGCAGCCAGATTGTCGGCCTGATGAAGGATCTGTCGCGCGGCCTCGGCCTCACGTCGATCCGCGTGGTCGAAACGATTCCCGGCAAGACCTGCATGGGCCTCGAACTGCCGAATGCGAAGCGGCAGACCATCCGCCTCTCCGAGATTCTCGAAGCGAGCGTCTACCAGAACTCGCACTCGCAGCTGACGCTCGCGATGGGCAAGGACATCACCGGCCACCCGGTCGTCGCCGATCTGGCGAAAGCACCGCACATGCTGGTGGCGGGCACGACGGGTTCCGGCAAGTCGGTGGCGATCAACGCGATGATCTGCTCGCTGCTCTTCAAGGCGACGCCCGAGGAAGTGCGCCTGATCATGATCGATCCGAAGATGCTGGAGCTCTCGGTCTACGAAGGCATCCCGCATCTGCTCGCGCCGGTCGTGACCGACATGAAGCTCGCGGCCAACGCGCTGAACTGGTGCGTCGGCGAAATGGAGAAACGCTACCGGCTGATGTCCGCGGTCGGCGTGCGCAACCTCGCCGGCTTCAACCAGAAGATCCGCGACACCGAAGCCAAGGGCAAGAAGCTCGGCAACCCGTTCTCGTTGACGCCGGACGCGCCCGAACCGCTCGCGCCGCTGCCGCTGATCGTGGTGGTGATCGACGAGCTGGCCGACCTGATGATGGTGGCCGGCAAGAAGATCGAGGAACTGATCGCGCGCCTCGCGCAGAAGGCGCGCGCCGCCGGCATCCATCTGATTCTCGCCACGCAGCGGCCTTCGGTCGACGTGATCACCGGCCTCATCAAGGCGAACATTCCGACGCGCGTCGCGTTCCAGGTATCGTCGAAGATCGACTCGCGCACGATTCTCGATCAGATGGGCGCGGAGTCGCTGCTCGGCCAGGGCGACATGCTGTTCCTGCCGCCGGGCACCGGCTACCCGCAGCGTGTGCACGGCGCGTTCGTCGCGGACGAGGAAGTGCATCGCATCGTCGAATATCTGAAGCAGTTCGGCGAGCCGCAATACGAGGAAGGCATTCTCGATGGCCCGGCCAGCGAAGGCGGCGCGTCCCAGGACCTGTTCGGCGAATCGCCCGAAGCGGAAGCCGATCCGCTCTACGACGAAGCGGTCGCCTTCGTGGTACGCACGCGGCGCGCGTCGATCTCGTCGGTGCAGCGGCAGTTGCGCATCGGCTATAACCGCGCGGCGCGTCTGGTCGAGCAGATGGAAACGGCCGGGCTGGTGTCGGCGATGGGTATCAACGGCAGCCGTGAAGTGCTCGCGCCGGGACCGGCGGAATGATGCGCACGCTTGCGTTGACAGGCAGATCGACCCGCGAACTGCAACGTCACCGTCCATGACGAAACGGGCCGCTCGAAGTCATTCGAGCGGCCCGTTTTTCATTCAGCGCGGAGGTTCGGCGTTACGACGGCGACACCAGCTTGAAGTCCACCGGCGAGTCGATATCGATCCGCTTCGGGTTCGCCTCCAGCAGGCCGCTCTGCTGATCGCGCCTGAACACGTACACGCTGCCGCTATTCTGATTGCCGACGATCAGCCAGTTGCCGGTCGGGTCGATCGTGAACTCGCGCGGCGACTTTCCCAGGCTCGACTGATGCCCGATCTTCTTCAGATGACCATTGGCCGGGTCCACCGAGAAGATCACGATCTCGTTCGCGTCGCCGCGATTGGATGCATACAGGAAGCGCCCGTCGGGCGACAGATGAATCGCCGACCCGCCCACCGCGCCCTTGAAGCCCGGCTCGGTCATCGAGAGGGTCTGCACCTGGGTGAGCTTGCCGTCGTCGTAATTGAACGTGCTGACCGTGCCGGCCAGTTCGCTCGTCAGATACGCCTGCTTGCCGTTCGCGCCGAACACCAGATGCCGCGGACCGGTGCCCGCCTTCTCCTGGGTATAGCGCCAGTCGGTCGGACCGAACAGGCCGCGGCTGCCGTCCGGCGTATAGCGATACGAGTACAGCTTGTCGGCGCCGAGGTCCTGCGCGAACAGGTAGTGGCCATCCGGCGAGAACACGGTGGAGTGCACATGCGAATTGTCCTGACGCCCCTTCACCGGACCGCCGCCTTCGTGATGCACGGTCAGCACCGACGCGCCGACCTGGCCGTCGTCCTGCAACGGGAACACCGCGAAGCTGCCGCCCGGATCGGCCGCCACCGAGTAGTTCGCGGTCAGCAGATACTTGCCGTCCGGCGACAGGCTCAGATAGCACGGATCGTTGCCGTCCGACGAGACCTTGTTCAGGAACGTCAATTGCCCACTCGCTGCATCGAAGCGGAAGGCGCTGATGCCGCCGCGCTGCGATGCCGGTCCGTTATCGCCGGGTAGTTCGTTGACCGCATACACGAAGCGGCGGTCGCGGCTCACCACGAGATAGGACGGGTTGACCGTCTGCGCGACCGATACGCGCGTGGCCTCGCCGGTCTTCGTGTCGAAGCGGTACACGTAGAGACCCTGGCTCGTGCCGCCGGTGTAGGTGCCCACCAGCATGTCGTACACGCCGTCGGCGGGGACCGGGCCGGAATCTTGCGCAAACGCGGACGAGGCAACGATCGAGACCATGAGCGCGAAACCTTTTATTATCGAATGGACAGAACGCAGCGGCGTTCGAGTCCCCGCGCGCGATGAAGTGGAAGTGGAACGCGCCGTGCGTGTTGCAACGCAAGGCAGGATGGAATCCGCGACGGCGCGCTGAGCGGCCCGGTAACGACGAAGCATTGAGACCTCCTGGACATGACTTGTTCGGTGAGTCGGTTGTAATGGTGTCTCTGGTCTGCCGCGCGATGGGTCGAGCGTTGCATGGATTACGTTGTTGTCGTGGCGAGCGTTTTTACGGTCGTGTTTTTTGCTGTCGAACAAGTATAGAAGCGTTGTGCCGGATCATGCAGCGAGGCCGGTCACCGGTCGCGCCGCGTGCGTGGTTGCATGTCAAAGCGTAGTTGCATCGGTAAATATTGTCCCGCTTGACGGGGCATTTTTTCAATCGCGTCTTACGCATCTCACACTACGGGAGTCTTCATGAACGTCACACTCAGCCTCGGCCCGCTCGTCTCGTTGATCGCCGGCATCCTGATTCTCGTGATGCCGCGTCTGTTGAACTACATCGTCGCGCTGTATCTGATCATCATCGGCATCATCGGCATCTTCGGCATGGGGTCGACGCATTTCTAGTCCCGGCGATGTTGCGCTCGCGTGCGTGTCCGTCGAATGACCATCAGCACGGCACGCCAACCCGCGGACGCAACGAAGGGACGCACAACCGGGCGCGGACTGGCCCGGGTACGTCCCTTCTTCATCTTTTCTCTCGTGAATCGCGCACGCAGCCGGATGCGACCGGTCCCGCAGTTTGCCTTGCAGTGAGCGCAGCGCGCCTCGAACAGTCAGCCGTTCGAAAGCTGTTCGAGCCGCAAACGCCCCTGCAACGACAATCCGCCAACCGCATAGTGTCCGTCGCCTTCCTGATAACGCCGGAAGCAGGCTCGTTCGACCAGGAAGGCCATGGCCGTCAACATGCCGTTGCGGGTCAGGCCGAGGCGGCCATGATCGAGCGGCAGCATCGAATCGTCGGCCAGTTTGCTGGCGGCCGAGAGTATCGTGATGCAATCGTTTTTCGACGGGTTCAGCATCGTTCGGGTCCTCGGAAGCGGCGTCTGTATGCGCCATGGACAAAGGCCGATCACGATCCGGACGGTGCCGGGCATCGGCTCGAATCTCCGATTGTAGGTAGTGATTTGACAATTTACCAACCCGCGTTTTGCGGTATTGCACACTGAACCAATGCGCATTACGCGAGTCCGGTATTAACCGAGACTTCCAGCGCGGCGGCACTCGCCGCGCGACAATCTGACACGCTACGCCATGCCCGCACTTATCGAAGACTACGCACTCATCGGCGACGGCCACACGGCCGCGCTCGTCTCCCGCGACGGCTCCATCGACTGGCTCTGCTGGCCGCGCTTCGACTCCGGCGCGTGTTTCGCCGCGCTGCTCGGCACGCCGGAAAACGGCCGCTGGCTGATCGCGCCGGTCCTGGACACAAGGGCCAACGCTGGCGCGGACGCGCAAGCCGGCGCAAACACCGGCGCCACGCCGCGCGGCAACAACAGCACCGCTCATGACGCCCCAGCAGACGCCGCCGCGAAGATCACCGTCACGCGCCGCTATCGCGGCGAAACGCTGATCCTCGAAACCGATTTCGAGACCCCCGACGGCGCCGTCACCCTGATCGACTTCATGCCGCCCGGCAACGGCTGGTCGGAGATGGTGCGCATCGTCGTCGGCCGGCGCGGCACCGTGAAGATGCGGATGGAACTGGTGCTGCGCTTCGACTACGGCTTCTCGATTCCATGGGTCGACCGCCTGAAACACGATAGCGGCGTCAAGGCGATCGTCGGGCCGGACACCGCGGTGCTGCGCACGCCGGTCGAGCTGCGCGGCGAAGACATGAAGACGGTCGCCGACTTCACCGTCAGCGAGGGCGAGCGCGTGCCCTTCTCGCTGGCCTACGCGCCGTCGCATCTGCGCATTCCGCCCGCGCGCGATCCGCACACGTCGCTCGCGCGCACCGAAAATCACTGGCTCGAATGGTCCGCGCGCAGCACCGTCGAAGGACGCTGGGCCGAGCCGATCCGCCGCTCGCTGATCACGCTGAAGGCGCTCGCCTACGAGCCGACCGGCGGCATCGTGGCGGCGCCCACCACATCGCTGCCGGAACAGCTCGGCGGCACGCGCAACTGGGACTATCGCTACTGCTGGCTGCGCGACGCGACCATCACCCTGCTCGCGATGATGCGCGGCGGCTACTACGACGAAGCGCGCGCATGGCGCAGCTGGCTCGGCCGCGTGATGGCCGGCGCGCCGGATCAGTTGCAGATCATGTACGGGATCGCCGGCGAGCGGCGTCTGCCCGAGTTCGAGATCGACTGGCTGCCGGGCTATCAGGACGCGAAGCCGGTACGCATCGGCAACAACGCGGTCGGCCAGCGTCAGCTCGACGTGTACGGCGAAGTGATGAACGCGCTGCATCTGGCGCGCGTCGGCGGCCTGCAGGCGGACGACACCGCGTGGAACGTGCAGCGCGCGCTGCTCAGCCACCTCGACACGATCTGGCAGGAGCCCGACGAAGGCATCTGGGAAACGCGCGGCGGCCGCCAGCACTTCACGTTCTCGAAGGTGATGGCGTGGGTCGCGTACGACCGCGCGATCCGCTCGGCGGACATGTTCAAGCTCGACGGCCCGCTCGACGCATGGCGCGCCACCCGCGCGACGATCCACGCGGAAGTCTGCGACAAGGCGTGGAACCCGACGCTCAACGCGTTCGCGCAGTCGTACGGCAGCGATCAGCTCGACGCCAGCGTGCTGCTGATGCCGATGGTCGGTTTCCTGCCGCCGGAAGATTCCCGTGTGAAGGGCACGGTCGCGGCGATCGAGCGCGACCTGATGCACGACGGCTTCGTGATGCGCTACCGCACCACCGAATTCGACGACGGCCTGCCGCCCGGCGAAGGCACCTTCCTCGCCTGCTCGTTCTGGATGGTGGACAACCTCGCGCTGCAAGGCCGCGTCGACGAAGCGATCGCGATGTACGAGCGGCTGCTCGCGCTGTGCAACGACGTCGGCCTGCTCGCCGAGGAATACGACCCCGCGGCGAAACGCCTGGTGGGCAATTTCCCGCAGGCGTTCTCGCACGTCGCGCTGGTGCACACCGGCCTGAACCTGATGAAGCACGAACAGCAGATGGCCCAGGCCACCGGCCAGCCGCCCCATAACGGCAGCGGCGACGCGGAACTTGATGCTGCGGCAACTCCCGATAGCGGCGCAGCAACATCGCCAGTAGCATGATTTAATGACAATTCGCGTGCATGAAGTACGTGAATTGCTGCATTGCACAAGTACGCTTTGTTCGATATGATCGATCGGATTGTTGGCCGAAAATCGATGTGCCCACAACCATTTCGGCCCGCCGCAACGCCACACGCGTGTTTGCGAAGCCCCATGCGAACCGCTTACAAACGGAGCACCGATGCTCTACCAACTTCACGAATTCCAGCGGGCCATGTTGAGCCCGCTCACCGCCTGGGCCCAGGCTGCCTCGAAGTCCTTCGCGAATCCCGCCAGTCCACTCGCTTACGTGCCGGGCGCCACGCGCCTCTCGGCCGGTTACGAACTGCTCTACCGGCTCGGCAAGGATTACGAAAAGCCCGAGTTCAACCTTCATCAGATCGTTAAAGACGGCCACAACATTCCGATCATCGAACAGACGATCATCGAGAAGCCGTTCTGCCGCCTGATGCGCTTCAAGCGGTTCGCGGACGACAGCGACGCTGTTACCCAATTGAAAGACGAGCCGATCGTGCTGGTGTGCGCGCCGTTGTCGGGCCACCACGCCACGCTGCTGCGCGACACCGTGCGCACGTTGCTGCAGGACCACAAGGTCTATCTGACGGACTGGATCGACGCGCGCATGGTGCCGCTCGAAGCCGGCGAATTCCGTCTGGACGACTACGTCGCGTACATTCAGGAATTCATCCGCCACATCGGCGCGAAGAATCTGCACGTGATCTCGGTGTGTCAACCCACGGTGCCGGTGCTCGCCGCCATCTCGCTGATGGCGAGCCGCGGCGAGGACACGCCGCGCACCATGACGATGATGGGTGGCCCGATCGACGCGCGCAAGAGCCCGACCTCGGTCAACTCGCTCGCCACGCAGCACTCGCACCAATGGTTCGAGAACAACGTGATCTTCACGGTGCCGCCGAACTACCCGGGCGTGGGCCGCAAGGTCTATCCGGGCTTCCTGCAGCACACCGGTTTCGTCGCGATGAATCCGGAACGTCACGCGGCATCGCACTGGGACTACTACCAGAGCCTGCTGCGCGGCGACGAAGACGACGCGGAAGCGCATCGCCGTTTCTACGACGAGTACAACGCCGTGCTCGACATGGACGCCGACTATTACCTCGACACGATCCGCGTGGTGTTCCAGGAGTTCAGTCTGGCCGAGGGCACGTGGGACGTATCCGGCGAACGCGTGCGTCCGCAGGACATCACGAAGACCGCGCTGTTCACGATCGAGGGCGAGCTCGACGACATTTCCGGCGACGGCCAGACCTACGCCGCGCACGATCTCTGCACCGGCATTCCGGAACAGGACAAGCGTCACTTCACCGCGGAAAAGTGCGGGCACTACGGCATTTTCTCGGGACGCCGCTGGCGCACCATCATCTATCCGCAACTGCGCGACTTCATCCTCGCGCACAACAAGGCGCCGAAGGTTGCGAAGGAAAAAGTCGAAGCGTGAGTTTCGCGCGCGCGATGATGTGTCGTGCCTCGTAGTGCGCGCGGCACGTAGTCAAAAACAACGGCCTCTTCGGAGGCCGTTGTCGTTTGCCGTGCATGACGCTTGGACGCGAAACCCGGATTCGCCCTACTTCCGCAGCAGATACGCGAGCAGCAGCTCCGTGTTCATCTGGATCACTTCGCTGCGCTCCGACGCGCTGCTGAAATCGCGGCCGAGCGTCGCTTCGAGCGTGAAGCGGTTCGACACGATGTAGTAGCCCATGCCCGACAGCGTCACGTAAAAACGCAACGGGTCGACGTTGGTGCGAAACAGCCCCGCGCGTTGTCCGCGTTCGAGAATGTTGCCGAGCGTCGCGACGATCGGCGAGATCATTTCGCGGATGCGCGTCGACTTCTGCATATAGCGCGCTTCATGCAGGTTTTCGTTGTTGATGAGACGCAGCAACTCGGGATGATCGCGGTAGTAATCCCAAACAAAATGCGCGAGACGCGTGACCGCCTCGACCGGCGCGATGCCGGCGAGTTCAAGCGTACGCTCCGCTTCGTTGAGCGCGCTGAACGCGTGCTCGAGTACCGCAGTGAAAAGCTGCTCCTTGCTACCGAAGTAGTAATAGAGCATGCGTTCATTCGTCTCCGCGCGGCGGGCGATCTGGTCGACGCGCGCGCCGAATAGCCCACCATTTGCAAACTCTTCGGCCGCCGCAAGCAGAATGCGGCGCCGCGTGCCTTCAGGATCTCTTTTGATTTTCGGCTGATTCATGGTGGCATCATCTTCGTGAGCCGCGTTATCCGGATCGCGCCGCCGGTCTCTCCTCGGACCTTGCACCGACAGCGTTGAACGGGCGCGCCATGTTGGGGGGACACCCTTCTGCGGTCTTTCGAAAAAGCGCTTCGATTATGGCACATGGATTGCGGATGGCAATTGGGGAAATCGGCGATAATGTGCTATTTAGTTCAAGCTGTTCGGCCGCCAGGCCAAGCCCCAACGTCGTGACCGTGACGGACATTAAAACACTCGCAGACCGCATCGAGGATCTGCTCCCCCAGACTCAATGCACGAAGTGCGGCTACCCCGCATGCCGGCCCTATGCCGAAGCCGTCGCCAACGGTTCGGCCGACTATAACCAGTGCCCGCCCGGTGGCGCCGAAGGCATCGCGCGGCTCGCGGCGTTGCTCGGCAAACCCGTGATCCCGCTCAATTCCGCCAATGGCATTGAGCGGCCGCGGCCGCTGGCGGTTATCGACGAGCAGGTGTGCATCGGCTGCACGCTGTGCATGCAGGCGTGTCCGGTGGACGCGATAGTTGGCGCACCGAAACAGATGCACACGGTGATCGCCGAACTGTGCACCGGTTGCGATCTGTGCGTGCCGCCCTGCCCGGTCGATTGCATTGCGTTGCCGCCGGTCACGGGCACGGCGACCGGCTGGGACGCGTGGAGCCCGAGCCAGGCCGCCGCGGCGCGCGAGCGTCATGACCGCCGCGAGGCGCGTCTCGCACGCGAACGTGAAGCCGCCGAGGCGCGTGCTGCAGCGCGGCGAGCCTCCAGCGGCGTCGGCACAGCGGACCATGCGGCGCCGGATGCGCATGCACCGGCACCCGCGCAGCCCGGTGCGGCGCCCGCCCCCGCTGCGGAGGACGCCGAAGCAAAGAAACGCGCGATCATCCAGGCCGCGCTCGAACGCGCCCGCAAGAAAAAGGAAGAACTGGCCGCGCAAGGCCAGGGACCGCTGAACACCGAGCACGTCAGCGCGAGCGTTCAGGCGCAGATCGACGCGGCCGAGGCGCGCCGGCGGCGTCTTGGGCTCGTCGAGGACAATCCCGGCGACGCGCCCGCAACCCCACCGCCAACCACCTCGCGCTAAGCGCCCGCACGCCCAGCATGAACGCGAACAAACGCCGCGCCATCTACGAGACGCTTCAGAGTCTCAACCCGCATCCGACCACGGAGCTCGAATACACCACGCCGTTCGAACTGCTGATCGCCGTGCTGCTGTCGGCGCAGGCCACCGACGTATCGGTCAACAAGGCCATGCGCAAGATGTTCCCGGTCGCCAACACGCCGCAGCAGGTGTTCGATCTCGGCGAGGAAGGCGTGGCCGGCTACATCAAGACGATCGGCCTGTATCGCACGAAGGCGAAGAACGTGATCGCCACCTGCCGCATCCTGCTCGACCAGTACGGCGGCGAGGTGCCCGAGGATCGCGAGGCGCTCGAAAGCCTGCCGGGTGTCGGCCGGAAAACCGCCAACGTGATTCTGAACACGGCGTTCGGTCATCCGACCATCGCCGTCGATACGCACATCTTTCGGGTTGCCAATCGAACCGGCCTCGCGCCGGGCAAGGACGTGCGCGTGGTCGAAGCGGCGCTGGAGAAGTTCACGCCCGCCGAATTCAGGCAGGACGCGCATCACTGGCTGATCCTGCACGGCCGTTACGTGTGCAAGGCGCGCAAGCCGGAGTGCTGGCATTGCGTGATCGAGCCGCTGTGCGAGTTCCGCCCGAAAACGCCGCCGCCGGAACTTTGAGGCCGCGCGCGGCGCGTTCAGCGGCGCTCACCGCCGCGGCGTAAAATGACGCACTGCACGACACTCCCACTTACCGTCCCCGTATCACGATGTTCAATCCTAGCCGCGACGAAGTCCGCCTCTTTTTCACCGACGCCTGGCGCAAACAGCGTCAAGGCGAAATCCTGACGCCGCTGGAGGCCATGGCCGCCGACTGGATCGTCGAACATCCCGAGTACCACGCCGACCTCAGCGACGGCGCCGCCGCGCAGGCGCAGGACTATTCGCCCGAACGCGGCCAGACCAATCCGTTCCTGCATCTGTCGATGCATCTGGCGATCAGCGAACAGTTGTCGATCGACCAGCCGCCCGGCATTCGCGCCGCGCACGAGCGGCTCGCCGCGCGCCTCGGTTCAACGCACGACGCGCAGCACGCGATCATGGACTGCCTCGGCGAAACCATCTGGGAAGCGCAGCGCACCGGCACGCCGCCGGACACGGACGCGTATCTGCAGCGAATCGAGCGTCGCGCGACGCGGGACTGAGGTGTGTGCAGGCTGCGGAACGAATGGGGCACACTCATGCCCCGCACAGTCGAACCCATCGCCTGAAAAACATCGCCCCGAAAAACCGTCGCCCAAAAGCACAACACCCCGCCAAGGCGGGGTGTTGTTCATTCTGGAAGCGTTAGCGGGTTAACCCGCCCACGCGCAATCTGCGCGCTTACTTCTTCTGCACCAGATCGCCGCTCAGCGATTCGACGTACGCGGCGAGGTCTTTCATGTCGCTCGGCGACAGGCTCTGCACCTGTGCCTGCATGATCGCGTTGTTGCGGCCGAGGTGCGGATTGCCGTTGCCCATCTGATACTGGCGCAGCGCCCAGTAAACATAATCGGCGTGCTGACCGGCGAGCTTCGGATATTCCGGGCTCACCGGCTTGTTCAGGTTGACGCCATGGCAGGCCGCGCAATTGTGGCTGTCGGCGAGCACCTTGCCGTTGCCCGCGTCCGCCGCGTGCGCGGCGTTCGCTGCCAAAAGACCGATTACTGCCGCCGACGCGCATGCAGCCTTGAACACCGTGTGGAGTGCCTGTTGGGGCTTATTCATGAATGCTCCTATCCCGCGAATTTAATAGCCGAGTGACTGACGACGTGCGCGGCCGATCACTTGTCGGGATTGCTTTTCGAAGAGGAATTTTGCGCTGCGTAGTAAGCGGCGATATCGGCGATGTCCTGATCCGACAGCGACGTGGTGATGGCATGCATGGTTTCGAAGTGGCGATCGCCCTTCTTGTAGCCGTGCATTGCGTTTTCGAGGTACTGCTGATTCTGGCCGCCCAGCATGGGCACGCGATACACCTCAGGGTAAGCCGTACGGTATTCGGGGATGCCGTGGCAGCCGATACACATCGCGACCTTGCCTTGGCCCGCCTTGGCGTTGCCCACGACATCCGCTGCCTGCGCGCTGGCCACATGGCCCGCGAGCACCGACAGCGCTACGATCACGACGTGTTTGCTGACGAATTTATTCATAGCATGTAACCTGGCATGAGGGGAAACGGGCGCCCAAAAAGGCAACGGCCCGCGCCGTTCTTCTTATAGGGTAGCCACGCAGGCCAAAAAAATCGGGCTAATTGTACCGCGACGCCGCGCGAAACGTCCACCGAGCGGGGCGGGCGGCTCGCCGGCCCGGCGCATAGCCCCGGTGCGCGCCGCTGAACCCCGCCGCGCCTGCCGCACGGCGCCCGACGCGCATTCGCGCCGCCTGTGCGCGCCATGCCCCGGAGATACCGGCCGCACCGTGCTGCACCGCGGGTCACACCTTACGCGAGCCTGTTTCGGGCCAACAGGTCTTCTGACTTATACTGGGTTTTTTCCCAAAAAAGAGCAGCTCGCCATGCGTTTCGAAGGCTCATCGCAGTACGTCGCCACCGACGACCTCAAGCTCGCGGTCAACGCCGCGATGACGCTGAAGCGCCCGCTGCTGATCAAGGGCGAGCCCGGCACCGGCAAGACCATGCTCGCCGAGGAAGTGGCCGCCGCGCTCGGCATGCCGCTGCTGCAATGGCACATCAAGTCCACCACCAAGGCCCAGCAAGGTCTCTACGAGTACGACGCGGTATCGCGCCTGCGCGATTCGCAGCTCGGCGACGAGCGCGTGAAGGACATCCGCAACTACATCGTGAAGGGTGTGCTGTGGCAGGCCTTCGAGTCGGACCAGCAGACCGTGCTGCTGATCGACGAGATCGACAAGGCCGATATCGAATTCCCGAACGATCTGCTGCGCGAACTCGACCGCATGGAGTTCTACGTGTACGAGACGCACGAGTTGATCCGCGCGAAACAGCGCCCGCTCGTGATCATCACGTCGAACAACGAGAAGGAACTGCCCGATGCGTTCCTGCGCCGCTGCTTCTTCCACTACATCAAATTCCCCGATCCGGTGACGATGCAGCAGATCGTCGAGGTCCACTACCCCGGCATCAAGAAAGAGCTGCTCGCCGCGGCGATGCAGAGCTTCTTCGAGTTGCGCAACGTCGCCGGGCTGAAGAAGAAGCCGTCCACCTCGGAACTGCTCGACTGGCTCAAGCTGCTGCTCGCCGAGGACATTCCGCCCGAGGCGCTGCGCTCGTCCGACCAGAAGCAGATCATTCCGCCGCTGCATGGCGCGCTGCTGAAGAACGAACAGGACGTGAGCCTGTTCGAGCGGCTGATCTTCATGAACCGCAACAACCGTTGATGCGCCCGTCGCGGCGGCCGTTCGCCGGCCCGCTCAAGCCGGCCGGCGTGGCCAGCCCGGCCGCCCACGCCGCCGCCATCGCCGAGGAACCAGCATGCTGATCGACTTCTTCTACACGCTGCGCAACGCCCGACTGCCGGTGTCGGTCAAGGAATACCTGACGCTGCTCGAAGCGCTCAAGGCCAATGTGATCGCGCCGTCGCTCGACGAGTTCTACTATCTCGCGCGCATCACGCTGGTCAAGGACGAACAGTATTTCGACAAGTTCGACCAGGCGTTCGGCGCCTATTTCAACGGCGTCGCGAAAACCTCGGAACTGGCCTTCGACGTCCCGCTCGACTGGCTGAAGAAGAAGCTGCAACGCGATCTGTCGCCGGAGGAAAAAGCGCAGATCGAGGCGATGGGCGGCCTCGAGAAGCTGATGGAGCGCCTCAAGCAACTATTCGACGAGCAGAAGGAGCGCCACGAGGGCGGCAACCGCTGGATCGGCACCGGCGGCACATCGCCGTTCGGCAACGGCGGCTACAACCCCGAGGGCATCCGCATCGGCGGCGAGGCGGCGGGCAACCGCAGCGCGGTGAAGGTGTGGGAAGCGCGCGCGTATCGCGACTACGACGACCAGGTCGAAATCGGCACGCGCAACATCAAGGTCGCGCTGCGGCGTCTGCGGCGCTTCGCGCGCGAAGGCGCCGCCGAGGAACTGGATCTGCCCGACACGATCCGCAGCACCGCCGCCAACGCCGGCTGGCTCGACCTGAAGATGGTGCCGGAGCGGCACAACAAGGTGAAGGTGCTGATGCTGCTCGATGTGGGCGGTTCGATGGACGATCACATCAAGCGCGTCGAGGAGCTGTTCTCGGCCGCCAAGGCGGAATTCAAGCACCTGGAGTTCTATTACTTCCACAACTGCGTGTACGACTTCCTGTGGAAGCACAACCGCCGCCGTCACGCCGAGCGCATGCCGACGTGGGACGTGCTGCACAAATTCACGCCCGACTACAAGCTGATCTTCGTCGGCGACGCGACCATGAGTCCCTACGAAGTGCTGCAGCCGGGCGGCTCGGTGGAGTACAACAACGCGGAAGCCGGCGCGGTCTGGCTACGCCGGCTCGCCGATCATTTCCCGCATCACGCGTGGCTCAATCCCGAACCGGAAGGTCTGTGGGCCTACCGCCAGTCGGTCAGCGCGATCCGCGACGTGCTCGGCCAGCGCATGTATCCGCTGACGCTCGCCGGGCTGGAGACCGCCATGCGGACGCTCAGCAAATAGTCCCCTTCAGGCCGGTTCGCTGTTCCCGGTCGCCCGTTTGTCCTGCCGCCCCACTGTCAACGATAAGAAAGCTTCGCATGAGTTCGCCTTCGTCTCCCAATCTGTCGCCGGATCTGCCACCGGGTTCACCGCCCACCGCCACGCCGCCCGGCCGCTTCAACCCGTTCGCCGATACCTCGCTGTCCACCATCGTCGCCGGTTTCGTCGCGATGATGACCGGCTACACCAGTTCGCTCGTGCTGATGTTCCAGGCCGGCCAGGCCGCGCATCTCAGCGACGCGCAGATTTCGTCGTGGATCTGGGCGCTGTCGATCGGCATGGCGGTCTGCACGATCGGGCTGTCGCTGCGCTTCCGCGCGCCGATCGTGATTGCGTGGTCGACGCCCGGCGCGGCCTTGCTGGTGTCGTCGCTGCCGCACGTCGCGTATCCGGAGGCGATCGGCGCGTTCATCGTCTGCGCGGTGCTGCTGACGGTGGTCGGTCTGACCGGCTGGTTCGACACGCTGATGAAGAAGATTCCGGCCGGCATCGCGTCGGCGTTGCTGGCGGGCATTCTGTTCGAGATCGGCATCGAGATTTTCCGCGCCGCGCAATTCCAGACCGCGCTCGTGCTGACGATGTTCTTCACCTACCTGATCGTCAAACGGCTCGCGCCGCGCTATGCGATCGTCACGACGCTGATCGTCGGCACGATCGCGGCCGGCGCGCTCGGCCTGCTCGATTTCAGCCGCTTTCACGTGGCGCTCGCGCATCCGGTATTCACCATGCCGGCATTCTCGATGGCGGCATGCGTCAGCATCGGCATTCCGCTGTTCGTGGTCGCGATGGCGTCGCAGAACGTGCCGGGCATCGCCGTGCTGCGCGCGGACGGCTACACCACGCCCTCCGCGCCGCTGATCTCGACGACCGGCATCGCCTCGCTGCTGCTCGCGCCGTTCGGCTCGCACGGCATCAATCTTGCGGCGATCACGGCGGCGATCTGCACCGGCCCGGAAGCGCACGAAAACCGCGCCAAACGTTACACGGCGGCGGTCTGGTGCGGCATTTTCTATCTGGTCGCCGGCATTTTCGGCGCGACGATCGCCGCGCTGTTCGCGGCATTGCCGAAGGCGCTGGTGGTGTCGGTGGCGGCGCTCGCGCTGTTCGGCTCGATCATGAGCGGCCTCGCCAACGCGATGCAGGATGTCCGGCAGCGCGAGGCGGCGCTGGTGACGTTCATGGTCACGGCCTCCGGCCTGACGCTGCTGTCGATCGGCTCGGCGTTCTGGGGACTGGTGGCCGGCGTCGTCACGCAGGTCGTACTGAACGCGCGGCGCGGCTGAACGGATCGCCATGCGCAAGTGTCAATACCGCATCAGGCGATACGCCATAGAATAGAAGCATCCGTCAGCGCTTTCCGTCACAATCCCGGCAGGATCGGCGGCCAGCGTTGCAGCGTGACCCGCGGCCGCCGGCACTGGTGGAGTCCGATCAGTGCGGCGGCGATCTCATTTCTCCCGAACCACGGCGCTCGCGCGCCCTGAAGGCCCGAACATGACAACCGCACTCGACCAGCTCAAGCAGTACACCACCGTCGTCGCCGATACCGGCGACTTCCAGCAGCTTGCCCAGTACAAGCCGCAGGATGCGACCACCAATCCGTCGCTGATCCTGAAAGCGGTGCAGAAGGACGACTACAAGCCGCTGCTCGAAAAGACCGTCAAGGCGCACGCGTCGAAACCGGTCGGCGCGATCATCGATCAGTTGCTGATCGCGTTCGGCACCGAAATCCTCAACATCATCCCTGGCCGCGTGTCGACCGAAGTGGACGCGCGTCTGTCGTTCGATACCGAGGCGTCGATCGCCAAGGGCCGCGAACTGATCGCGCTGTACAAGGACCACGGCATCGGCCGCGAACGCGTGCTGATCAAGCTGGCCTCCACGTGGGAAGGCGTCCGCGCGGCCGAAGTGCTGCAGAAGGAAGGCATCCACTGCAACATGACGCTGCTGTTCTCGCTCGCGCAGGCCGCTGCGTGCGCGGAAGCGGGCGCGCAACTGATTTCGCCGTTCGTCGGCCGGATTTACGACTGGTACAAGAAGAACGCCGGCAGCGCGTGGGACGAAGCGAAGGACGGCGGCGCCAACGATCCGGGCGTCAAGTCGGTGCGCCGCATCTACGCGTATTACAAGAAGTTCGGCTACAAGACCGAGGTGATGGGCGCGAGCTTCCGCACCACCGGCCAGATTCTGGAACTGGCCGGCTGCGATCTGCTGACCATCAGCCCGGATCTGCTGCAGAAGCTGCAGGAAAGCACCGACAAGGTCGAGCGCAAGCTGTCGCCGGACGTTTCGCAGGACGCGGATATCGAACGCGTGCCGGTGGATGAGTCGTCGTTCCGTTTCCTCGTCAACGACGAGGCGATGGCGACGGAGAAACTGGCTGAAGGTATCCGTGCGTTCGCGGCGGATGCGGTCAAGCTGGAGAAGCTGATCGAAGCGCTGCGTTGATTTGAGCTGAGCTTGGGCAGGCCCGGCTAAGCGTCCAACGATAAACGGCCTCGAACCTCCCGGTTCGGGGCCGTTTATCGTTTACCGGGGCTTGGCGGGGTTTGGCGGGGTTTGGCCGGGTTGAGTGGGAGATGCCGCGACCTCGCGTCCCGCCGCGCGTCGGCCGCACGGTCCTCGAGTCGGCACGGTGCCTGACCGCCTGCGCTGTCTTCCTACGATATAAAGTCACGATCCCGCCTCAACGCACGCCTACAATCGTCAACACGCCCGTCCCTCTTCCGGGTTTGCCGAGGGCCGACGGCGTCCGCTGATCCTGATTCGGGAGACGATCATGTACGTTCAGCCTTATGTGTTTTTCAACGGCCGTTGCGAAGAAGCGCTCGCGTATTACACCGAGAAACTCGGCGCCGAAGTGACCTTCAAGATGCGTTACAAGGAAGCGCCGCCGGACCCGCAGAATGCGCCGCGTCCCGGTCTCGAGGAAAAAATCATGCACGCGGCGATCAAGATGGGTTCGACCCTCTGGATGGCCTCCGACGGTCATTGCGATCCCAACGCCGGTTCGATGAACGGTTTCGCGCTCTCGCTAACCGCCGACGACGACGCAACCGCGCAGCGATATTTCAAGGCGCTCGCCGACGGCGGCCAGGTGGCCTTGCCGTATCAGCCCACTTTCTGGAGCAAGGGTTTCGGCATGGTGGTGGACCGCTTCGGCTTGATGTGGATGGTGACGGTGCCGGAAGAAGGCGGCCACTGAGATACGTCGAACGAAAATGCGCGAAGCGAGGCGCACCGTGCACCGCGCCTCGCGCCTCGCGCCTCGCGTCTCGCACCGCGCGCCTGGCGACCGGTACAACGTCGCTACACCTTCAGCAACGTCCGCGAATGCCGTTCGATATTCCAGTTCGGCTCGGTCTCCAGCAACAACGCGCGCAGCCGGTCCACCTGTTCGGCGAGCCGCTGGCCGAGCCAGTACGGCCCCTGAAGATCGAGCGGCACGCGATCGGACGGCACGCCGCCTGCCGCGCCGCCGCCCGACTGCGCCTGCGCGAGCGGCGCGGCGGCCGGAATGCCCGCGCGCGGCGCACGGCCGAAGCGCAGCCCGCGCGATACCGATAGCAGAATCGCCCGCACCGCGCGCACCTCGGCGCCGCATTGCGCGCCATAGGCCGCGCGCGCGGGCGCATCCGCATGCATCAGCGAACCGGTCGCGAGCAACTCCAGCGAGCTGAGCACCGAGCGATGCAACCGCTGAATCTCCTCCAGCTTGTACTGCGGCACGTCGATCTCCTTCGCCACCGACGGCATCAGCGAACGCAATTGCACCAGCCGCTTGTTGATCGCCAGGAAGCGCTTGACCTGCTCTTCCTCGCTGAGGGTTTCGCCCGCCAGCAGCTGCGCGTAGATGCGCGCGCATTCGCGCAGATTGTTGGCGAGACCGTAGCGCCATGAATAAGTCGCATGCAGCGGCAGCGCGAACGAAAACGCCAGCGCGATGGCGATTCCGATCGCGACATTCAGCGTGCGCCACAAGCCGACGTCGATCTGATTGTCGCCGTGACCCGCGACGATGCACATGGTGATGGCCGTCAACAATCCGATGTAGCCGGACGAGCCGATCGCAAACCACGCGCAGATACCCGCCGCGATCGACATCAGCACATAGGTCAACGGCAGTGAGCCGGTCAGATTCTGCACGAGGATCAGCGAGAGTCCGATCAGCGCGCCGAGCAGCGTACCGGCCGCGCGCTCGGCGGCTTTCTTGCGGATATTGCCATGATGCTGCAAGCCGCCGATCACCACCAGCAGCGATACCGACGACCAGATGCCGTGCGGAATGTCGATACCCGTGGTGGCCAGAATCGACACCAGCATCGCGAGGCCGACACGCAGACTGTGGAGCACTTTCGCGTGACGATAACGGTAGTACGGCGAGGTAACGGCGCGCACCATGCGGCTGAGCGCCGAGCGGCGGCTGGTCACAGTGTGGGAATCGGCAGAGGCCATGGCGGTGCGGTAAAAACCGTGAGAGGACGGTTTCGCTATCCTGCCCTGGACGGCCGTATAAAAACAAACGCCCGCGAACTTTCGTCCGTGGGCGTTTCGTTTCTGGCCGCCCTCAGGCTGCCTCGGACCACCTTCAACCGGCCTTCAGGCCATCTTCAGGCCGGCCAGATAAGGCCCATCACATTCAGCTTTCGACCACGTCCAGATAATCTTCCGGACGCGTGCGGTCTTCGGCGCGCTGCATGCCGCTCGCGCGCACCAGCAGGCTCACCACCACCGACACCACCAGGTTCACGATCAGCGACCACACCGCCGCATAACCCGGAATCGCCATCCCGAACAGATGGATCGTGAAGATCGAACCCGCCAGCTTCAGCGAAATCGCCATCCACGTACCCGTGACGATACCGGCCGCCCAACCCGCCAACAGGCCGCGATAGTCGAGCACGCGCGTGTACAGACCGAGCACGATGGCCGGCAGCGTCTGGATGATCCAGATCCCGCCGAGCAGCTGCAACTGAATCGCGTACGTCAGCGGCAGGCCGAGAATGAACGCGACCGCGCCGACCTTGACGATCAGCGAGACCAGCTTCGCGACGTTGGTCTCCTGTTCGTGCGACATGTTGCGGTTGATGAACTCCTTGTGGATGTTGCGCGTGTACAGGTTGGCCGCCGCGATCGACATGATCGCCGCCGGCACCAGCGCGCCGATGCCGATCGCCGCGAACGCCACGCCGACGAACCACGACGGGAAGAAGTGCAGGAACAGCGCCGGCACCGCGAAGTTCGGGCCGAATGCCTTGAAGTACGGCGCGAATTCCGGCATGTCCTTCACGCCCGAGGCAAGCGCCATGAAGCCGAGCAGCGCGAGCAGGCCGAGCACCAGCGAGTAGGCCGGCAGCATCGCCATGTTGCGGCGGATCGTGTTACCCGACTTCGACGACAGCACCGCGGTGATCGAGTGCGGATACAGGAACAGCGCGAGCGCCGAACCCATCGCGAGGGTCGCGTACGCGCTGTAGCCGTTCAGACTCGACACGTCCGGCGCCTTCAGCAGCAGCTTGGCCGGCGGCACCGAACCGAAGATGTGCGCGAAGCCGCCCAGTTGCGGCGGAATCACGATGATCGCGGCGAAGATCGTGATGTAGATCAGGATGTCCTTGACCACGGCGATCATTGCCGGTGCGCGCAGCCCCGACGTGTACGTGTACGCGGCGAGAATCGCGAACGCGATGATCAGCGGCAGATCGCCGACGAAGCCCTTGGTATCGAACCCGAGCGCGCCGATCACCACTTCGATGCCGACCAGTTGCAGCGCGATGTACGGCATGGTCGCGACGATGCCCGTCACCGCGACGGCCAGCGCGAGCATCCGGCTGCCGTAGCGTGCCGACACGAAGTCCGCCGATGTCACGTAGCCCTGACGTTTGGCGATGCTCCACAGTTTCGGGAACACGACGAACGCGAACGGGTAGATCAGGATCGTGTACGGCAGCGCGAAGAAACCGGTTGCGCCCGCACCGAACACGAGCGCCGGCACCGCGATGAAGGTGTAGGCGGTGTACAGGTCGCCGCCCAGCAGGAACCACGTGACGATGGTGCCGAAGCGCCGGCCGCCCAGGCCCCACTCTTCCAGATGGGCGAGATCGCCGCGCCGCCAGTGGGCCGCGATAAAGCCGAGAATCGTGACGCCGATGAAAAACAGAACGAAGACGAAGGTTGCGGTGGCGTTCATTAGCGTGCGCCCCCTTGCGAGCTGTGCGTGGAGCGCGTCTTGGTCTTGAAGTACACGAGAGCCGTGATCACTGCGCTGATCAGCACCCACAGGAGCTGATACCAGTAGAAGAACGGGAAATCGAACAGCTGCGGTTCGACCTTGTTGTATGACGGCACCCAGATCATCGCGATCCAGGGCAACAGCAGCAACCAGAGCCAGTGCTTGCTGGCCTTGTTCGCGTCGGCGTCGTGAGCCATGACGTCTCCTCTTCCCTATTATTGAAATGTTGTCGGCCCGTGTCGGACGGGTGGCGGTTCCCGTCGCGGATAGCCACGGGCACCCCGAAAGCTTCGAAAGAGTATAGGAGCGGCGAACGTGTGGTCAAGCAGGGTGGACCCGAGGCGCATGGCGCGGCTGCTGGGGCGCTGGGAGTGCTGCTGGGACGTGGGGTCGAGGGCGGCGAGCGAGGCTCGCGGGTGAGACGTACGGTCGAGGCCTGCGATCGAGGCGCCCGGTCAAGACGCGCGGCTGAGCCGCGTAGCCGGGGCGAGCCGCGAGCGCGGCCGCCCCGTATTCAGATCAGATAACGAACGACGCGCCGTTCTGCCCGGTCGATTCCTGCAAGCCCTTGATCCACTTGCGCGCCGGCAGGCCGAGCTGTGCCTCGATCAGCTTTGCGCGCGTTTGCAGCGCGCTGAACGGCACGTCGAGCGCCGGGCCGGAGAACGCGATTGCGATGCGGTTGCCGTCGTGCACTTCCGGCAGCGCGACCACGCGGCCGTCGAAGGCTTCGTTCAGGCGCTTCATGTTGCGCACGAAGCTCGGATGATCGCCGAACAGGTTCACCGTCACCACGCCCGCCCCGGTCAGACACGCGCGCACCGCGCGATAGAAGCCGACGCTGTCGAGCACCGGACCGCGCGCGGTCGCATCGTAGACGTCGATCTGCAGCGCGCCGATCGTGCCGTGGTTGGCGCGGTCGTTGACGAAGTCCCACGCGTCGGTTTCGTGCACGCTCAGACGAGCGTCGTCGTGCGGCAGTTCGAACATGGTGCGCGCCGCCACCACGACCGCCGGGTTCACTTCGACCGCCTCGACCTTCGCGCGCTTCAGGAAGCGATGCGCGAACTTGGTCAAGGCCGCCGCGCCGAGGCCGAGCTGGACGATGCGTTTGGGCGTTTCGAGGAACAGCAGCCAGGCCATCATCTGCTGCGCGTATTCGAGTTCGATGTGATCGGGCTTGCGCAGACGCATCGCGCCTTGCACCCATTCCGTGCCGAAATGCAGGAAGCGCACGCCGCCTTCCTCGGAGAACGTCACCGGCGCGAAACGCGGTTTGCGCGGCGCTTCGATTTGCGGTGCGTCGTGCAGATCGTCGTCGCGCTCGTGCTGCGGGCGCTTCTTGCCGCGCGCGGCCTGTTGCTTGCCGCCGACGG
This sequence comes from Paraburkholderia sp. D15, assembly GCF_029910215.1. Taxonomy (NCBI): domain Bacteria; kingdom Pseudomonadati; phylum Pseudomonadota; class Betaproteobacteria; order Burkholderiales; family Burkholderiaceae; genus Paraburkholderia; species Paraburkholderia sp. D15. The sequence goes on along the minus strand of NZ_CP110395.1, from coordinate 1,183,135 downwards.
CGGAATCGGCCGCGCGATGGCGGAAGGCACGCGCTTCGGCCGAAGCGCGTTTAATCAGTTTCGTCATGGAAGTGTGAGGATGTCGCGCCAGAGGCACAATTTTTGGTCGAACGAGAGCATAGCATTGGCGGGGCTCGACGACGGCAGCACCAGGGTGGCGAAGCCGGCCGCGCCGATGATCTCGGCGAAGCGCCCGGCTGTCTTGCCGTTGAAGCAAACCTTCCTGAGCAGCGGCGCATACTCGCGCAGGGACGCGAAGTCGTTCGGCTGCGCGTTGCGGATCGCCGAATCGAGACTGCCCTTGCGATGACAGGCGTCGAGCACGTCCCACAGGCCGATGCGGTGCGCGAGCAGGCGCGTGAGACGCTGATCGTAGGGCAGTTCGTGCAGCGACGGTTCGTCGAGGACCACGCCGAGCAGGCGCCAGAACTGATTGCGCGGATGCGCGTAATACTGCGTCGCCGCCAGCGACGCCTCGCCCGGAAAGCTGCCGAGTATCAACGTATGGGTATCCGCCGCGGCCACGGGCGGGAAGCCGCGCAACATCAGCGGCTCCGTTTGCCGGACGGGCCGGCGGCATCGCGCGGCGCGGTGTCCTTCGCGGCATGCGCGCGCGACGCGGTGTGATCGAGCGGCCGGCCGTGTTCGCGGATGCGTGGATGCGTGGCGTGGGCGCCATGCGGACCGCGCGCGGTATTTGCGCCCATGCCTTCGCGTGTGGCTTGCCCTTCGCATGCTCCGGCATCTTGATCGCGGCGCGCGTCGTCCAGACTCGCGACATGCACCCACAGCGCAGGCAACATGCATTCGGTAACCATCAGCGGCGCGCCGTAGCGCTCGAACACCGAGCGGCGTGCGACCAGCGCATGCGGCGCCGGCGCGGCAACCTCGCGCGCCGCCAGCCGGTACAACGGATGACGCGCATTCACGCGCCGGCTCACCAGCGCCGACCGCGCGACGCTGCTGTCGCTATACAGCAGTTCGGCCAGCGGCCGCGTTCGCAGACGCCGGGTGGCCTGCCACACGCCGACGCTCGCGGCGAGCGGCGTCACGCTGTGCGCGGCGACGAACGGCACGCCGTCCACAGCCAGCACCACTTCCCGCACCCACACCGGCGCGCGCGACGCGAGGCCGAGCGCGGCGTATTCATCGTCCCACGGCAGCGCGACGCATTCACGCGTGACGCGCACCGCGACCGTGCCGAGCGCGCGCAGATGCGCGGTCAGCGAACCGCCGCGCGTCAGCCAGTCTTTCTGGGCGGCGCTGAAACCGGCAAGGGGCGCGACGCGCCAGTGGGCGTCGGCGGCATCGAAACGGATAGGCATGGTGCCGGATTATAGCGGCGGCATTGGCGGAACATCCCGCAGCGCGGCAGCGACCTGCGCCAGCAGCGGGTCCCAGTTGTCCAGCTCGCGCTGCCGGAACACACGCATCGACGGATACCACGGGCTGTCCGCGCGATCGATCAGCCAGCGCCAGTCCGTGAAGGTGGGCACCAGCACCCAGACCGGCGCGCCGCAGCCGCCGGCGAGATGGGCGACGGCGGTGTCGACGGTGATCACCAGATCGAGCGACGGATGATCGCGAGCGTGTCGGCGAAATGGTGGATCTCGGGGCCCAGCGGATGGACGCCGGCCGCGGCGGCTTGGGTGTTGAAGTCGATGCCGCCTGGCGCGCCGCCCTTCCGCAGTTTAAAGGCTGGCGGAATGGCAAATCTGAATGGGACATCGACAACACATCGAGGCGTTTCTACAAGTCGAAACGATCCGGATGGACACTGCGGACGCGGCGCTACGCGATCAATCCGGTGCACCGGCGCGCATCAACGCCCGCAAGCGCGCCGCGACGCGCTCGACCACCGGCGCCCAATCCGCCGGTTGCGGCTGCCTGAACATCTCCACCGAGTCGTACCACGGCTGCGTCTCGCCGGTGCCCCATGCCCAGTGCGACACGTGGTCGAGCATCGCCAGCACCGGACGCCCCAGCGCGCCGCCCAGATGCAACGGCGCGCTGTCGATCGTCACCAGCGCGTCGAGCGCGCCCAGATGCGCCGCCACGTCGTCGAAACCGTTTTCGTAGTGCGCCGACAGATTGCAGAAGCGAAAGCCTGCCGCGTTCAACGCGGCGACATCCGCGTCGCGGCCGGGCGTGAGCGGATGGAACACGATGTCCGGCAGCGTCAGCAGCGGACGCAACGCGCTCAAAGGAATCGACCGCTTCGCGTCGCGCCGATGCGTCGGATTGCCCGCCCACACCAGACCGACGTGATGCCTCGCATCCGGCACGCATGCATGGATCCGCTCGCGCCACGCGGCGAGCCTGCCGGCGCCGGCTTGCAGGTACGGCGCGCCGCGCACGTCCTCGGGACGCAAGCCGAGTGCGAGCGGCAGGCTCATCATCGGCAACGCGTAATCGACGGCGCCGGGCGGCCCGTCTTCGATCGCCACGCAATCCGCGTGGAAACGCGCGAACAGCGGCTGCAAGGGGCGCCGCGCGGCGAGCACCAACCGGCCGCCCTGCGCGTGTACATGAGCCGCCAGCGCGGGGACGAAACGCACCATCTGGATATCGTCGCCACTGCCCAGTTCGGCGTGAACGACGAGCGTCTTGCCCGACAGCGCCTCGCCCTGCCAGCGCGGACACCATCCCGCGATCACGCTGACGACGTTCTCCGCTTCGCGGTCGGCTCGCGTCAACCGCGCTTCGAAGCGCGGCCACGCGCGAGTCCACGCGCCGCGCCGCAATTCCAGATCGGCGAGATCGACCGCCGGCTGCACGGCCGCGGGGTCGAGCGACAACGCGTCGTGCAACACGGCTTCGCTCGCGTCGTAGCACGCCTGCTCGGCGAGGTACATGCCGATCGCCGCCACGACCTGCGCGTTGCCGGGAGCGGCGGCATCGACCGCACGCATCGTGGCTTCGGCCGCGGCCGCATCGTTGCACTGCCATTGCGCGTGGCTGAGTTGCCAGGCCATTTCGGCATCGGCGGGGTCCCGCGCGAGCCGTTCGCGGCAGATGCGCTCGACTTCCGGCCAATCGCGCGCCTCGCGCCGCGCCAGCACGAGTTGCAACGGCAATGCCGGATCGAGCGCCGGGTCGAGCGCGTAGGCGCGAGCGAGCGCCGCGCACCGTTCGGCCTGCGCGTGTGGTCCCGGCAACGGCGTCAGCGCGATGGACAGCCACCAGGGCGCGCGCGCATCGCGTGGCGCGCTGCGCTCGTACGCGCGCAGCATGTGCGTGGCGGCCGAATACGCGCTACAGCGATTGACCAGCCAGACGATCCAGTCGATGGTCGACGACAGCGGCTGCGCTGCCACGGCGATTTCGCTGTGGCTCTGTGCGGCGTCGGCATGACCGAGTGCATCGGCGAAGAGCGCGAGACGGGCGTGATGTGCGGCTTGCGTGGCGGCGGTCGCTTCGGTGCCGGCGTGCGAAACGCTGTGATGCGCATCCTCGACACACCTGGCGCTTGCATAAAGATCGGCGAGCAACTGCGGCGGCGCGCCTGCCGCTATAAGTTCGGCCGCGCATTGCGCGGCGGCGTCGAAGCCGCGCTCGCGCAACGTTGCCCAGATGAGATGAACCGGATCGTTGGATGAAATCAGAGTGGAATCGAACATAAAAATTGACAGAGAGGTCACGGCGCAAAACTGCGCAATCAGAATCAGAACAAGCGCAAATTTGACTTAAAAGATTGCGATTAATCCTTCAGCCATCCGAAATTTGAACGCGGGAGAATAAGACAAATCGCGCGGATGGCGTCTCATAAACCAATCTCAATTTATGGTCGTTGATAATCCTTGTTTAGTTAACCATACTGATTTTCGCCGGCTGCGAGGGTCGCAAAAAAACGGCCGGCGTCATCGATAATTAACTATCCAAGGAGTCAAGCTTGAGTACTGCAAACCTGAAGGAAACTTCCGACCGCATCGCCCATCTCGCCGCGCTCGTGCTGCGGCGCCCGGTCGTCACCTTTATGGAGAAAGAACTCGCCGGTTCGGCGCTCGCACAACATCACACGTCCAAGCAGACCAGCCAGAAAATCGGCAGCCTGGCCGCGAAAGTGCTGGCCGATCCCAAGTCCTGCCATGAAGCCAAGGAACTGGCCGGTAGCGTGCTGTCGCAAGTGGCGCGTTTGAACGGACCGGTGCCGGCGCGGTAAATTTTTTGTGGCCGGAACGGCGTGAATGATTCCGGTCACCATCGGTCACCATCGGTCGCAAGCCGTCACCATCGGCCGCAATTGGCGGTCAATACGCTGCAAAAAAAATGCGCTGCCGAGGCAGCGCATTTTTTCAACACCGGCGTCGACCACCCGCCGTCACATCGCATTCATCAAGCACGCGCCAGCAGCAACGCATTGGTCCGCTTCACGAAGCTCGCCGGATCTTCCAGCGAACCGCCTTCGGCCAGCATCGCCTGATCGAACAGCAGGTGGCACCAGTCGTCGAAGTTCGCGCTGTCCGCCTGCAGACCCTTGACCAGCGCGTGCTCCGGATTCACTTCGAGAATCGGATGGAACGACGGCGCCTGCTGACCCGCGGCCTTCAGCATGCGTTGCAGGTAACCGCTCATCTCGCCGTCGTCCGCGACGAGACACGAGGGCGAATCGGTCAGGCGGAACGTGAGACGCACGTCTTTCGCCTTGTCCTTCAGCGCTTCCTTCATCTTCTCGACGAGCGGCTTGAACTCCTCGCCGACCTTCTCCTGCGCCTCTTTTTCCTCATCGTTCAGCGCGCCCAGATCGAGGTCGCCACGCGCGACGCTTTGCAGCGGCTTGCCGTCGAATTCGTTCAGGAACGACAGCATCCATTCGTCGACACGGTCGGTCAACAGCAGCACTTCCACGCCCTTCTTGCGGAACACTTCGAGATGCGGGCTGTGGGTCGCGGCCTGCCACGTATCGGCGGTCACGTAGTAGATCTTGGTCTGCTCGGGCTTCATGCGCGCGACGTAGTCGGCCAGCGACACGGTCTGCTCCGGCGTTTCCGTGTGCGTCGACGCAAAGCGCACCAGTTTCGCGATCCGCTCGCGATTGGCGAAGTCTTCGCCGATGCCTTCCTTCAGCACCTGCCCGAACTCCTTCCAGAAACCGGCGTACTTTTCCTTGTCGGCTTCGTTCTCCGAGTTCGCCAGTTCTTCGAGCATGGACAGCGAACGCTTGGTCACGCCTTCGCGGATCGCCTTCACGTCGCGGCTTTCCTGCAGGATTTCGCGCGACACGTTCAGCGGCAGATCGCTCGAATCGACCACGCCCTTCACGAAACGCAGATAGGCGGGCAGCAGTTGCTCGGCGTCGTCCATGATGAACACGCGCTTCACGTACAGCTTGAGGCCGCCGCGATGATCGCGGTTGAACATGTCGAACGGCGCGTGGGTCGGCACGTACAGCAGTTGCGTGTACTCGCTGCGGCCCTCGACGCGGTTATGCGTCCACGTGAGCGGGTCCTGGTGATCGTGCGCGAGGTGCTGGTAGAACTGCTTGTACTGCTCCTCGGTGATCTCGTTCTTCGCGCGGGTCCACAGCGCGCTCGCCTGGTTGACGGTCTCGTCTTCGTCCTTCGTGACCATCTCGCTCTTTTCCGCGTCCCACTCTTCCTTGCTCATCAGGATCGGCAGCGCGACGTGGTCGGAGTACTTCTGGATGATCGATTTCAGACGATGCGCGGACAGCAGGTCGTCCTCTTCCGCACGCAGATGCAGCGTGATGGTCGTGCCGCGCGCCGCGCGCTCGATGCTCTCCACCGCGAAATCGCCCTCGCCCGCGCTTTCCCAGCGCACGGCGTCCGAGGCCGGCAAACCGGCGCGGCGCGTTTCCACCGTGATTTTGTCCGCGACGATGAAGCCCGAGTAGAAGCCCACGCCGAACTGGCCGATCAGCGCCGCATCTTTCTGCTGGTCGCCGGAGAGCTTGCCGAAGAACTCCTTGGTGCCCGAGCGGGCGATCGTGCCGAGGTTGGCGATCGCTTCGTCGCGGCTCATGCCGATGCCGTTGTCGTCGATCGTGACGGTGCGGGCCGCCTTGTCGAACGACACGCGGATCCGCAGGTTCGGATCGTTCTCGTACAACGCGCTGTTTTCGATCGCCTCGAAGCGCAGCTTGTCGGCCGCGTCGGACGCATTCGAGATCAGCTCGCGCAGGAAAATTTCCTTGTTGCTGTACAGCGAATGGATCATCAGGTGCAGAAGCTGTTTCACTTCCGCCTGAAAGCTCATGGTTTCTTGTGCCATGGTCAGATTTCCTCTCTGTTGCGAATGGGGTTCGAATCGGGTAACGAGAACAGCGGCGGCCGGGCCAACGGCGGCCGGACTGCGCGGCGCCGCGGCGCCGGCTGCTGGTTTGCCCGCCTAAATGGGGCCGGCCCGGCGCGGTTTCAAGAGGCGCGGCGCGCGACGCCGTCCAGGTAGCGGCACAGAAACGTCGACAGCTCGGGATCGCCGCAGTTGGCGATATTGAAGCGCATCCACGTGCTCGGCGATTGCTGCGGCGAGAACAGGCTGCCCGGCGTCAGCAGAAAGCCGGCTTCGTGGCCGGCCGCGGCCAGCGCGCCGGCGTCCACGCCGGTGTCGGCCCACAGGAAAACACCCGCCGAAGGCGCCAGGAACAGCTTCAGGCCGGTCTTCTCCAGCATCCGCGCGGCTTTTTCGCGCACGCCGTCGAGCCGCGTGCGCAGCCTTTCCACATGACGCCGGTAATGGCCCTCGGTCAGGATCTTGTAGAGCACGCGCTCGTTCAGTTCGGGGCTCGTCATGCCGACCAGCATCTTCTGGTCGGCGACCGCGCGCGCCACTTCCGGCGAACTCGCGATAAAGCCGACGCGCAGATTCGGCGCGAGCGTCTTCGAAAAGCTGCCGAGGTAGATCACGCGCTTCAACTGATCCAGGCTCGCGAGCCGCGTGCCCGGATAGCCCGGCGGACACAGATCGCCGTAGATATCGTCCTCGACCACGATGAAGTCGTAGGCCTCGGCCAGACGCAGGATGCGGAACGCCTGCGCGGCCGTCAGCGACGTCCCGGTCGGGTTCTGCAGGATCGAGTTGATCACCAGCATCTTCGGACGCCAGGTCTGCACGAGCGCCTCGAGCGCGTCGAGATCGGGGCCGTCCGGCGTGTACGGCATGCCCACCAGCCGCGCGCCCTGCGACGCGAAGCAGCCGAACATCTGGAACCACGCCGGATCGCCGACGATCACCGCATCGCCCGGCTTCACGTAGATCCGCGCGATCAGATCGACCGCCTGGGTGATGCCGGACACCATCACGATCTGCTCGGGCGACACGCCGATCTCCAGCTCCTCCAGCCGCGTCTGCAACTGCTGACGCAGCGGCAGGAAGCCCTGCGGCGTGCCGATGCTGAGCATCTGCGCGCCGCTCTGGCGGCCGAGCGTGCGCAGTGCATTGGTGATCAGATCGCCGTCGAGCCAGCGCGACGGCAGAAAACCCAGACCCGGGCTGCGTTCGGGACGCGCGCCGGAATGCAGCATGTTGCGCAGCAGCCAGACCACGTCGAGCGCGGCCGGCTCCGGACCCACGACGCTCGGCAGGCGGGCCTCGGCGAGCGCCGGGCCGACCGGGCCGCTCAGCCGTTCGCGCACATAGAAACCGGAACCCCGGCGCGACTCCAGAAAGCCTTGCGCGACCAGCCGTTCGTACGCCTCGACCACGGTGAAACGCGATACGCCCTTATCCAGCGCGAGCTTGCGGATCGACGGCATGCGCATGCCGGGGCGGAACACGCGCTCCTCGATGCGGCGACGCGCCCACTGGACGAGCTGTTCGACCAGCGTCATCGACGTCGTGTCGTGCGGCGTGGGAATCTGGGCAAGCGGGGCGGACATGGCGGGCTCCAACGGTTTCCACGAGGGAATGTTCGGCAGGCGTACCGGAAAGTATCGAGCCGATTGTACCGTTACTGTGCCGGTCCACGCCGCTACATTTTGATATAAGCAATGAGGGCGCCGCGAACCCGGCCATCGACGGCATCCTCGTCGTGCACGCCGGCCGCGCTTCGGCACGATCCGCCAAAACCGCCCTCTACATGGCCCGCCGATCCGGCAAACGGTTATGCTTACGGCCCCGGCAGCCTCGCCGCCCGACCCGGCGCGCGCCAGCCGGCCGTACTGAATCCGCGTTTTCCGTCGCCTCGATCCGTCATGACTGCCCATTTGCTCCGTCTCGACCACCTCGTGATTTCCGCCCGCACCCTCGACGAGGGCACGCAGTACGTCGCCGATATCCTCGGCGTCGCACCGGCGGGCGGCGGCGCGCATCCGTCGATGCGCACGCACAACCGCCTGCTGAACCTGTGGGGCGGCGCGTATCTGGAGGTGATCGCGGCCGATCCGCACGCGGCCGCGGCCACCGCACCGGCCGCATCAGCCGGTCCACGCTCTGCCGCGGCGGCCGAACCGCATTGCGCCGCGCCGGCCGACGGCAGCGCGCCGCGCGCCCGGCTGTTCGCGCTCGACGATCCGGCCGTCCAGGCGCGGCTCGACAAGGGCCCGTATCTGTCGCACTGGGTCGCCCGGGTCGAACGGCCAAAACGGCTGTCGACATGGCAGGCGCAGTATCCGCAGCGCATCGCGCCGATCGTGCCTATGACGCGCGGCGATTTCACGTGGAGCCTGTCGGTGCCCGAGGACGGCGCGTTCCCGCGCTGGCAGGACGCCGGCGACGGCCTGCTGCCGTCGCTGATCCAGTGGGATTCGGCGCGCCATCCGTCGGAAGTCTTGCCGGCCACGGAAATCGCGCTCAAAGCCCTGAAAGGCACGCACCGCCAGGTGGACACGCTGGCGGCGCAGTTGCAGTGGCTCGGCGCCGCGCACCTGATCGCGTTGCAGCCAACCGACGGCGCCCCGTCGCTCGTCGCCGAATTCGAAACACCCAGCGGTCTACGGACCCTTTAACAAGCATCAACAAGCAGCGCGCGGGTCGCCGACTCGCGCGATAATCGAAGTTTTGACCGGTTCCACCGATACCAGCAGAGGAGACCATGGACCAAAGCGACCTCAAAGCCCCCACGTGGCAATTGTCCGAACGCGCGCGCAAGCTCACGAGCTCGGCCATTCGCGAGATTCTGAAGGTCACGGAACGGCCCGAAGTCATTTCGTTCGCGGGCGGCCTGCCCTCGCCGGCCACCTTCCCGGCTGAACGCATGCGCGAGGCATCGGACCGCATTCTGCGCGACTCGCCGGCCGCGGCCCTGCAATACAGCGCGACTGAAGGCTATCTGCCGCTGCGCGAATGGGTGGCGAAGCGCTACTCGGTCAACGGCGTGCAGATCCGTCCCACGCAGGTGCTGATCACCACCGGTTCGCAACAGGCGCTCGACCTGCTGGGCAAGGTGCTGGTGTGCCCGGACAGCCCGGTGCTGGTCGAAACGCCGACCTATCTCGGCGCGCTGCAATCGTTCTCGATGTACGAACCGCGCTACATCCAGGTGCCGACCGACGAACAAGGCCTGATCCCCGCCGGCCTGACGCCGGAACTGACGGCCGGCGCGCGTCTGCTGTACGCGCAACCGAACTTCCAGAACCCGACGGGCCGCCGTCTGCCGATCGAACGCCGCCGCGCGCTGGCCGAGTTCGCGAAGACCGCGCCGTTCCCGGTGATCGAGGACGATCCGTACGGCGCGCTCGACTACGCGGGCGAACCGCTGCCGACCATGCTGTCGATGGCGCCGGACCACATCGTCCATCTCGGTTCGTTCTCGAAGGTGCTGGCGCCGGGCCTGCGGGTCGGCTACATCATCGCGCCCGAGGAACTGATCTTCAAACTGGTGCAGGCCAAGCAGGCCACCGACCTGCACACGCCGAGCTTCACGCAGCGCATCGTGCATGAATTGATCAAGGACGGCTTCCTCGACACCCACGTGCCGACCATCCGCGAGCTCTATCGCAACCAGTGCGAGGCCATGCTCGGCTCGCTCGAACGCAATATGCCGGAAGGCGTGAGCTGGAATCGTCCGGAAGGCGGCATGTTCATCTGGGTCAAGCTGCCCGCGCAGATCGACAGCATGAAGCTGCTCGAGGAAGCGGTCGCGCAGAACGTCGCGTTCGTGCCGGGCGGTCCGTTCTTCGCCAACGAAGCGCAGCACAACACGCTGCGCCTGTCGTTCGTCACCGTGCCGCCGGCGAAGATCGAAGAAGGCGTGGCACGTCTCGCCGAACTGATCCGCACGAAGCTCCAGTAAGCGCCGGGCCCGACTCCGCGCAACGCGTCCTGCGCGTTGCGCGATCCCGGCTCACGCGTAGGGCTCACAGGCGGCACTCGCCGTGCAACACTCGCAGGCCGCACTCACGCTTAGCACCGAATTTCACCACTGACCAAGGACGCAACATGTCTCAAACCAACGTGTACGACAAGCTCAAGGAACTGGGCATCGAACTGCCCGTCGCCGGCGCGCCGGCCGCCGCTTACGTGATGAGCGCGCAAAGCGGCAACACGGTGTACCTGTCGGGTCACATCGCGAAGAAAGACGGCAAGGTCTGGACCGGCAAGCTCGGCGCCACCCTCACCACCGAGGAAGGCAAGGCCGCCGCGCGCTCCATCGCGATCGATCTGCTTGCCACGCTGCATGCTCATGTCGGCGATCTGAACCGCGTCACGCGTATCGTCAAATTGATGAGCCTCGTCAACTCGACGCTCGAATTCACCGAACAGCATCTGGTCACGAACGGCGCATCGGAACTGGTCGCGGACGTGTTCGGCGAGCGCGGCAAGCATGCGCGCTCGGCGTTCGGCGTCGCGCAGATTCCGCTCGGCGCGTGCGTCGAGATCGAGATGATCGCCGAGGTCGAATAACGAGTCAGTCCACGCGCCGCGGCCGACCGGCCAGGCGCGTGACGATGCCGGCCCGGCAGCCGGGCCACCGCCCGAGCAGTCAGGCAGCCGGTCAGTCAGGCAGTGCATGAGGAACGCGTCGCGAGGTGTCAACACCCGCGACGCGTTCTGCTTTTGTGGCGAGGTGGATCGTTGCGTCATCACCAGATAGAATCCGCCAACCCGATTCATTCGCACGCTTCTCCGGACCGCGCTTCATGCCCGCCAACATCGTTCGTTTCAAACAGGTCGACGTGTTCACGTCGGTGCCGTTCAAGGGCAATCCGCTCGCCGTCGTGTTCGACGCCGATACGCTCGATGCGAATCAGATGCAGGCCATCGCGTGCTGGACCAATCTGTCCGAAACCACCTTTCTGCTGAAGCCGACCGATCCGGCCGCCGACTATCGCGTGCGCATCTTCACGACCGAAGGCGAGCTGCCGTTCGCGGGACATCCGACGCTCGGCACCGCGCATGCGTTGCTGGAGAGCGGCTACCGGCCAAGGCAGCCAGGACGGCTGATCCAGCAATGCGGCGTGGGTCTGGTCGAACTTAAAGCACTGAATGCGGGCAATGACGACGACAGCAACACGGAAGATCGCGCGGCCTGGGCTTTCGCCGCGCCGCCCGCGCGCGTCACGCCGTTCGACACCGGGCGTTATGTCGAACTGTCTACGGCTTTGCGTAGCGATGCGATCGACTTCAGCGCCGCACCGTGCGCAGTCGACAATGGTGCACCGTGGCTGGTGGTGCGCGTCAATTCGGCGCGCGACTGCCTCGCGCTCGATCCCGATCCCGCCGTGCTCAATCGCCTCGTCCGTTCGGTCGGCACGATCGGCCTGGCCGTCTACGGTGCGCACGAAGCCGGCGCTCCCGCCGATCTCGAAGTGCGCTGCCTGATGGCGGCCGGTCATGCCGGCAGCGCCGAGGATCCGGTGACGGGCAGCGCGAACGCCGCGCTGGCCGGTCTGCTGAGTGCGCAACAACGCCGCCCGCGCGAACGCTACACGGCTCGTCAAGGCACGGCACTCGATCGCGCCGGCCAGATCTCCGTGCACTATGACGATGCCCAGGGCAAGACATGGATCGGCGGGTCGTCGGTCACGATCGTCGACGGCACGTTCCGTTTGCCATGAACGGCATAGTCCTTGCCCGCACCGGCGCGTGCCCCGATGCGCGACGCATCCAGCGTGCACCCGCTCGCGCGTGTTACCCCGCTTTGTCCACGCGCGGTCACGCCAACCCGGCCTGATTTCACAATTGATGCATTTTGCATAGATCAAAGGCCTGGCACACCTGAATGCCGTACCGCGACTCCCGATGAAAAATCCGAAAACAACCCGCGGGCCGCAGCCCTCAGCCAGGCCGAACCGGCGGCGATTACGAACGCTCGATGCAGGTTCGCGCGCCCGCGTATACCCGATGTGCGGACCCTTCCTTAATCCAGTGTCATTCAGTAATATCGAAAGGTGCCTGACTCCGTGCGGAAAGTCGGGCCCGACACCACGCTCCCTCGCCCTGCGCAGCAGTTCCGGCACCCTGGTCACGATGCAGCCAACCATGAAATCAGCGCAGTCGACGCTTGCTCGTTCGCAACCAGCCGGTCTCCGTGCACGGACCCGCCAATGAGCAAGTCACGCTTCTCCGACCAGCGCGACACCCTACCCCGGCGCGACCGTGCGTTGTCGCGGCGGCGAGCCCTGCTCGCCATTCCGGCGCTCGGCGTGCTGGTGCTGATCCTGCTGTGGACCGTGATCTTCGCGCGTCTGTCGGTCGAGAAAGAAGCCACCAATCGCGAGGCCATGGCCTCTGCCGCGATTCTCTCCGCGGCGCTGGAGCAGCACACGGTGAAGGCGATTCACCAGGTCGATCAGATCACGCGCTTCGTCAAATACGAATTCGAAAAAACGCCGGGGCATTTCGATCTCGCCAGCACGGTGGAAAAAGGCGTGGTGCAGAGCGAGACGCTCGTCCAGGTGTCGTTGATCGATGAACACGGCACGTTGATCTCCAATACCGCCGAACTCAATCCGAAACACATCGATCTGTCGGACCGCGAACACTTCAAGGTCCACGAGCACGAAAACGACGACCAGCTGTACATCAGCAAACCGGTGCTCGGCCGCGTGTCGGGTCACTGGACCTTGCAGATGACGCGCCGCCTGAATCATCCGGACGGTTCGTTCGCGGGCGTCGTGGTGGTCTCGGAAGACCCGAGCTACTTCACCAGCGACTTCTACAACAACGCGGCGATCGGCCGCGAAGGCGTGATCGCGGTGATCTCGGACAACGGCACCGTGCTCGCGCGCCGCACCGGCAGCGCGGACAGCGCCAACGGCGCGTTCTCGGCAAGCGGCACGTATCCGACCTCGGAACACGTGTCGGGCACCTACGTCGATTCGATCGACAACGTCACGCGCATCGTGTCGTACCGGCATATCGACGGCTATCCGCTCGGCGTGCTGGTCGGTTTGTCGCAGGCCGAGGAATTCGCCGACTACAACCACACGCGCAACGTCTATCTGCTGATGGCGGGTTTCATCTCGCTCGCCATGCTGAGCTTCTTCGCGGTGGCGACCGGACTGATCGGCAAACTGCTCGGCCGCGAGCGCGAGATGACGCATCTGGTCGAATACGATCTGCTCACCGGCCTGCGCAACCGCTACGCGACGCTGCAAAGTCTGCGGCACGACGTCACGCAGCCGGTCAACCTCGGCCGCCTCGCGATCCTGTTCATCGACCTCGACAACTTCAAGACCGTCAACGACACGCTCGGCCACAACGCCGGCGACATCGTGCTGCAGATGACCGCTTCGCGCCTCGCCACCGCGGTTGGCGACAGCGGCGCGCTGAGCCGCATCGGCGGCGACGAGTTCGTCGTCGTGATCAAGGGCGACGGCGTCGAGAAGCGCGCGGTCGCGCTCGCCGAAGCCGCCGCCGACGTGTTCGCGAAACCCTTCGAAGTCCGCGGCAGCTCGTTTGTGCTGCACGCGAGCATCGGCATCGCGCTGTACTCGGTGGCGAACGAAAGCGAGATCGACCTGCTGAAGAAGGCCGACCTCGCGATGTACAGCGCCAAGGACGCCGGCAAGAACTGCTATCAGTTCTATTCGCCGCAGCTGTCGCATCGCGCGGATCACCTGATGAAGTGGGAGCAGCAACTGCGCGTCGCGCTGACCGAAGGTCAACTGTTCCTCGCCTATCAGCCGAAGATCGATCTGACGCGCCGTTGCATCACCGGCTTCGAGGCGCTGGTGCGCTGGAACCATCCGCAGCACGGCCTGATTCCGGCCAACGAGTTCATTCCGGTTGCCGAGTCGACCGGCCTGATCGTGCCGATCGGCGACTTCGTGATCGACACCGCGTGCCGGCAACTGGCGCTGTGGCAACAGCAGGGCTACGACACGCTGTCGCTCGCGGTGAACATCTCGGCCGTGCAGTTCTGGCGCGGCGACCTGTACGAAACCATCTCGCATGCGATCGAGGAAAGCGGCATCTCCGCGCGCCGCCTCGAACTCGAAATCACCGAGACGGCGATGATGGAATATCCCGAACTCGTGTCCGAGAAAATCTTCGCGCTGAAGCGTCTCGGCGTGCGCATCGCGCTCGACGACTTCGGCACCGGCTATTCGTCGCTGTCGTATCTGAACCGCTTCTCGGTCGATACGCTGAAGGTGGACCGCTCGTTCATCCAGGCGATTCCCGGCGACCGCAGCGTGTGCGTGATGGTCACCGCGATCGTCAACCTGGCCCGCTCGCTCGGGCTCACGGTGGTTGTCGAAGGCACCGAGACCGAGGAGCAGATTGCATGGCTCGCGGCGCTCGGTCACATCGAGGCGCAGGGCTTCCTGTTCTCGCGCCCGGTGCCGGTCGAAGCCATTCCGGCGCTGCTGGAACGCTTCGGCGTATGCGGCATGAGTGGGCGCCGCGCCGCCCACGATACGGATAGCGCGCACATCGTCTCCAGCACCAGCGCCAGCACCAATCCCTGAGCGCGGCGGGCTTCCCGTTAGCCCGCAAAACCGGCTACATTCACGGAGTTCCACCGCACAGCGCGCCGCGGGCCAGCGGCCGCGCCACACAACAACAATGATCCCGGAGGATGGGCGCGCCGCGTGCCGGTCCGCCCGTATCGCCATGCAGACGATCACGAGCCGGAGTGCCGACGCCGCCCGACGAGGGGCGCGGGAACCCCTATGGACGTTGTTTCGGGTCGTCTTCGGCCTGTCGGCGCTGTCATGGGGCGGCCTCGCGCTGATGGCGCAACTCGAGAATCACTATGTCGAGCGCGAAGGGCGTTTGTCGCGCGTCGCGTTCTCCGATCTGATCGCGCTTGCGTGGATGGTGCCGGGCCCGGTGGGCTGCAATGTCGCCGTGCAGGTCGGCCATGCGTTGCGCGGACGCGCGGGCGCGTGGGTCGCGGGCATTGCCAGCGTGCTGCCCTTCTTCATGCTGATGACGCTGTTCGCGATCTTCTACCGCACGCCGTTCGTGCGCGCCGCCGCTTCCCAAACCCTGTTGAATCACTTCAGCGTCGTACTGGCCACGCTGATCGCCGTCACCTGGTACAAGCAGGCGCGCGCGCTACTGCGCGGCAAGCTCGAATGGATCGCGGCGCTGCTCGGCTGCATCGCGCTTTTCTATGCGCGCAGTCCCGCCGCGTATGTCGCGATGCTGGGCGCGGCGTTCGGCGCGGGCTGGGTGATCAGCCCGGTTCGCGATACGCGGCTCGTGGTGTCGTTCGCGCGGTCGGACTGGCATCTGTTGATTGCGCTATGCATCTTGCTGGTGTTGTTCGCGTTGCCGCTGCCGCATCGCTATGAACTCGCGTTGTTGTGGCCGCGCCTGGCGGGCGCGGGCATGACGCTGTTCGGCGGCGGCTTCTCCGCGCTGCCGGTGCTCAAGACGCTGTTCGTCACGCCGGCGGTCGGCGTGTCGGATAACGATTTCACGCTGGCGTTTTCGTTATCGCCGCTCTCGCCGGGACCGCTGCTGAACGTGGTGCCGTTCTTCGGCTATCTGGTGGATGGCTGGTTGGGCGCGCTGATCGCCACGCTCGCGCTGTTCGTGCCGTCGGGCTGTCTGGTGGTGTTCGCGCAGCGGCATCTGCATCAACTGAAGGCCAACCCGCGCTTCGAACACGGTATGCGGATGCTGCGCGCGGTGACCACCGCGTTTCTCGCGGTGGCCGTGCTGCGCATTGCCGGGCATGTACCGTTCAAGCCGGCGTATCTGATCACCGCGCTGTTTTCCGGCATGTGCTTCGCGAAGCTGAAGGTGCCGGTTTATGTGGTGTATGGGACGGTGGCCGTGGTGTGCGGGCTGTGGCTCGCTTATGGCACCGTGGGGTGAGCGTGCGGGTCAGCGACAGCGGATCGGCGCCCGATAAGCGCCCGATAAGCGCCCGACGCGTACCCGATCGCGTACTTCACCGCATACTCAACCGCGCGCCCAACCGCGAGCGAAACCTCAAAAGCCGCGCGACAACACCGCGACGCCGACCGTCACCACGCCGAGCACGATGTTGATCAGCACAAGACGCCGGATCGTGCCGACCGCCTGCGCGCCGTCCGGCCATTTCTGCGCCTGCACCGCGCGACGGATACGCGGAAAGACCGCGAAACGGATGTGCCCGAAGATCAGCATCATCACGATGCCGAGGCCGGCCATCGCATGCAGCGGCCAGGTGGCGTGACCGCCGCCGAATTGCATCAGCAGAAAGCCGCCAGTGATGAGGATAATCAGCACGGCGCCGGCGACCCAGTTGAAGAAGCGGCTGAACACCGATTCCCACAACGGCAGGCGAAGCTGCGGCGAAAGATCGGCAATGGCCGGGCGCAGACAGAAATGCGCGAAGATCATCCCACCTACCCACACCGCGACCGCGAGCAGATGGAAAAAGAGTGCGAGCTCGATAGCTTTGTTCATGTTGTTTTCCTCTCCCGACGACGCCATGCCGCTCATGACGATTATTTGATTAGCGGCGGCTATTGAGCGCATTCGACCGCGCGTTGATCGCACAGTTCCGGCGCGCGCGAGGCTTTCCCGTCGTTATTGTGGTGGTGTGGTGGTGGTGTGGTTATGTTCTTGTCGTTGTTGTCACGGCAAGCGCCCCGCATGCTAGCAGACGCTTGCCGTATCCGAGCGTGCCTGAATGTCAGGCATCGTCAAACTTCATCAGCTTGCCAGCACGGGACGCATGCCGTCGAGCTTCATCTTGCTCTCCGGCGCACGCCCCTTGCGGGCCCGCTTGCCGACGTGCGGCGCGAGCGCGGCGCCGCTCAGCTTCTCTTCATCGACGCGGCCGCCGCGACGCGTGCCGATCAGCATCACCCCGGCGTGATTGATGGCGAGCGCCTGGGCGAGCGTTTCCTTGTCGTCGAGCGCCATCAGCGTGACGCCGCGTCCGCCGCCCGACAGCGTCTTCATCTCGTCGAGGCCGAACACCAGCAGACGTCCGCCGGACGACAGACACGCGATCTGCGAAGCATCCGGCAGCATCGGCATCGGCGCGAGCGGCGCGGCGCCCGCGTCGATCGTCATGAACGACTTGCCGGCCTTCACGCGACTGACCATGTCGCCGACTTTGGCGATAAAGCCGAACCCGTTGCTCGACGCGAGCAGCAGCGCCTGGTCCGCGGCGGCCGCGTAGTAATGCATCAGATGGCTGCCCGATTCCAACTCGATCAGCGACGTGACCGGCACGCCATCGCCACGGCCGCCCGGCAGCGACGCCACCGCGACCGAATAGACGCGCCCGTTGCTGCCCCAGCCGACCAGCGTGTCGGGCGTGCGGCACTGGAACGCCGCGTACAGACCGTCGCCGGCCTTGAACGTGAAGCCCGCGGTATCGAGACCGTGGCCCTTCAGCGCACGCACCCAGCCCTTCTGCGACACCACTACCGTGACCGGCTCGTCGACCACGCGCGCTTCGAAGGTCGCGCGCTTTTCCTGCTGGATCAGCGTGCGGCGCTCGTCGCCGTACTGCTTTGCGTCGCCTTCGATTTCCTTGATGAGCAGGCGCTTCATCGCCGATTCGCTGCCGAGCAGTTCCTCCAGCCTGGCTTTCTCGTCGCGCAGTTCGGACAGTTCCTTCTCGATCTTGATCTTTTCGAGCCGCGCCAATTGACGCAGACGGATTTCCAGAATGTCCTCGGCCTGACGGTCGGACAGACCGAACGCCGCCATCAGCGCGACCTTCGGCTCGTCGGATTCGCGAATGATGCGGATGACTTCGTCGATATTCAGGAAGACGATCATCCGGCCTTCGAGAATATGAATGCGGTCGTCGACCTTCGACAAACGATGCCGCGTGCGACGCGTGACCGTGGCGAAGCGGAACGCGATCCACTCGTGCAGGATTTCGCTCAAGCCCTTCTGACGCGGCCGGCCGTCGCCGCCCACCATCACCAGATTCAGCGATGCGTTCGATTCCAGGCTGGTATGCGCGAGCAGCGTGTTGACGAAGTCGGTCTGATCGATGCGGCTCGACTTCGGCTCGAACACGAGGCGCACCGGCGCATCCTTGCCGGACTCGTCGCGCACCGCGTCGAGCAGCGCGAGCATGGTCTGCTTGGTCTGCAGTTGTTCCGGCGTGAGCGCCTTCTTGCCGAGCTTGATCTTCGGATTGGTCTGCTCTTCGATTTCCTCCAGCACCTTCTGCGCGGCCGTGTTCGGCGGCAGTTCGGTGATGACCAGTTGCCACTGGCCGCGCGCGAGTTCCTCGATCTTCCAGCGCGCGCGCACCTTCAGGCTGCCGCGGCCAGTTTCGTAGGCCGCCGCGATTTCCGCTTCGCTCGAAATGATCTGGCCGCCGCCCGGGAAGTCCGGACCCGGAATGTGCTGCATCACTTCCGCGTGCGTGATCTTCGGATTGCGGATCATCGCCACGGCGGCGGCCGCGACTTCGCGCAGATTGTGCGACGGAATTTCCGTCGCCAGCCCCACCGCGATCCCGGACGCGCCGTTCAGCAGCACGAACGGCAGACGCGCCGGCAACTGCTTCGGCTCCTGGAACGAGCCGTCGTAGTTCGCCATGAAATCGACGGTGCCCTGATCGATTTCGTCGAGCAGCAGCTTCGAGATCGGCGTGAGACGCGCTTCCGTGTACCGCATGGCCGCCGCGCCGTCGCCGTCGCGCGAACCGAAGTTGCCCTGACCGTCGATCAGCGGATAGCGCATCGCGAAGTCCTGCGCGAGACGCACCAGCGCGTCGTACGCGGACTGGTCGCCGTGCGGGTGATATTTACCCAGCACGTCGCCGACCACGCGCGCCGACTTCACCGGCTTGGCGTTATCGGCGAGACCCATCTCGTTCATCGCGAACAGAATGCGGCGCTGCACCGGCTTCTGGCCGTCGCATACGTCCGGCAGCGCGCGGCCCTTGACCACGCTCACCGCATATTCGAGGTACGCGCTCTCCGCGTAGTTGCCGAGCGTCAGAAAATCGCCCTCGGGGGGCGCCGGCTCGTTGAAAAGGTCGAGAGTGTTATCGTCGTCCATCTAGATTCCGTATCCGTGTTTGGCGTGAAAGCGGGTTGGCGTGCGGGCTTGTCCGGCGAATTGCCGGCAAGGCCGCCGGGATCGAGCGCGTGGCCGCGCTCAGATATCCGCTTCCACTTCGTTGCCCTTTTCCTCGAGCCAGCTGCGGCGCGACGCCGCTTCGCCCTTGCCCATCAGCATGGTCATGCGCGCGACCGTGGCGTCGTAATCGAGTTCGCCGAGCGCGACCGGCGTCAGACGCCGCGTGTCGGGGTTCATCGTCGTGTCCCACAACTGTTCCGCGCTCATTTCGCCCAAGCCCTTGAAGCGGCTGATCGACCATTGCGTATCGCGCACGCCGTCCTTGCGCAGCTTGTCGAGAATCGCCTCGAGTTCGCCGTCGTCGAGCGCGTACAGCTTCTGCGCCGGCTTCTTGCCGCGCGCGGGCGCGTCGACGCGGAACAGCGGAGGACGCGCGACGCACACATGGCCGCGTTCGATCAACTGCGGGAAATGCTTGAAGAACAGCGTGAGCAGCAACACCTGGATATGCGACCCGTCGACGTCCGCGTCCGACAGAATGCAGATCTTGCCGTAGCGCAGATTCGACAGGTCGACCTTGTCGTCCGGGCTATGCGGATCGACGCCGATCGCCACCGAGATGTCGTGCACCTCGTTGTTGGCGAACAGCCGGTCGCGCTCGGTTTCCCACGTGTTCAGCACCTTGCCGCGCAGCGGCAGGATGGCCTGATATTCCTTGTCGCGGCCCATCTTCGCGGAGCCGCCCGCCGAATCGCCCTCGACGAGGAACAGTTCGTTGCGGCCGATTTCCGTCGACTCGCAATCGGTCAGCTTGCCGGGCAGCACGGCCACGCCCGAGCTCTTGCGCTTCTCGACCTTCTGGCCGGCGCGCGTGCGCGCCTGGGCCTGCTTGATGACGAGGTCCGCGAGTTTCTTGCCATGCTCGACGTGCTGGTTCAGCCACAACTCCAGCGCCGGCCGCGCGAACGACGACACCAGCTTCACCGCGTCGCGGCTGTTCAGGCGTTCCTTGATCTGTCCTTGAAACTGCGGATCGAGCACCTTGGCCGACAGCACGAACGACACGCGTGCGAACACGTCCTCGGCGAGCAGCTTGACGCCCTTCGGCTGCAGGTTGTGCAACTCGACGAAGCTCTTCACCGCCTGGTACAGACCGTCGCGCAGACCGGATTCGTGCGTGCCGCCGGCGGGAGTCGGAATCAGGTTCACGTACGACTCGCGCATCAGCGTGCCTTCCTCGCTCCACGCGACGACCCACGACGCGCCCTCGCCTTCCGCGAAGGTCTCTTCGCTGGCGCGCGAGTTCTCGACGAAGCGCTCGCCCTCGAACAGCGGAATCAGCAGATCGCTGCCGTTCATGCCTTCGAGCAGATAGCCGCGCAGACCGTCGTCGTATTTCCAGCTTTGCTGTTCGCCGGTCTTCTCGTTGATCAGCGTGACCTCGACGCCCGGCAGCAGCACCGCCTTCGAGCGCAACAGACGCTGCAGTTCGCCGAGCGGCAGGTTCGGCGAGTCGAAGTATTTCGGATTGGCCCACGCGGTGACGCGCGTGCCGGACTTCTTGTCGCCCTTCGCGGCGGCGCGCACTTCGAGCTGCTTCGCGACGTCGCCGTTGGCGAAGCTCAGGTCGGCCACCTTGCCGTCGCGCCACACGGTGACGTCGAGCCGGGTGGACAGCGCGTTCGTGACCGACACGCCGACGCCGTGCAGGCCGCCCGAGAACGTGTACGCGCCGCCGGCGGCCTTGTCGAACTTGCCGCCCGCGTGCAGGCGCGTGAACACGATTTCGACCACCGGCACGCCTTCGTCCGGATGCAGGCCGAACGGAATGCCACGGCCGTCGTCCTCGACCGAGACCGAATGGTCCGCGTGCAGCGTGACGGTGATCTGCCGGCCGTAGCCGCCGAGGGCTTCGTCCGACGCGTTGTCGATAACTTCCTGGATGATGTGCAGCGGATTCTCGGTGCGGGTGTACATCCCGGGCCGTTGCTTGACCGGCTCGAGGCCCTTCAACACCTTGATCGACGCTTCGCTATACGCGGCGTTTGGCTTTTTCGTAGACATGGTTGACTCGGGTGCGTCGGTTCATCGTTGTCCACAGGTCCTGTGGACAGGTCCGTGGACAATGCGTTGAGTTTTCAAAAAAAGCGAAACGAAACAATGGGGTTAGATGGGGTGCCCGCAGTGCGGGCAAGCGGGGCGGCCCGGCGGCGCGCATGGGAAGGCGAACGCCGGGGCAGCCTGTTCGCGGGGTATTTTACTGATTTCGAATCACGCGGCAATTCGCTGCGCGCGGGATTAGCCATCCGGATAAGGCCGCCTAAGACCTTACTTGCGACGCTGTTCCAGTTCGTCCCAACGTTCCAGCGCGACCAGCAGTTCCTCGTCGATCGCGGCGTAGCGTTCCGTCAGGCGCGTGCCCTCCTTCGGATCCTTCGCGAACACCGAACCGTCTTCCAGCTGCGCGCCGATGGTCTTCTGCTCGGCTTCCAGCGCGGCGATCTGCGCCGGCAGCGCCTCCAGCTCGCGCTGCTCCTTGAACGACAGCTTCGCGGCGCGCGGCGCATTGCGGCCGGCGGCGTTGTCGGCGGCCGGCGCCGTGTCCTTCGCCGCGCTGGCGGGCGCGTCTTTCGCCGCGTCCTTCTGGGCGTCCAGCGCCATCTGCTGGGAACGGTCGCGCTGAATCTGCCAGTCGGTGAAGCCGCCGACGTATTCGCGCCACTTGCCGCCGCCCTCCGACGCGATCACCGAGGTCGCGACGTTATCCAGGAACGCGCGGTCGTGGCTGACCAGCAGCACGGTGCCGTCGTAATCGGTGAGCAGTTCCTCGAGCAGTTCGAGAGTCGGGATGTCGAGGTCGTTGGTCGGTTCGTCGAGCACCAGCACGTTGGCCGGCCGCGCGAACAGACGGGCGAGCAGGAGACGGTTGCGCTCGCCGCCCGACAGCGACTTGACCGGCGAACGCGCGCGCTCCGGCGCGAACAGGAAGTCGCCGAGATAGCTCATCACATGCTTTTTCTGGCCGTTGATCTCGACCCACTCGCTGCCGGGGCTGATCGTGTCGGCGAGACTCTTTTCGAGGTCGAGCTGCGCGCGCATCTGATCGAAATACGCGACCTGCAGGTTGGTGCCGATGCGCACCGTGCCTTCGTCCGGCGCCAGATCGCCGAGGATCATCTTCAGCATCGTGGTCTTGCCCGCGCCGTTCGGACCGACAAAACCGATCTTGTCGCCGCGCATGACCGTGGCCGTGAAATTGTCGACCACTGTGCGGGCGCCGTAGCGCTTGGTGACGTCGGTCAATTCGGCGACGATCTTGCCGGACTTCTCGCCCTGGCCGACGTCGAGCTTGACGTTGCCCTGCACGTTGCGGCGTTCGGCGCGCTGTTCGCGCATCTCGACGAGCCGCGCGATCCGGCCGACGCTGCGCGTGCGGCGCGCCTCGACGCCCTTGCGGATCCACACCTCTTCCTGGGCGAGCAGCTTGTCGAACTTGGCCGCTTCCACCTGTTCGATTTCGAGCTGCTGCGCCTTCCGGGTCTGGTACGCGCTGAAATTGCCGGGATACGACAGCAGACGCCCGCGGTCCAGATCGACGATGCGCGTGGCGACGCGGTCCAGAAACGCGCGGTCGTGGGTGATGAAAAACAGGCCCGCGCGCAGCGAGACGAGCAGTTCCTCGAGCCAGCGGATGCCTTCGAAGTCGAGGTGGTTGGTCGGCTCATCCAGCAGCAGCACGTCCGGTTGCACGACCAGCGCACGCGCCAGCGCCACGCGCTTCTGCATACCGCCCGACAGCGAGCCGACGCGCAACTCGCCGTTCAGGCCGATCTGCTGCAGCGTGGTGGCGACGCGGGTGCTCCAGTTCCATGCGTCCACCGCGTCCAGCGACGACTGCAGCGTGTTCATGCGCGCCATCAGTTCGTCGTGCTCGGCGGGCGCCAGGTCTTCGGCGAGCCGGTTGGCGACCGCGTCGTATTCGTCGAGCAGCGCGCGGGCGTGCGTGAGACCGGCGGCGACCGCGTCGAACACGGTGTCGTCGGTATCGAATTCGGGTTCCTGCGGCACGTAGACCGTGGTGAGGTTCTGCTGACGCGACACGAGGCCATCGTCAGGCTTGCTCAGGTCGGCGACGATCTTCAGCAGCGACGACTTGCCCGCGCCGTTGCGGCCGATCAGCCCGACGCGTTCGCCCGCTTCGAGGGAGAAATCCGCGTGATCGAGCAACGCGACGTGACCGAACGCCAGTTGCGCCCCGGTAATGGTGTAAAGCGACATGGAGAATTGGAGAAGACAGCGATGAGTCGGAACTGCCCATTGTACCGGGCGCGCGGGCTGGCGCCCGGATGGCGGAAGAGATAGGCCGATTGGCCGGGTGGGCGGGACGGGCGCGGGGGCTCGAAAGCGGATTTTTTGACGGTGCGGCGGCACGGACGGTCATGTCGGCGGCGATTTTCCGGTGGCCGCGGGGCATTTGCGCCGTGCCGTGGCCATGCCGTGGCCATGTCCTTGCGGCGGCGCGGCATCGGTAGTTTTCGGACGATTTGACAAATTCCGGTAATATTGCGGGTCGCCGCCGCGCCCAAAAAAGGGGCAGACTGCGCGGATCATCGCATTAGAGAGAGAAGAGTGTCGTGAGCGAAGTAATCGAAGTAACCGAATTCAAGAGCTGGGTCTGCCTGATTTGCGGCTGGATCTACAACGAGGAAGAAGGCCTGCCCGAGGAAGGCATCGCGCCGGGCACGCGCTTCGCCGCGATTCCGGAAGACTGGCGCTGCCCGCTGTGCGATGTGGGTAAGGCGGAGTTCGCGGTAGTGGAGTTTTAAGCGGTTGAGGTTGCGAGGTTGCGAGGTTGCGACCAGATCGCTTCTGCCAAGGTTGTGTGAACGGTCCGGCGAGGAAACTCGTCGGACCGTTTTTGTTTCAGAGCGGCGCGTCGACATGCGCCCCGCACGCTCGACGCAACACATCGACGATGGCCTGCGCGGCGACATCGTCTGCGTCGAGCATCACCAGACGTTCATGCATCGCATGGTCCAACTCGACACGCCCATCGAGAATCGCGCTGATCGTCGCCTGGGCGGCGATCAGCGTGATGTCCCGCTCGGCCTGATTGTCCGGGAAGACCTCCGGTATCTCCGGCACGATGTCGGGATCGAAGCCGCTTTCGGTCGCGTGAAAAAACCCCCAGGTCCCGCTGTCGACGAGCAGGACATAAAAGTCCGGCAGCCCGGCCAGTTGCGCCGGCGGCACCGACGTCTCCATCCGGCTTTGCAACTGGCCGAGCGTGTCGATCGCGACGACCCGCATTTTCATGCTGCCGAGCGCGCCGTCGAACACCTGCTCCGGCAAAACGCCGGCTTCGACCGCTTCGCGGGTCGCGACGGCGACCGTGAGCGCATGCGGATGGCTCACATTGAATTCGATCTTGAAATCGCAGATCGCGCACATGACGGGTTCCCTGTCCGATCGCCAAGGCCTTTACGGCGTGACGATGTTGAACCAGAACTCGAAGTTATCGAGCCACGTCACAAACTCGCCGAGCTTTTGCGTATTGCCGGTGATTTTCGCTTTGCCGGCCATCACCTGCTTTTCCATCGTCGACGTCCCCATCATGACTTCGTTCAGATCGGTGCGCGCGATCGAGATCGACGCGTCCGCCGAACTGGATGCGTGGCCTTTCGAATAGTGCAGCGCCGAGTTCTCGACACCGACCACGAACGTCTCGCTGGTGTCGGTCAAGGTCAGATTGAACGAGATCGTCTTGCCGGCCGCCTTCTCCGCGTTTAGCCGTACGCCCTGAAAATCGAGGAACATCTCGAGCGGCATCGCCTTGATCGTATCGGGGCTTTGCGAACTGCCGAACGGGACACGATGCACACCGTTGCGCAGTTCCATCGCCCCCGTCAGATAGAAATTGCGCCAGCTCGCCGATTCCGCCTGGTAGCCGAGTTGCTCGTACGCATCGGCCAGCAGGTGTTTCGCCGCCGTATTGCCCGGGTCGGCGAACACGACATGGTTGACGCTCTCCGCCACCCAACGGTACTCGCCGCGATCGTAGTACGGCTTTGCCTTTTGCAGCACGGCAGGCGCACCGCCCATGAATTCGACGTAGCGTTTGGCGTTTTCCACGGGCGGCAACCGATGCAGATTCGCCGGCACGCCGTCGAAGAAACCAAGACGCAGATTGTATTGGGCGACGAGATCGTGAAAGACCGTGCCGTAATAGCTTCGGCAGTGCCAGAGTTTGGCGAGGCTATCGGGCAGTCGCAACGATTCCGCGATCTCCAGCGGCGTGTAGCCGGTATTGGCGAGACGCATCGTCTGATCGTGCAGATAGCGATACAGGTCGCGCTGCGTGCGCAGGAACGCGAGAATTCGCTGGTTTCCCCACGTCGGCCAGTAGTGCGATGCGAACAGCACTTCCGCGTCGCTGCCGAACATGTCGATCGCCGCGTGCAGGTACTTCGACCAGAGCAACGCGTCGCGCACCTTCGCGCCGCGCAGCGTGTAGAGATTGTGCAGCGTGTGAGTGGCGTCTTCAGCCGCGCAGAAGGCCTTGTACTTCGGGACGTAAAACATGAATTCCGAGGGCGCCTCCGATTCCGGCGCCATCAGCACGACGATTTCGACGCCGTCGAGGACCATCTTCTGCCCGGTGGTCGTGGCGAAATCAGTCGGTGTGAGTAGCGTGATCGCGCCAATGGAGGTGGTCTTGCCAAGCCCGCCATCGACCACGCCAACCGGGCTGCGCGGCAGCAGATTGCCGTACATGTATGCCGCGCGACGGCTCATGGCATTGCCGGCAATCACGTTTTCGCCGACAGCCGCTTCGGTGAAGCCCGCTGGCGCAACGATCTTTATCTTTCCCGCTTTGAGATCCGCTTCATCGACGATGCCGCGCACGCCACCGTAGTGATCCGCGTGGCTGTGGGTGTAGATCACATGCGTGATCGGCTTGTCGCCGAGATGAGGGACCACCAGCTGTTTCCAGACTACCGACGATACATCGGCCGTCATCAGCGGGTCGACGACAATCCAGCCCGTGTCGCCACGGATGATGCTCATCACCGAAAGATCGTAGCCGCGAACCTGCCAGATGCCGTCGACGACTTCGAACAGGCCGTGATTCATGTTGAGCTTGGCGTTACGCCAGAGGCTCGGATTGACGGTATCGGGGGCGTTGTTTTCCGGACCGCCGGTGATAAAGGCGAACTGGCCGAGATCCCAGGCCGCGCCGCCTTTCGAGCTGGGAATGACGCCGGGATCGGGTAGCGTCGCGATGAGTCCGCGCTTCGCATCGTCGAAATCCGCCGTATCGCTGAACGGAAGCTGATTGGCGTAACGCGCGTTCGCCTGACGCGTGGCGTCTGTGGGCGGCTTCGCGCCTGTTCCGCTGGGATGAGTCGGGGTACTGGTCTGGGCAAAGCCATCTGCCGTGACAGCACCCACCCCCGCGGCAATACCCACGGTGGCGACATTTTTCAGGAAATCCCTGCGCTTGCCTGGCACTGCACGATTTGCTTCGTCCATCATCGGCTCCTCCGGTTTGTGCTGCCACTCATTGAGAGAACAAGCTCATACCGCTAATGCCGACGCTGAACTCGACGTCCAGTAGAAACCCTTATTCCTATTGATAATTCATAACCCGGGCAAAGTAAACCACGCGATCCTGGGCAAAACCGCCGCAGGTGGCGGGAGCGGGCGTTAATATCCGTTCGAACGTTTTGCTATACTCTGCCCTCGCTGCAAGGTCCCTCTCCCTGTAGTTCAGGGGGTGGAATGACAACCGAAATGCCCGCCGGATAGCGCGCATCAACAGTGCTGTAGCATTTCTGTAGCATCGCAGATTAAGGTCGGCAATGCGGGCTTGTTCGTCACTTATCACTGCAGCATACGTTCCCGATATAGTCGGACCACCGCCCGGCCTGACGAGGCTGCCCGCCCCAAACTACGCTATAACTGCGCCGCCGAAATCCGCGGCAGGCCGCTGTCGCCGCTGAGCAGTCAGCCATCTCAGCTGAAAGCAGCCGTTCAATTACAAAGCAACCTTACATCGCACTTATGGCTACCTCTGCTACCGCTCCAGCCATCGGATATCCCGTGACTAATTCGGCGCAGTGCAATCACACAATAAGCAGAATTCTCGCGATCAAACCATTCAATTGCCGCGAACAAACGGATCGAGCCTTTTAGCTACAAAGTGGTTTGGTCGCCATCCTCCTAGCAGTCTTTCGACGAGGAATGTGTCAGCTAGGCTGGTCAATACCCCGGCCACTGGGTTCGCAAAGCCCGCCCCGGTCGTCAAAGCATATCGAAGTGTTTTTCCCTTGATGCCTTGGATCTGGCCTTCGGACGTAATTGCTTTGATGTATGCTGAGACTAAATTTTCATCAACGTTCACCGAGGAAATCCAGTTCTTGAATCGGCGAGCACTGGTCAACAACTGTAGAAACTCATCAAATGACCGTTCTCCCGAGTCTATGCATTCAGCTAAACTCGGCGCATCAGGTAGGATGACATCCACGAACTCTTGTTGGGAATCGGCGTGTTCCTCTGCACTCTGGAGCAGTTCGGCGCATCGAAGACGGATGAGAGCCGAGGCGACCTCGGAAGCCATGAAGTCACCACTATAGTGAGATGCCATCGCCAAATCTGCTCGCGCCTCGAGAATCGTGGTTAATAGGCTCGCCATCGTCACTGCGTCTTGCGATGGCACCTTAGCGCTACGATACGCGTTGATTTTCCTAAAATCGATGTTCGTAAAGACACACACTCCATTAGGTGCGCGAATGAGGTCGATGCTCAGCGGTTCATTGTTATTAAAATACTGATCGTCGGCGTGTATAACTGCTTGGCGAATTGCGATTTGCATATAGATATTGTCGCCGAGATCCATTCGAGCCGCCTCGATGATACCTCCCTTGACGAAGTGGTTTCCCGAAAGCTTTCGTGCGACGACCTTGCTCACAAACCATAAAGAGAACCTTCGTGCGTCTTTGGGTGCAAATCCCTTGCGCTCTAGTTGTAAAACTATTCGATCGTATGGCGTCGGCAATTGGCCGTTTTCGTGCCCGGTAAACGTTGCCGCAGCGAAGTCGTGAAACTCAGTTACCCCTACTTTATTGGTGAACGTGCCAATCGTTTCTTCACAAAATACAACGCTCAATTGTGGTAGTTCGAGAAGGGCTTTTAGGGGCGCCAGACCAACTTGCTGCGCCAGCCCCATTAGTGTGCCAGGGTCTAGGACAAGGTGGACGCTCTGATAGTAAAGGAGCGCCTCCGCGATCTGGCCTGCCGTTACCAAACTTCCGTTTTCCGCCCGCCTGAGGACGACTCTGTCGAACATGTTCGTTTCCTTCGCTCAAATTGCAGCCAAATTGTTGCATCCGGGACGAGTGCGAACCATACGCGGCCCGAGTTCAAGCTCCTTCAGAACGAAAAGAGCTAAAAGCGTCGGGGTCGCTTTGTCCGTCCGGAAGGGGATCAAACAGCATGGGCTCTCTTGTGTAGTCAAAATCGAATGTGCGCTCGACCACGCGCATATCCGTCGCGCTAATGCTGACACGAACTTGTCCGTATCCCCATTTCCCCGACGCACCGGCGAGCATGCCCGGCTGGATCGCCGGATACGGCCAGTTGAAGACTGTGACAAGTCGCTCGTCGCCGGGGTGTAGATCTGTCTTTTGTGTCTTCGTCATCTCAAATTGCCCGGCAGATGGGCTGTTTCTCAACTCCCCAGTCAATTCACTCACCACTTCGACGTCTCGGAGTGTACGTCCGCCAGTATTCCGGATCGCAACGGCGTACCGATAGTAGTTGTGACTGACCGTATTGTCGGGTTTCATAACAGCCTCAATTGACCAAAAGCGGCGTTGGCGATTGGTTGTATCAAAGATGATTTCAATGGGAGACGGCGCTTCGTAAATTGACAAACGTGCTTTGTCTTTCGACGATGAGCGGTACGAGGCCTCATACACCCACGCAAGCAGAAGAGCGAGCGTAATAGTTGCCCATGTTGGTAACGGCCAATGCGGGACTAGGCTGACCAGTTTCCATCGAGTCTCATCGGCCGGCCGCCAAAACTCGTCGCGGACAAATGGAAACGCAGTCAATACGAACCAGGACAACCCCACCCATTTTCCCCATAGCCCCTCGGCCCAAAGCGACTTCAGGTGGTCCTTCCGGGTCTGCTGGATCGTCATGATGGGTCCGTGTGAGAAGGTCTGCGGAAAGTATATAAGGGTCGGGCCGTCATTTGGATTTGGCGGATACCGGAATAATGGCAGCGAGCGCGAACTTGGCGGCTTATGCCCATCGGATTCGCGACCGTGCGCAACGATTGCCGTCCATCGAGTGCACGTGGCTGAGAGACCACCGCGACGTTTCTCATCCGCGCAACGAGTGGGCACGGGAGTTGTGACGGCTGCTGAGGATCCTTCCTTGTGCGTTGTCGACGATTTGTATGCTCGCATCGACCGTCTCTTACGGGCCGATTCCTGTCTCATGCATGCAGCATGGAATCGCGCGAATCTGAAACTGCCGCGACCGACGGCACGCGACCCTGAAGAGACATTCGCACCATCGACCAACGGCAGTCAGCTTCCCGCTGCAATGCGGACCGTCGCAAAAGTATCCTCGCCGCCCGGGAATCTGCAATACTAGGGACAATTACTGCTCATCGATCAACGAAATGGCATCGACACTAAAAGACCAGTTGTACGGGGTGCGCCGAAAAATTAAACAAACGGCGAAACGCCAAATCAAAATTCCCGCGGAATTTACGTTCAACCGTGGTGGAGTTAAGTATTTTGATCAAGTGCTAAAAATACTCGATTGGAACATAAAAAATGTTCCCGTCGAAATCGACTTTACGGAATGTAGAAGCGCCAATTATCAGGCAGTTGCCTTGTTGATTCCGTATTGCTGGAAACTCAAACAACAGGGCTGCACAATATCATTTAAGCTTGAAAACGATGGCAATCAGAATGGAAGTCGCGTGTGGAGCATGATGGGGGCTCATGGTTTATTTGCCGTAACGACCGACCCGAAGACCAATTTCAAGAGCAATGAGCACAAGCCGTTATTTGCAATCCGCAATTCTGACGATTTTAAATTGGGGCTTGCAACTGCCGACGAATTCACTGCAGGTTTCGGGGTTGAATATCAAAAGACGTTGCGGTACGTCTTATCTGAGCTGCTGTATAACCTCCTGGAGCACGGTAAGTCGGATTTTTCTTGGAAAGGGCATCGGTATCCTACTCCCGGCGCTCTTCAGTTTACGTGGTATGAGAAAGTAAATGAGCTGCATTTTATCGTGGCAGATATTGGTGTAGGTGTTAAAGCTCACCTATCTCAGGGTTACCCGGGATTGGCGACGGATGAAGAGGCGCTGCGCCTAGCTGTCCAGCCAGAAATATCCGGCACGTTCGGCAAACAGGACCCCTACTCAAACAGAAACAATGCCGGCATGGGATTGTTTCTGTCGTCAAACATCATTCGCAGGCTTAGGGCCGACATGCATCTAATCTCGGGAAATGGCGTCCTGCATATTTCTCCGGTCGACACCACAGGGAGAACGTTGGACACTGCTTGGCCCGGGACATTTGCCTTGGTCACCGTGCGACTTGATAGAGGGACGGAGTTTGCGCTAGACGCGATGATGAGTGACTTCCGTGCGCAAGCCCGGGCAGAAGTGAAGGCTCGGAGCGATGCGAACGAAGAAAATCGGCATTATCTCAGTATATATAATTATTTCGGGCGCTACGCTGACGACAAACAGGCGGCTATATCTTACCGAGACAAACATTTACTCCCAGCTGTAGCGGAAGGAAAAACCATTCTTGTGGATTTTAATGACGTAGAAACCTCGACTCACAGCTTCTTAAACGCTCTGTTCGCATCTCCAATCCGGCGCATGGGTCTGCGCGCCTACAAGCGTATACGAGTCATTAATGCGTCAAAAGATATTCGGGAGACAATTGATTACGTCCTCGATGATAATACCGGGGACGGAGCGGACGATGAGAAGTACGAGTAACTGAACCGCACTACGCTACCACGGTAAAGACTGTCGGCATCGACTTACCGGCCGCGCTCGTCAGAGAGGCCGCTGACGGCTTTGTCACGCACGCGGGCTCCGAAGGTCAAAGCCAAGCGTGCGGCGAGACGATGTCGCAGCATTGATTGGTCGGAAGCTTTGCTTCGTGCCAGTAGACGGCAATTTTAGCTCGCTTGACGAACGCTAAGTGCGTTCGTGACTGCGTCGCGGTACTCGCCTGCGAACATGTCCAACAACTGATCCGCAGAAGCTTGAGCTCGACTCGCGAAATCACCCAATGCGTTAGATGTCACAACGTGGATTATTGTGTGCCCAGCTCCAAGCAACGGGTTCCGCCAAACCAGCACCCCCTCAATGATTTCCTGCAGCGAAATCGACCCGTCTGCCTCAAGCTTCGCTGCAAAGAGGCGCGAATTGGTGACCACGACAGGAAAAATGATTTCCAGAAAATGAACCTCGCCTCGTGCGCCGATTTGACTGTCTGGTTCATTGGCGCGTGCTGCTGAAGCGTTTGCCACCGCACTCGCCGCTGCATAACAAACGTCGTTACCTGAGGTAAATGCTTGGGTGATGCTATATCCGGGTTCGGGCGGCAATTGAAAGAGGCTGATTTCTTGGACCTTCTTCTTCCGGCCGAGATTTTTGAGTGCTATCCGCCCAAGCCGTGAGGCTGCGCGTTGAACAACGCGCGCTGGACCTGCAAGGCCGACATCCTCAGATACAAACAAAATCCACGGCTTATCCTTTGATTCTTTACACTCGGTCATCAAACAAACCCGCACGATAACGTCGTCCAAATCACGCTGCCACGATGCGACGACGTCGACCTCTCGATTCTCCGCTGTTTTTAGGTCAACGTAATAGTCGGATTGAATGACGCGAGCGCCTCTCTGTTGAAAAGTTTGAGCCACGAGCATTTCAAGAGGATAGCCCTGCGTCTCAAGCCATCGTGTCAGGCGCGTTTCCAAATTATCGATCTTGTCGTCTTCTATTTTTTCTTTGGCCATTTTCACCCCGGCGGCTACCTTTTAATTCCCGCAAGGCATCCTGCCCGCAGGTCGTCCAAACGCATCGTATTTTAAGCAAAATTTCAAGCCAAGTTGAACGATCTCTGCGCGACAAGCGTGTCGACCTGTCGGGTCATGTCGCAGTGGTGCGCCCCCTCCGGTGGTGTCGGTGGAAGCGCCTTTGTCTGCTTTCGCGAAATAACAGCCAACGGAGTGTCAACGATGCCGATGCGGCCAGTGTCGGAAGTTGGCCGCCAAGCGTCGGTCGTGTCCACTCGCGCTTTCTGCGATTTGCTCTACCGGATGCCTTGGTGCCAAGATTGCTGTTGATGCCGGCCAGCTATACCAAGCTTGAAATCAAGCGACAGCCACAGGTGGCCCGGTGCCCGTGACGGGCAATTGGGACGCCATCATCGGTCATCAACGTGTCACCTTCCTCGATCACATTGG
Organism: Paraburkholderia sp. D15; assembly: GCF_029910215.1. NCBI lineage: Bacteria > Pseudomonadati > Pseudomonadota > Betaproteobacteria > Burkholderiales > Burkholderiaceae > Paraburkholderia > Paraburkholderia sp. D15. Next base: position 1,150,273 of record NZ_CP110395.1, on the reverse strand, counting down.
ACGAGACGTCGGGGTGTCGCGGGCAGGATACCCGATCGCCCTTGCGAGCGACGAAGCGCCCATCAAAGCGCATCGTCGTAGACCCCGTTTCAACCTTGCCGCCGTGGTCGGTGTCATCACCGACGCGGATCAGATCAATCACTATTCTTCTCTTGTTCGACAGGTAGCACAGAAGTGAAAATTTTCCGCGCGGACTTGATTTTTTCCTGCTTTAATTTTCCTGAATAGAAATCCGAATCCCCAGGTTTTACGTACTTGTTTTCAATTTCGATCTGCAGGGGCGAGTTGTCCTTAACTTTCAGGTATGCAACGTCGTAACAATAACTTCCGTTGCGAGGGACCTTGTTGAGCAGCAGGAAATCAGATGAATTGAGCTTCTCCATGCTCGCCGGGGCACAAAGCGGTTTAGACGAAAACTGATCAGGGATTTCAATGTTTGGATTTGAGGCAATTGCTACCATGTCAACGTAACGACCAAAATTCAAACCAACAACACTACTCTTCGATACGACGTACGCATTGTTATCTTCGGCAGTATCCTTACTATTACACACCATCAGCATAGTGCCTTGGGTCTTTCGCCATGCGATCGTCATCGTGTCACTGTCGCAAAGATTAGTAGCCGACGTTCCTTTCAGGAAAATTTGCCCAGCACAAACTCCGTAAGAATTGCAGCCGGTCCGCACAAAATTTTTTGCGTCAAGAGTTCCGCTTGCTAAGGCAGTCGTTGAGGCCACGGCAAAAATAAACAGTGGGCTAAATTTTGCAAACATTTGCATGACCGTCCTTGGCTAGAAGTTGAAAATTTGGGTTATCTCGACTCTGCGTTACCCCATTTGCGGTGTAGGTGTACGTTTGATGCTGCAAAATACCTACTCGGCGACTCATACAGTCCGAGACATACTGATGCCTAGCTGTAAGTGCTCGCTCTTCGACCGCGATTCTTACTAGCGCTTCTTGAGTCGCAGGGTGTTCGCGAGCAACCCTCTCAATGATAGCAGTACGCGCAGAATCCAACGTTTGCTGTTGAACTGAAAGATCAAAAAAAGCGCAATATGTCTGCAATTCGACTGTCTTCATCAAATCAGGTGAGAGACCGCGCAAAAAGTTAACCATGGGTATCACAAGGGCGTGCCGCTGCGCGGATGCAACCTCAACTTGTATTTGTTGAAACGTTGGCACATCGCCCAGTTTCTCAAAAAAACTCTTCCATCCGGCGGTGCTCGACTGAAATGATAGGGCCCAACTCATCAGTGATGCATTGCCACCATTCAGCGCATTTATGAATTGGTCATAGTTCCCGGATGCCGGAAATGAATTTTTAAATGAAACCGGATCTGCATCTTTCATCTTCGATAGCAGTGGTCCGAGCGTGCCACTCCCAGCATTCCATTGAATGAGACCGTATGATATTCCCATGCCGTCAAAATTTCCGGCGACAGCCTTATAGTTCATCGGCTTACCACCCTCAAATCCAGAGGTAATGGAAAGAGCAATAAACTGGGCTTTCGGCAGGGGGATGCAATCACCAGCCAAGAAATTTCCGATCAACCCAACCGGATGAAAATGCCATGGCGTCGGCTCCTTCGGGAAACCTTCCACTGCCGTCACCTGTTCCCACCATTGCAGCTTCGAAATCCGCCCTAGTTCGGCCTTCCACAGCCACAGCAGTTCCTTCATCAGCGGATTGAGGTCTTCCCACTTGCCGGGGCCACCACCCCATTCGCTTTCACAGCGCACGACTAAATGCGATAGCGCCTCCGCGAGCCACGGCACCTGCTGCGCCGCCTTCAGTTCCTGCGCGGTGATCGTGCCGTCGTGGTTCGTGTCAATTGCCTTTTCGAGCTTCGTGATGAGTTCGCCCGCGTTCACCAGCGACATGCTTGGCTCGAACTCCGACTTGTCCTCGCCTTCGATCAACTGTTGCGTCACATACAGGTAACGCTTGAGCATGTCGACCGGCTTCGTGCTGCTGCTGTCGACCAGATCGAAGCCAGGCCAATCCCACGGCCCGCACAGGCGCGCGGGTGGATGCCCTGTGTCACACACCCAGCCCTGCCGTGTCGCGCCGTCCTTCGTGCCGATGGTGATATTCCACCACTGCTGCGGCGGTTTGCTGTCATCCTTGGCAACGTTCTCGGGGCCGAGCTTGTCAAGATCGACTCGACGAAAAACATCCCGGAAATCCGCGCCCGGTCCTTTTGCGTTGGCGAGCTTTAAAGGAAAGTCCTTCCAGCCCTTGACGACCGCAGTCGTCACCGTATTTGCCAAACTGGCCTCAACCCACAATGGCGTCCCGAAATTGTCGAGTACGGGTGCCGGATGATGGCCGCCGTGATGTCCGCTATGGCTACCCTGATGAGGTTGAGTGGATGCTGCTTGCGTCGTCGACTGGTGTGGCACTTTCGGCTGCACCTTGACCCAGCGCGAACCCTTAGCGTCGCCGACTGCCACCAGATGCAGACTGGGCTGCGTTGATGTAGGCGTCAGCGTCTGGTCCGGTTCAGGCAGTTCCGTCACCAGCAGCGCGCCCGGCATTATTTCCAGAAGTGTCTTCGCCTGTGCCGCGGGCGACTGTTTCACCCGATCCCTGCTCCTGTCGATGAACGCCGGCAGGTCCGGTCCAGCAAACGTCTCCAGATGCAACATCGGATGCGTGCGTCCCGGCGGCAACGAACTTGAATCGGTGTAATCCTGATACTGGCCGAGGTAGCCGATCACGTCGCCCGCCTTCACGGCAACGGGAGTTTTCAGCACCACGACCTGATCGAGCGGTTTGGGGTCGACGATGACATCCAGTTCCGCCATGTTAATCCAGCCATACGGAGCGTGCGGCGACGCTGGCTGACCCGCAACGGCACCCACCGGCGCGCCGCTTTTAATCTTCTCTATCTTTGCCCAGCCAGGTTTGTCGGATTTTTCCGTTGCAGAGACGGTCAATTCCGATCCCATCGGGAGCAATCCAATGATCTTGCCACCGGCCAGGTCATACACGCCAATACCGGAAACAGGTGACGGTGGCGGAGCGTTATTGGCATCGTCCGACTGAGCAGGCAGCGTGAAATTGTTCTGTATCAAACTTCCGATCGGATCGTCGACGTTCTGCGGGTGCTGCGGTGCCTTCGGTTTCGGCACTTTCTGCTTACCCTTTGCCTTTGAACCGACCCGGTAGTACCGATCGCCTTCCCAGAACGGCATCGGTTCGATGCGGGGCGCGTTCTTGTCAATGGGAGCCTCCTTCGCCGCTTCCATCGCCATTTCATATCCGACCCAATCCAGCAGATGCATGTACAGGCTGAAAAACACCAGCGTGTCGGCGGCGGGTGCCTGCGGCGGTTGCGCAGGCGCGACCGGCGTGCTCGCGGCAGCCGGCGCGCTCGCTGTACTGACGGCAGAAGCCGGGCCGACAGGCGTACTGGACGCAGCACCCGGCGCGCTGGCTGCGGTCGGTGAGGTCGCATCCTGTTTCGGTTGCGGCGGCATTTGCAGCTTGTGACGGATCAGCACGAAACCCGTCGAATACAGCGCCGAGCGTTTGTCCTGATATTGAAGTTCGGGGTATTGGTGATCGAGCCGGTATGCGACGACTTCGCCGTCCGCAATCGCGCGGACGCCGACATCCTGTTTCAGCGCATTGCCAGTTTTTCCATCGAAATGTATCCCGCCATGCCACAGACCATTTGCGCCAAGCGGATAGAAGCCGTTCTGTGCATTGCCGAGCGCCTTCATGTATGTCATCGGGTCGGCTGGATCATCCTTGCCAGCGGGCGCAAACGGAAAGCTGAAAGCCAGCGGTTTGTAGGGCGGTGCAGCAGGCGTGGCGGGCGTCGCCGCGGCCTGCTGCGGATGCGCGGGATGCGAAGGATGTGTGCCGTGGTGTGAATTGCTCATGGGAGTTCATTCCCGTTGTGATTCGTAAGAGATGTTCTACGGACGGGAGCGGTCAGCCGGAAAAAGACAGGCCGCGTCCACCTTTCGTTGCGACCGGCGTTGCCTGCAGTGGATCGCTAATCGTCGCGCTCGCGCCACCCGGTTTGTCCCACGTGGCGCACCGCTCCAGGATGTGCCCGGTCGTGACGTTCTCGATGCCCGCACCCTTGATGCTGATGTACGAGCCGCCCGCGCCGAGCCACACTTCCGTTTTGGCCGTTAGAACCAGTCGTCCCGTCGCGCTCTCCACCTTGAGATCGAGTTGCGAAAGCAGATTCATCGCATTGCTGAGCGCCTGAATATCAACCTGCCCTTTTGCCGCGATGAGTTTAATCCCGAGGTTCTGCGCGAAAAGGCTGATGCCGTCCACCACGCTGGCAAGGAGCGATTTACCCGCAGCGAGAATGACGTTCTTGCGCGCGACCGTGTTGACGTGTTGATCGGCGGTTACGTGAACTGACTGCTGCGTGCTGAGCGCAATACCTTCGGGGCTGGACAGCACCATGACGGGTTTCGAAAAACCATTCGCGTTGCCCGTCCCGCCGCCTGCCGTCCGGCCACCTTTACCCACCGTCCCTGCAACACTGTGCTGGGTTGCATCGGTGAAGGTCTTGAGCGCGTCATGCCCATCCTGCAGGCTCTCGCCCCGGTTCGTCTCACTTGCCTTGGAAACCGTCTCGAGGACAGCCTCGGCGCCGGCCAGTTGCCCGGTCGCGGTGGACACGTTCATTGGTTGGGTAGCGACGGGTTGTGTCGAAATGACCATGCCCTGCGCAGCGCGCAACGCACCATATGCGCCCGAACGCAAATCGAAGCCTGTGCCGATGAATGCGCCACGCGTGTTGTCCGTGTGCTGGATCAGATATCCCAGATGGAGGCCCGTGCTGTAACTGGTCGAGTACAGACTCACGCGGTTTTGTCCGCTGGCATCATCCATCAGGAATTCGTTAAAACCATCGCCACCGTATTCCTTCGAACGATGGCCGGAGAACAGCCCGTGCGAGTGGAACACCGGCTTCGTCGCACCACCATGCAGCCTCGATATGATCACCGGACGATCACAATCACCGTTCACGAAGCCGACGAGCACTTCGTCTCCCTTGCGCAGCGCGAAATGGCCGCCACGCTGACTTCCCGCGTCAGGCATGGCGGCACGTATCCATGCCGACGCGCGTTCATCGCGGCCCTTGCGGCTCCACGAAAGCCAGACCTTCGAACGGTTCAATGCGTCGGTGAAGATTTCTTCGTTATCCGGTGTGCCGACAATGCCCGTTTGCAGATGCATCTCGGGCTTGTGGTGCTTGAACGGACTGCGGAACGGCACGCGCCGACGCTGCGCTTCAATCTCCACCTGGAAGAATCCCGCACTGCCATCCGCGTGACGGACTGTCGATCCCGCGCCCGCTGCGCGGGCCTGTTCGACTTCGGCGCGCAGGCTCTTCGGGAACCGCGCGAGGGCTTCAATGCCGGGTACGTTGTTCTGGATCTGCCAGTCGACAGCAATGATCGCCATCTCGCGATCATTTGCCGCTTCCCTGTCGTGAACAGGGTGGCCATCGAGCCGGTACCAGTATCCGGGCAGTGCGCAGCGCAAACCGCCGACACCGAAGTAACGCTTCGAGCGGCTCGCCATTTCCTCGGCACGAATGCGCGCCTGTTGCTCTCCCATGTCGCTGTCCGACCATGAGTAGCCGCCGGTGTAAATGTACTGCTCACCTTGCGCGGGCAGTTCGTCCTGACTGAATGCGGGTGAGTTGACCTCTTTCGGCAGGTCAGGACGCATGTAATCGAACGTGTTCGTCGTGATCGATTCGCTCTGCGTATCCTGCTGCTCGCTCCACTGCGTCAGACCGTCGAATTCCTCGTCCGTGCCCGAGCGGCTGAATTTCACCACCTGCTGCGGCAGCGGCGGAACGAAATACAGATCATCCATGATGACGATCGTGTGTGACTTGCCGTCCTTCGCGAATTCAAAACGCGGGAAGACGCCGACCTCTTCCATGCTGCGATAGACAAAGTTCCAGTCGTCTTCCCATTGCACACGTTGCGAGTACGAACGGATCGGCGAGCGCAACTCGAAACGGTACTGCCCTTGCGCCTGCGGCGTTTTGGCGAACACATCGGCGAGAATCTGCTGGCCGTTCGCTTCCTGCCAGTCGCGGCAGTCACTGCTCAGTTTGAGCAAGCCAAGCCAGGACGAAAACCGGATCTGGTAATAGGCCATCGGTCCATCGCTTCCGAGACGGCGTGCATGCTGAACGTAGCCGTGGATCGGCATGTCGGTGCCATCGTTCTGCTGAATCCAGAGCGTGACCGGTTTCAGCACCAGCGCGCCGAGCTTGATCTTTTCACCGTGCGCCGATACGGCATCGACTGTGAATTCAAGATTGCCTCCGAGGCGGGCTGAACCTTTCACGTACATCGGTACGAGCCAGTCTTCGCCGAGCGGCGTGTCGAGCCTGACAAGACGCCCCAACTGCGTATACCCGGCGCGCAGTGCGCCCTGCAGCACTTCGTAAGCCATGCTGGATCCTGTCTATGGAAAACGCATATGGCCGCCACAAAACAGGTGGCAGCCAGTTCACTTTGATATTGACTGCAAGTAAAAGATGCAGACTTCGGGCGCCGAATGTTTTTTAAATCCGCCCCGACAGGAAAATAAACCCGATTCTCATAATCCTTTCAACTTCAATTATTCACATCGCATGAAATGCGAATCAGGCGGTGTCATTACGCTCTAACGGTGCGCGCGATTTTACCCGAATCAATGGCCCGCGTTAAACAGTCGCCGCATCAAATTCCACCGCGTATATGCGCGTTATCTTGAGACCTTGATAATTTCTGAGGTAGAACGCAGACTCCGTTTGCCTCTTCCTTTTAGAATCAACCCGCCGAAGAAAGACGGCGAATAGTCCGGTCGAGTTTGCAGATCAGTTTCAGGAGAGAAAGCAGAATGCCACGTGGGTCTCCCAGCTTCCAACGCATGACGCGCGAAGAGTTCGAGATGTTGGTAGCGGCCGCGAGACGACCAGGAAAGGTGGGAAGACCGATATCGGATCGCAGCGCCGCAATGGCGAGGGCTGTACTGGTTGACGGCTTGACTATCACGCAGGCGGCGCTTGCCCATGAAGGAGGCGCGTCAACCGTTTTGCAGGCCGTTTCGCTTTTACTCCGGTATCAGACGCAAGCGCCCGATCTGTCCGCGCAACGTTCTCGCGACGAGCGGCTGGCCGGAATCCGAAGCAAGTTTGTCGATGCGGGACTGCGTCTGCTCGACACCGACTGGCACGGACAGCACCGTCGGTATCGACTGCGATGCGGACAAGGTCACGAGTGGGAACGTGGCGGTCAGCACCTCCTACGCGCTGCTCGGATAGCGTGCGAGCGTTGCCGGGTCGAGGGGGTCATGCACCGCATGCGCAACATCGCTAAGCAGTCCGGGGGCGAATGCCTCGCTCGCTCTTACCGCGGATTGAACGGCAGATACCAGTTCGTTTGTGCGATTGGCCATAGGTTTCAGACGACAGCCGATATCGTCCTCGGGGGCAGTTGGTGCCCGGCGTGCTCAAACATGCGAAGGGCTGAACGCCAGCTCTGGGCCGAGGGCGGGCTTCTTCCAATACGAAAACGCGCCCACGAGCGTGGTGGCGAATGTCTGTCGACGGTCTATGAAGGAAAGGCGGCTCAATACCGGTTTCGATGCGCTCAGGGTCACGAGTGGGAAACAAGCGGAACCGAGGTGATGCGTAAGGCGTGGTGCCCGCACTGCGTCCACGATCGTGCTCGTCGATCGGGCGGACTGGCGGATCTGCAACGGGCAGCCGAACGTCAAGGCGGTCAGTGTCTGGCGTCAGCTTATCAACGTATCCGGACCCGGTATCCGTTCCGGTGTGCTCAAGGACACGAATGGCTGGCATGGGGCTCGGAGATTATCAAAGGGAGTTGGTGTCCGACGTGTCGCACCGAAGACCGTCAACGGCGAGGCATCGAGACGATGCGTTCGATTGCAGCCGAACGTGGGGGACAGTGCATGTCCGATAATTACGTTGACAACGAGACGAAGCTCGAATGGGAGTGCGCGCGGGGTCATCGCTGGTGGACACGGCCCCGGCAGATAACGTCCGGCAACTGGTGTGCACAATGCGTTTTCCTGTCGCAGATTACGCGCGAGAAGACACGCCGCATGCGTCGCCATGAGGCGGTGCAGGCCCCTAGAGAATAATCACGTCTGAGGTCAATTGTAGGGCCGGTAGGAGACGAGACCAGGCCGAAAGCGATAGGCCGACATTACCCGGGCGGGGCCGTCGAGGCGCCGCACGCGGGACACCCCTTCGCTAAATCATCAAGCTACGAGCGGCCTGGAGACAAGGCGGGCAGCCGCGCGCCGGCACCCGTACCAGTGCCCTCCCATTCGCTTCGGTGAACGGCTACTGTTGATAAAGTTGGCTCACCAATTCGAGGACAATGAAAATGAAACCGATCAGACTACGCGTGCCGCGCGAAGACGCCGCGGAACTTGCAGACGACCTGACGGCGTGGGCGGCCGGCACAGGCATCGATCCTGCGCCTACTGTTGACGACGCTGTGGACTCGACCGTCGGAACCGATGCGCCGGCCGTCTACAAGGTATACGTAAGCGAAAGCTTTTTCGCGCAGTTCCCAAAATGGCTGCCGTGCGTTGAGCACTGACACGCCGCAACGTCGATTAACTCGCCATTGGGCAAGATGTGAAATTTGCAGGAACGATCAGGGTGCCATAATAGACACTTCGCGCAGCAGGCGATGCGGACCTGCAAAAGCTCATTGTCGGCGCAATTGAGTGCAGTGCCCGTACGTTAGAACAGACCCGCCGGCTGCGCTGCGTCGTCCCAGCTAAAAATAATCACCTCCTTGCGCAGTGCTTCCCGACCACCACCGCCCACGGTGTATTTGATATCGACAGTCTCAATATGAAATCCCTCGAATGCACTGCGGATCGCGGGATGGTCGTTCAGGCTGACGATCGCCCTGCCCTTGATCGTTCGTAACTTTCGTGCCATTTCTTCGTATTCGCTGAACGCGAAAGGCACACCGTATCCTTCCGTTTCAAAGTAAGGCGGGTCGAGATAGAACAGCGTATGTGGCCGGTCGTAACGATCGATGCACTGCTTCCAGTCGAGGTTTTCGATATAGGCGTTCGACAGCCGTAAATGCGCTGCCGACAGGTTTTCTTCAAGCCTCAGCAGGTTCAATCCCGGCGGCGCAGTGGTCGCCGTGCCGAATGACTGCCCCTCGACCTTCCCGCCGAAACAGTTCTGCTGCAGATAATAGAAGCGCGCCGCTCGGTGGATATCGGTGAGGGTTTCCGGGATCGTGTCCTGCAGCCATTTAAACACCTGCCGGCTGGTGAGCGCCCACTTGAACGTGCGGACGAACTCTTCCAGATGGTGCTGCACGACGCGGTACAGATTGACGAGTTCGCCGTTGATATCGTTGATGACCTCGACCTTCGCCGGCGGACGCATGAAGTAAAGCGCAGCGCCGCCTGCAAAGACTTCGACATAACAATCGTGTGCGGGGAAACGCGGGATGAGGTGATCTGCGAGGCGGCGCTTGCCGCCGATCCATGGAATGATGGGAGTTGCCATTGTGAAAGCCGTTTTTAAACGTGGTGTAGAATCCGGCCCGCCTACCGGTAGGTAGCAGGGCCCTGGCTGATTCACTGGCACAAGCAGTGGAGAGGCGACCGGCGGAGATGCGCGAACATCCAGCCGGTCGCCCTGTTTTTCATGCGCGGGAAAGCGCCATGAAAGTTTCTTTATGCGATTTGATTTGCGTTATTCCGTAGCGTGAGAAGACTGTTAAATCCAATTGAAACCAACGGATTTATCGCTACGCGAGTAATTGAAACTCCTAGAATAGGCGTCCGCAATCGGACTGATCCCCGGATGCTTACGCCCGCCTTAAAGGTGGGCTTTTTTTTCCGGGTTAAGCTGCCCTATCTGTGCGATATTGGCGTCTTCTTTATGCTCCTCTCAGCTCCTCTCAGGCCGCTGAGATCTGGCCTGCCGTCCTCCTCTGCGGCAGGCTTTTTTTTGCCCATGCGTTGCCGAGCCTCCAATCACTTGAGGGGTGCGGGTGTGCTGGAATCACGCGTCGACACGATGGTGTCCGGCGACACGGCGAACTGCGTGATCGCTGCAGCCTGCCGGTCAGCGCGCGACGACGATCCGAAGAAATATTCTTTCGAACCCAGCACCATCGCGATCAGGATGCCGAACAGCGTATCGAGCGCGCGCATCACGCTGTCGTCGACCTTGATCTGCTGCGCTGCGAGCAGGAATTCCAGACCGATCACGCCGAACAGCGCCACCGTGTACATGTAGGCTAAATTGCGCGCGGTGTGATCATGCTCAGCTGCCGCGAAATTTCGCGCGCTTGCGCGGTCGTCCGCCGCAACCTTGTCGGCCTGGACCTGAATGCCGGCCATGTTCTCCGCGTGTGTAAAGCCGGCCTGACGCATCTTCAGGGCAAAGTCGTCATCGGCCTGTCGCAGGGCGAGCAGCTGGTCGGGCGTCAGTTGCTGCCCGAACTGCTGGCCAGTCAACGCGGCCTGCACCGCATCGACCGACGTGTCGGATAGCGCGAGCCTGCCGGCGATCGTCGAGGCGGCCATCGCGGCAATGCCCGGCACCCCACCCGTCAGCGCGGTGACCAGCCACGGCGCAGCGGTCTTCAGGAAATCCATCATGCGCTTACTCCGGATTCATGGCCGAATTCATGGCCAAATGCCCGGTTGAGTTGCCAGCCGTATTCGAACGTCTCGTTCTCCGGCCGCCTCTCGGCGAGCTCAATGTAGTAGACCGACTGCTGCGCGGCGACCATGCCCATCAGCACGCGGTGCCCGTCGACGCCGCGTGCCGCGAGAAACGCCCGGAGTGCGGCGAGCGTCATCGCACCGACGCCACCGTCGACGGCGATATCGGCGAACGCCCGCGCATTCTGGTTCAGCACGTTCAGCGCGCGCTGCATGAACCGCACGCCGACGGGCTGACCGCAGTTAACCCCGATATCGAAGAGCTTTTCTGCAAGCGCCGACGACACCGCATCGACGAGATCGAATTTCGGCTGCAGCCAGTAGCGGCTGCGGTAGATCTGCGCGGCGACCGCGCGCGACATGTCCCGCATCGCACCGGTGTAACCAAACGCGCGCGCGACCGCCACGGTGATCCCCCACATCGTCTCGCCGCCGGCGTCGGCCGGATTGTTTGAGTACCGACCCTCGCGCCCAATCAGCGCATCGATCTTCTGGTCAACTGTTGTTACGGGCATTGCCTGCTCCTTTCGATAATGTTTTTTCAAGCTCCTCGATCCGCTGCTGCTGCAGCCGGTTGAGGATGTCGCCTTCGTTGATATGCGTGAACACCCACACGATCGAGCCCACCAGAAAGGTCTGCACGATGCCGAGCACGATCCCGAGCACCCACATCGCGCCTCTCGCGGTGTTCTTCATGGCCGCCACTTTTTCGTCGACGCCGCCGATCTGGTCCTCGAGCGCGGCCCGCTCCTTCTTTCCTTCATCCAGGCGCGCCCACAGCAGCTCGATGTCCTTGCGCGCGTTCTGGTTGTGAATCGACATCTCGGCGATCGCGCGATCAAGCGCGGCAACCGGCTGCACCGACGTCTTGATGTCCTCGAGGCTCGCCGCGACGCTGCGCAACTGCTCGCCGAAACGCGCGATCTGCACCGCCAGATCGTTGTTATGCTGGTCACCCATCGGGCTATCCGTTCACGTATAAAAAAACCGCCCGGCATGTCTGCACGGGCGGCGGATGGTTGAATTGCTGCACGCATGAATGGCTGTACGCGTGCACAGCTGTCTTTAATGTGACGGCGCCGGCACCACCAGATTGATTTTCTTCGCGGGCTTCTTTCCATGCCCGACCTTCGCCTTGCCCCTATTGCCCGCGTTCAGTTCCACCTGCGTCTCCCAGCTGCGGCCCGCGAAGGTGTGCGTCACGGACTCGATCAGGAAGTCGCCATCGGCCTCCTTCTTGAAACCCTTGAGCGTGACGGTCTTCTCGGCCGCGAAGTCCGCGCGACCGGTCATCGTCATCGTGCTCTTCGCCGTGTGATGGTTCAGTTTCTGCAGCCGCGCGTTCGCCGCTGCCTTCGCCGCTTCGTGGCTTGCGAACGCGTGCCGCTCGGTATGTACCGCCGACGCGCCGGGCGGCGCATCGGGATTCGGGATCGTCAGATCGATTTTTTTTCCGGTCCTCGCGTCATGGACTTTCGTGCGAACGGCGACGAAGCTCGCGCGATCCGGAAAGGTAATCTCGTAATCGAGCAGCGCATCCGGCGTCACCGTGATGCCCGGCAACGGCTTGCCGCTCGCGCTCTTGCCAGCGCCGCGGCTCGCCACAATCAGCTTGCCCGCCTTCACGGTCGCCGTCGCACCATGCTGGCGTGCGAGGCGCGTCACAAAATGCAGATCGCTCTCGCCGAACTGGTCGGCGCGTGGCACCTGCGTGTCGACGCTGCACGCGGCGGCCCACCGGTTGCGCCGGGCAATGTCGCCGACGATGTCCGCAAGCTTCACGTTCTCCCAGCTACCATACCGGTGCGTCTTCGCACCCGCGCGCATGTTGGCCGGCTTGCCGCGGATTACAACGGACGAGGGCGGCCCTTTCAGGGCAATCTCGTCGACCGCATACTCGCCCATGAACGAGAGTGCCTTGCCGCTCCAGCCGAGCGAGATCTTCAGCGTGGCGCCCTTGGGCGGAAACTGGATCCTGCCGTCGCGATCGTCGAGCTCGATCTCGCACTCGTCTGCCTCGAGCCCGGGTTTATCGACCGTGCGGATGCGCAGCACGCGATCCTCGATCACACGCGTGATGTCGTCGCCGTTGGCAACGATCTGGAAAATGGCCTGCATTGTTTCTCCTAGGTCCAGAGCTGGACCGGTTCATCGCGCTGCACATCGAGATCGGGCAGCGTCACGATGATGCCGGCGGCGAAGGGTTGCGGATGGGCCGCAAGACCTGGATTGGCTTCGTACACCGCCTCGACCACGCCCGCAAGCGATCCGTAGAACGCATGGCAGATCGCATCGAGCACATCGCCGTCAGAGGTTCTTATAGTCTTCGCCATAGCGGCCGAACTCCAGGCTGAAAGTCTGTTTGCGTGGCGCACCGTCGGACATCAGCGCGTCCTGCTCCTCGTCGACGCCCTGCAGATACCAGCGGCCGAGTACCTCGCCGTAGCCGGTCGTCAGTTGCACCGGCTTCATCCTGCCGCCGATCGTACGCAGCGCATCGATCTGCCGCATTCCGACATGGCCTGAGCCAGCGGCGCCCGCAGCGCACGCTGCGAAAACGACACCCGAGAGCGTGATCGTTTCACCGCCCTGACTGACGGCCTGCAACGCCTCCTGCCGGTTCAGCCGCTCCTGCGATGCCACCCGGTATTTCGTGGTGCGCCGCAGCTTGTCGAACGCCGCGGTCGACAGATTGAAGTGGAACGTGTCGCCTGCATCGGACGCGAGCGTCATGAGGTGGGGCGTTGCGCCTGACGCGCCATCGAGAACACCGGGCAGCAGTGACCCGCTCCCCGTCGACGTGACAAACGAAGGTGCGACGGCGCCCGGCGACGCGCCTTCCTTGACGCCTGACCACGCATTGAATTTGGTGCGCACATCGCCGAGCGCCGTACTCACCGACTTCGCTGCCGAGCTGACCAGCGGGTAGCTGGACCCACTGGCGATTTTGAGGACGGTGCCTACCGACGACTGCACGGCGTTCAGGCTGCGCACGACCGTCCCCACCTTCGGGCTCAGGTTGCCGGCGACCGACAGTGCGCTGCCCGCACCCGAGAGCAGTCCGGCCGCATTCGTGAGATTGCCGGCCGCGAGCTTCTGCAATACCGTCACCGTGTTTTCGCTTGCGGGCTGGTTGCGCCCGGCCACGCGACTCATGTTCTGTACGCGTTCGGTTGCGATCGCCGCCTGGGTTGCGGCCTGGGTGATCTGTCTTGTGAAATCCACGCTGTTCGCCTCCTACAGATGCGGACTATCGAACATCGCCGAGCGGTTGCTCTTCGCGAGCTGATCCTTCATCAGTCGCTGCAGCTGCGGCGACACCTTCGCGAGAAACCGGTCAGCGGCATCGCTCGAGGGCTCGCTCTGGATCGTGACGTGAAACACCGGCGCGAAGGTGTTCTGCTGGTCGATCTTCGCGACGGGCTTCTCCGCGCCCGGCCCTTTCTGCAGTGCTTTCGCCTTCGCGAGGGCGTCGGCGACAGCCTGCTGGCTACCGCCGCGTGCGTCGTTCTCCCCGGACCCTGGCCATGCCCATTTCGTGACCGCGCGCAGTGCCTTGCCGCCGGCGAACGTGCCCAATGCGCCGCCGACCACGCCCCCGATTGCAAGCACGATCGGCCCACCCAGCGCACCGATGGACGCGCCGATCTTGGCACCCAGCAGCCCGCCGGCGAGATTGCCGGCGATACCCGCAAAGCCCTGCGCCTTCGCGGCGCGCGTGTCGTGACTGCTCGCAATCGCATACGCGTCGGTTGCCGCCAGCCCGAGCTTCAGCACGGAGCCCGCCATTGCGAGCTTGCCGAGATGCGGCAGGAGGCGTGGCAAAACACGGGGCAACACGCGGGGTAACGCAGCAGGCAACGCGCGCGGTACCAGTCGGGACAGGCGGCCTGCCCAGCGCCCCGCAAGTCCACGCGCCGCACCGAACACGCGACCGATCCGGCCGGCACGTCCTGCACGACCGGCAGCGCGCCCCGCCGCTTTACCCTTACCTGCCCCCGACAGATCATCCGCCATATCGGCGGCAGCGCCAGCGAGTCCACCGCCTGCACCTTCTGCACCACCGGGCATGTTGACCACGAAGACCCGCTGCACGCCCGCCGATGCAGCCGCACCGCCGAGCGTCTCCAGCACACGACCCGCGGCGCCTGCCACACCGCCGCCCTTCGCCGCACCGCCTGCCTTGCCACCGCGCGCGACGAGAATCGACCCGCGCGCAACGTCGAGCGCGCCGCGCCCGATCCGGAAAAGCGACTTTGCACCGCGCCACGCGAGCAGTCCGGCCGCCACACCGGCGACAGCGACCGTCGCTTTCGGCGCCGCGTCGGTGATCTTCGCGAGGCCTTCGCCAGCCGACTTCGTCGCATGGCCCGCGGCGTCGGTCACCGGCCGCAACGCATCGCCGATGCTGCGCATCGCGTCGTTCCACTGCTGCCCGACCTCACTCCACACCTGTTTCGACGCATCGCGCCGGTCGGCCAGATCCTTTGCGATCTCGCCGCTCGCGCTGGCGGAATCCTTCTTCAGGCGCTGGTACAGATCGGCGTTTTGCAGGTACGCGGTCAGCGCCGCCTTCACCTGCATGTCGTTAAAGAGGTCGCCCGTCTTCATCGTGTCTTCGAACGCGGCGATCTGCGCGCGGCGTTTATCCGGATCGGCCTCGCCGTTTATGTTGCTCGCGGCAGCCGCAAGCTGTTTCGCCTTCGCGGGGTCGGTGCGTTCGATATACGCACGCGCGAGAACGAAGGAAGCCTCGAGCGTCGACCAGCCCTTGCCGATCGCTTCGCGCATTTTGGCTTCATAGTCGACACCAGCTTTTTTGTAGTTGCTCGCGGTTTCATTGGATCCGATCTTGGAGAACCAGTTTTTGAGATTGTTCGCGGCTTCATCTGCGTTGCCGGCCGTCTTCATCTGCACCTGCAGCATCGCGCCGAGCTGCGTGACCGAATCCTGTCCCGTGATGCCGATCTTCTGCATCTCGGCGAGCAGCACCGGAAACCAGCGGGCCATGTCGGCCGACTCGAACGAGCCTTCCTTGCCGAGAAACGCGATCGCCTCGAACGCCTTTTCCATCTGCCGCGGATCGGTGATCTTCGCGTTCTGCTGCAGCGCCTGGATCATCCGTGCGGTCTCGACCGTCGTCGCCGCCTGACCGATCGAGAACTTCGCCGCAAGCGGTGCAAAGTCGAGCGCGCGGCTTACGTCCATGCCACCCGCCACCATCTGGTTGACCGCTTCAGCGAGCTCGTTGCGCCCGATACCGTTATCGCGCGCATCGCGCCGGATGCGCTCGCCCATCGACGCTTCCTGCGCGGTCCGTGCGATGCCCGCCTTGATCGCGATGTCGCGGATAATGGCCTGATAGTCGGCCGAGACCGTCGCCGGCACCGCGACCGCTGCCGAGAACTTCACCGCGTCGCCGATTGCGCCGCGCACGCCCTCGCGGCCGGCCGAAATCCGCTCGTGACCCGCCGCTTTCAGATCGAGACCGCGCGCGGTCTGCCCGAGACGCGTATAGGCCCGCTCGAGGCGATCGACCTCGACTCCGTTGTCGCGCAGCGTGCGCAGATTCGATTCGATCCGGCGACGGATCCCGTCTGCTGCCCGGTCGCCTGCTGCATGCAGTCGGCGAAACTCGTCCTGCAGATCGCGCGTTTCGCCGATCGTGCGCTGCCACAGCCGCGCCTCGTTCGCCGTCTTCTTCAGACCCGTGATGCGCGAACTGGTCTCGGTAATCGCCCGGCCGAAAGTAGCCGACACGGCGCCGCCGATCACGATGCCAAGTGCAATGTCGTTTGCCATGTATTCCTTCCCCCGGCATTAATCCGTCAGCCACCAGATCACCTCGTCGAGCGTCATCCCGTCGATCGAGGCCGGCTGCACGCCGTGTTCCTTAAGCAGCCGCTTTGCCAACGCCTTGAGCGTTGCCTGGCTTATTCTTGCCAGAGGATGTGAGGCGAAAGTAGGCGTCCTGGACGCGGTGATAATCACCGAGATCCATGCCCTCCAGGTCGTTCGGCGAGACGCCCGCCAGCGCCGCAAAGATCGCGATCTCCTGCCCCTCTTCATCGCCCGGCGCGACCTTCTGCGCGGCGCGCATGTCCCGCACCTTCGGGCGGCGCAACGTCAGCACATCGCGCACCACGCCGTCGAAGGACGTCGGGTAGTCCAGCTTCACCGTGACGTTATCGACGCGATCGACCGCGCTTTTATCGTGGCTGTCGCCCGCACTGCTAACCGTATTGCTGTCCATCTTTTCCTGTCTCCAGATAGAAACGGCGGGCCGCGTGGCCCGCCGTTCATGTCAAAGTCACTATGCCGCGCACGTCGTCGTAATCCGCTGAATGTCGCGACACGCTGCTACATACCGCTACATACCGCTACATACCGATCGCCTTGCGCACCTCGGCAAGCTGGTCCACCCCGTCGATGATGCGCACCATGCCCAGCACGTCGATCTCGTGCACGACCACGCCGTCGATCTCCAGCTTGTAGTACGTCAGCGACACGGTGAATTTGGCATCGACCTTTTCGCCGGGCTTCCAGTCGCCGCCATCGAACTCCGAGAGCATCCCGCGAAATGTCACGGCCACCGCCTTGGTCGCGCCCTTCGTATCGCGGAAGGCACCGCGGAACACGCCGTTGAATGCCGTCGCATCGGCGAGACCAAAGAATTTCAGTACATCGCGCTCCATCGTCGACATCTGGAATGCGGCTTCGAGCCCCTCCATGCCGAGATCGATCTTCACGGGCGCGTCCATGCCGCCGGCACGATGGTCATCCGTCTTGATCTTCAGTTTGGGCAACGTGCATTGCGTAGCACGCCCGGCAAAGCCCCTGCCGTCGGTGTACACATTGAAGTTATAGAGTGTTTCCGGAATCACGTATCACCTCTCACGTATTGGTATCGAGCACTTCGGTCAGCCACTGGTTGGTGACCTCGAAGCGGAAGTTCGGGTTTTCTGCCGGCGGCACATCGGTGAAGCGGATGTTCCAGTACACCTTGCCGTCCTCGAGCTGCGTTGCGGTGTTCAGCTCCGGATCGGCGTACACCTCGAAATTGATCAGCGCGCCCTGGTTTTTCAGATCGCGCATGAACGCCCGCAGCCCTTCGGTCACGTCCGCGACGTAGGTCGCCGTGATGCCGCGATCGACCGCCCACTTGTGGCCCGCGAGTACCGCATCCATCACGATGTCGAGCGTGCGCACGCGCGTGACGAATTTCCACTTCGCGTCGGCCGACAGCGTGCGGTTGCCCCACAGCCGGAACCCGCCGTCGCGGATGATCGTGGCGACGTTCGCGTTGTTCAGCAGGTTCGCGCGGCACGTCTCGTCGCCGTCGAGAAATTCGACCGGCCGTTTCGTCCCGGTGAGATCGGTGATTTCCTTGTTCGACGGCGACGCCCAGAAACCGACGTTGGCGTCCGTCTGGCAGAAGAGCCCTGCGGCATACGGTGACGCCGGCGCGCTCACATCCGCATTCGCGGTGGTGTCCCAGTACATCGCACCGGGGTCGACCATGTAGAGCCGCTTGCTGCCGAAATTCTTCGCATACGCGATGGCTGCCTCATCGTCGGTGTTCGGACCGTCGATGATGCCGATCGCCCGCAGCCGTCCCGCGAGCGAATCCATGGCGCTCGCTACGGCCTGCTTCGACGAGAAGCCGGGAGCAAGCAGCAGCCGCGGCTGCACGTTGAATTTCGATTTCGCATCGAGCAACGACTGCATGCCGGTGCGTGCGCCGCCCGCTGTCACGCCACCGATAATCGCCGAGGTCAGCGCAGCAGGTTCGCCGCCCGCGACACCATCGGGAACACCGCTCGCAACGATCACGGCCTTGCTCTGCGCATAGATTGCGCGTGCGGCCTGCGCGATCGCGCTTTTCTCGCCGAATGCCGCGACCGCTTCACGATAGCTCGTGAGCTGCACCGGCACATTGGGCGCGGCGAGATCCGCGCCGGGTGTGTACGTGCTGACCATGCCGACGATCGACGACGACGGCACGGCGATGGTACGGGGACCGCTGTCGACGAGCGACACGGTCACGCCGTGGAAAAACGATGTTGCACCCATGAGGTCTCTCCATAAAAAATGACCACCCGACACAACGTCTTCGGGCGGTCATGGGGTGTAATACAACCGGATCAGGCAACCGGCGGACCTGGCTGGGTCAGCGTCGACGCACCGCCCGCTGGCTGCGTTGCGTCGGTGGCCGGCTTGCCGGTTGCACTCGGCCTCTGCGGCCAGACGATTTCCGTCGGGAATCCCGTCTGGTCAGGCAGGTCGCGCAGCGCGCGGCGATAGACGAGCCACGACCTGTACTGTTCGTCGTCGAGATCAGGCACGCGACCTTCGTCGAGCTGGTCGCGTTGCCGCGTAACGATGGCATCCGTTTCCGCGAGCAGTTGGTCACGTTGCAGGCGCGCGATTTCCGCGAGTACTTCCTCGCCCGGCGGTGCCGGGTCGAGTAGCTGCGGTTTGCCTTCCGCGCAAAGCGCCATCCGCTTCCCTGCGCTCTGCCCTTCGAGCAGTTGTGCATGGTCCGCGCTGGTGATCTGGATGGAGCCGGCCGGGATCTGGTCAGGCGCGTGGATTGCGTCCGAATAAAAGCCCGTCACGACGCGCTCGGCGTCGAGGTGTGCATATATCTGGGTCATGCTAGAACCCGAGTGAAAACCAGTTGATCGGACCGGCGCCGTAAGTCGCGCCACCTTGTGCAGAGTTGGCGATATAGCCGTAAATAATGATCTGGCTCTGACTCAGGGAATAAACGTTCGTGAGGAAATTGCCGCCGCCGGTCGCATTCGAAACGCCGATGAGTTGCGATCGCGGGTAGGTCATTGGCAGCGTCTGTGTAAGTGCCCCGTTCGACGTGACGCCATTTCCCCATTGGAAAATCATCCCGCTGGGCAGCTTCTGGAATCCGCTCGAGCCGAGAGATGAACCGAAAAGCGGCCCCAGAAAATCCGCGCCCGTACCGACCACAAGCCACGTATAGGGCTGGTACTTGATGAAGGTCACTTCGCTGCCGAAAGGAACCTGGAATGACATGGAGCCACCGCTTCCGTCGAACGAGCTCATAAAGCGGTCATTGGCGTTCTGCTGAACAAAATTGACGGTGTAACCGGAAAGATTGTTGACGCGGAACGCGGCGCCGATAGGCAGTCGCGCCAATTCCGGCGTCGTCCACGTTTGCGGACCCTGCGACGCGGCCACGACAATGGCCTGCCCGATGTTCTTCTCGGTGAGAACGACCGAGCCTGGCGTGTAACTGCGTGCCCCGGAATAGCTGCCTAGCGCGCGTTGCAGCGCCTCGCCGTTGACGAGGTCCGGACCGCTGTCGAACTGCGCCGGCGTCTGCGCCTTCGGCGTGCCTGCAAAAATCACTTCCTTGTTGGTGCCGAACCGTACCGACTCGACGCCGTTGGTGGTGATCCCGAACACCCCATCGGCGATATGAAACAGACCTGTGTCCGGTGCGCCATCGTTGACGAATGTCAGCGATGGACGCGTGGCGTTACCTTCGCCGAGTAGCAGTTGCTTGCCATCGGCAAACACCACGTCATTGAAGATCGTGCCGCCCTTGGCAACATCCAGCGGCGTCAGGTTGCCCGCATGCCACGGGCTCGGCAGATTTCCTGCGTGCCATGGGTTCGCCAGGTTGTCTGTGCTCCACGGGTTGCGCAGATTGCCCGCGTGCCATACAGCGTTGCCCTGAACGGTGAGATTCCTGTTCCCGAATTCGTATTGAAACTGGCCGTTCGTCGGCGAGTAGAAGCCGGCCTGTTTCTCATTGGCATAGAAATATCCATCGTTCGAGCCGAGCAGTATCCGTCCTTCTGCCCCGTTTTTACCGACGCTTAGTGTGCCGTTGAACCGGGCGGAGCCGTCCACCTGGAGCGAATTTGTCCCGTCATCGTTGGCGGTGTTGCCCATCAGCACCCGGCCGGACGGCAGCACCTTGACCAACGACGTGCCGCCCGCCAGCAGTTCCGTAAATCCATACGGTGCCTCGGTGCCGATCGACGCGTTACCGGCGGTGCGGAAATAGCCGGCGCCGGCGTCGGCCGCCATCCATGCCTTCACAGAGCCATACGCGCCGGCATAGGCAAACCCGTACGTGCGTGTGTTGCCGTTGAACTGCGCGATGTTTTCGCCGTCATCATCCGACTTGCCGAAAAGCACGCGGCCGGATGCCGTGACACGCATGCGCGGCTGACCACCGCCGGCGACGAGATCGAGGAAGCCCGCAGCGGCTTCGGAGCCGAGCGACACATGACCATTCGAGCGGAAATAGGTCACCGTGGGATCGTTCGAGATCCAGCTCACGGTCGAGCCGAAGCCGAACGTATGCACACCGCGCGTGCTGACGTTGCCGCCGAACTGCGCGATGTTGGTCCCGTCATCAACGGCGGTGTTGAACAGCGCACGGCCGCCCGCCACAAGGCGCAGGACGCGTGCCTGCAACGAATCCTTCTGCGCGTCGTTCGCCGCGCCATAGTTCAGGCAGAAATCGAGGTACTCGGTCCCCCAGTTACCCCCATTGAAGCCGGCGCGGATCGACGCGGCGAGGCGCGTACCCGTATCCGCATTGTTGCCGAACGTGCCATACAAACGGATCTTCGCGTCGCGTCCATTCGCTCCGCTCGCGCCTTTCACGTAGAACTGCGCATCGGCTTCGCCAACGAGCGCGCCCGCCTGCACGGGGCCAGTAAAGGCGGCGCCCGTGAGTGCCGCATAGCGGGTCGCCGCCGTCCTGGGCGTGATGGCGCGCACGTCGTCGACACCGGCGTCGACCTCGGCCTGTGTCGCCAGCTCGACAACGCCCTGCCGCTCGGTGGTCGCCGGTGGATTGGTAAAATTCGCGTCGCCAAACACGAGCTGGGCCGCGTCGATCGTCGCGAACTGCATGTCGGCCGACAGCAGCAGCATCGCCGCCGGCGACTTCTCCATGATCGGGCCGTCTTCGGGCTTCTGGCAGTACGCACCGAACAGCACGCCGTTTTCCATATACAGGCCGAAGCCATACAGCGCGTACTGGTCGGCGGTGTCGTCGCGCAACGTCACGTGGATCGTGTCGGGTGCCACGTTCTCGCCGCCGAACGTCGTAATGCGCTTCAGTTCGTTCGGCAGCTTTTTAAGCGTGCGATCGGCCGCATCGAAGAGGCCCGTACCCAGACCGATCTCAACGATACGGTGCGCGCTGGTGCCCGTGTTACCGGGTGCGACGAGCGCGGCGCGGCCCGCATCGGTGATATTGATGAGTGATCCGATCATCGTTACTGATCCGTAAGTGAGAGGCGGCGATACAGGGCCGGCCGCACGGCCGCCGCAACGCGCTGCGTACCCTGCATCGATACCCCCTGTGTAAAGGTGTAATGCGCACTCGCGCGCTTGGCACGATCGATCTCGGCGATGATGTCGGCGACATAGGCGGCCGTGGCCGGCACCCCGTCGCGGGCGCTGACCGTCATGACGATCTCGAACGTACCGCGCGGGCCCGGCGGCTCCGTCTCGAACCATTCCCGTAACGCGAGATTGGCGCCGAACGTGGCGATCACCTCGCGCACGGCTGCAACCGTGCCTTTCTTGCGCGCGATCGGAATCGCCGCCTTCACGCGCGCACGCTTGACCTGCTCAGGCCAGTAGTCTTTCCACGTGTCCACGCCCAGCGCCCATGCGAGCCACGGCAGCAGCGCGAGCGGAATCGCATCCGGGTTCATCAGATCGGCAAGCGGGAGCGCAATGTCATCGCTACGCGCACTGACCGCCGCGATGCTCCGCTCGAGCTTCGTTGAATTCGCCGGCAGCAGACCAGCCGGAAGCAGGCCAGCCGATAGCAGACTATTGCTGCGCTCCGCCGTCATACACGCCTCCGTCAATCAGTTCGATGTCCGTGCAGAAACTCGCCTGCCCCTTCGACACCCGGATTCCGTCCGGCGGCGTTTCCAGAATGACTTTCTGCACACCCGGTACCCGGATCGCGGCATGCAGGCCGTCCGTGGTAACTTCCATATCCAGCTGGTGCATGTCATCGGCGTACTGCCGTGCGCGCTTCCTGGATTCCGTCAGCACGACGGACCGGTCGGGACCGGCGAAGAACACGAGGGTCGCGCGGATGCGATAGCGGATGATCTGCGCGCCGCGCACCGTCACTTTTTCCGCCAGCGGTCGCACATCCTCGGCGCGCAACGCTTTCGTCACGATCCCGATCAGTTCTTCACTGGCCGTGCCATCGCCCTCGCGCGAGAGGATCGTGACGACGATTTCGCACGGTGCCGGGCTCGTCACCGAAACCGACAGCACACGCCCGTCGGCATTTAACGCATGCGACCGGTAAGCCCCTTCGGGACCCGCTACCGAATAGCCCTGCGGCGCGAGTTGCGTGCGCGAGCGCAGGTCGTCGTCTTTTTCCTTGAGGCCCTCATCCCCGCTTTCCGGGTCGGCGGGCCTTACCGTGAGCCGGCCGATCCCGAAGAGCGCAGCGAGGTGTTCGAGCGTTGTGCCCGTCGCAAACGCGAGCATCACCGAGCGCGCGGCGTCGTTGGCCCGCGCCCGGTAACGCACCTCCCGGTATGCCGCGAGTTCGAGCAGCTTCACCACGGGATCGGATTCCAGCGCGGCGCTCCATTCGGGATAGATGCTCCGGAAGTGTTCCAGCAGGTCCTGATAGATCTCTTCAAAGTCGAGCGTCTCGACCACGTCGGGCGGCTCGATGGCCGTCAGATCGATGGTGTTCACGTCGTTACCTCCAGCAGCACCTCGCTGCCCAGATAGATGCCCTGTATCCTGAACGTCACCCGCGCGTCGAGGACCGACAGGACCGAGACACGCGAGAGCCGGATGCGCGGCTCCCACCGTCCGATCGCCCGTGCGGCCTCGGCCTGAACGGTCGAAATCCACCCCCGCGTGACCGGCAGGTCAACCATTCGCGGGATGTCGCTGCCGTAGTCAGGCCGCTCGCGCCGCGAGCCTCTGCGGGTCGAGAGAATGTCGCCAATGCTCTGCTTCAGATGCGCCACGCCGGCAATGGGCCTGCCGGTGTTGCGGTCCATACCGGTCACGGCGTCCATGCTCAACTGTCTCCATCGGCGCGCCCGACACGCTCAAACCCGGCGTGCTGTTCCAGGAAAGCAATGTGTTCCGGCATCGTAACGGCAACGCGACCCTGCTCGACTGCTGCGGTCCCGCCATCGGGAAACACCACCGTGCGCGATCTGAATGCCTTGTCGCGGAACGCGGCGGCCGGCATGGAAAGCGCGGCCGGTGTCTGGGAATCGTTGTCGTTTTGCATATCGGAATCCAATAAAAAAGCCCCGCACGAATGCGAGGCCAAAGTGACTTTGCCGGAACGGATCGGCGCACCGATAATCGCCGTGATCCATCATTTAAAAACGGGACCCGGGAGGCGCCTTGTTCAAGCGTAGAAGTGCTCATCTACCAAAAAACACGTTCGTTGCTGCTGTCAAACCAGCACGAGTTCGCGCGACATTCGCCTCGCGGCTGGATTCGTGGAGTCGCCACCCGATGCTGGTCGTGGCCTTGGGTTTCGTGCTTTCCACGATCCTGGGGACATGGATTACGCATCGTCTTGACCAGCAGCAGAAAGAGAGGGAAGCCATCACAAGAAGTCACGACGCTGTACGCGCTGCGACAGACGACCTCACCGTTTCCCTCGCGCAATACCAGATGCGCACCATGCACCTGCTCGATCAGATCGTCGCCCCTGCCCGCACCTCACGGTTTGATGAAGCCGCCCGTGACTACGAGACGGCCTACGCTAACTGGGTTGAGCGCAGCTCGGCGGACCGGGCAATCATCGAGCAGTTCTATCAGTCAACACCAGTGATCGATGACGTCCGGAATTACTTCTGGGGTTTCGAGAAGGTATCGAATGCAGTGGATGGCTGCCTGCGGCTATATCTCGCAATGCCTGGCCTTCGTGACGACATCGAACACGCCGACATAACCTGCCACTCGCTGCAGACAACCTTTGTACTGAGCAAGCAGATGTACGAACTGCACTTCTGTGTTCGCGGCTTCCTGGTGACCGCACGTCCAGATCCGAACCGCGATTTCGTGGAGCGCGACGCGGAGAATGTTTCGCTCCAGTCGCGCATGGCATTTTTCAAGCCACTGTGCAGGGAAGACAAGACGGGGTTGCTGCATGAAACTCCGTAGGCATCACCCACGGTTAGCCTGGTAACGGATCGCTTGTCGGCGCACCCTCGGCTCCGGTCATGTGCCGGTGCTTCGGCAGTGACACGCCCTGCGAGGTCACTTCACCCGTGAAATGTGCCTCGCCGTCGATCTCCGAAGCCGGGCCGCCTGCCGCGTTGCTGCCCGTCATGCCGCCCTGGAACGTCAGGCGTTTCTCTGTCGTGCTGTTGCCCGTGAACGTCGAGTCCGGCGCATCGACCAGCAGCTTTTGCGTGCGCTGCGTGATGCCCTGCGCCGTCAGTTCCATCTGCGTGTCACCGATGCGGAACACGATGCGCCCACCCGCCGGCACCGCAAACACGTACTCGTGCGCTTCATGGTCGTAATGCTCATGCGCGCCATCCGGCCAGTCAGTCGCGGTGAGACTGGCCGAGTGCCCGTTTGCGCCGCCATGCGTATCGCTGTAGAAGCCGGCCAGCACGAACGCGCCCGCGAGCGTGCCGGACGGTGCCAGCACAACCGCCTGCTCGCCGACTGACGGTGGGCACCACGTGCGCACGCGACCGGCCGCAAACGTCTTCCATGGAAGCAGTGCGCTGACCCACTCGCCGCTGCGCACCCTGCACCGTGGCGGGTCGTACTGGACGCTCTCAATGAAGCCGGCCTGAACGATGCTCGCGATCAGCCGGTCGACCTCGCCGATTTCATAGTCGCTCATAGGCTGGCAGCCAGCGACGTTTCCCCGGCAGGCTCCCGGTAATCCGCTTCATGCCCGTTGCCCGTCTCCGGATCGACGCCCCACACGACCACCGCACCGCTGCCCGGAAAGGGCTGCGTCACGTCGCCGAGGTCGAACTCGTGCGTCCACTCGACGAGCCACACGAGATAGGCGTCGAGCTCGGGCTTGAACGGATCGTCGCCGATCTGTACAAGCTTCGCGGGCGTGACCGGCACGCCCCAAGTCTCGCCCTGCACCGCGCACGCGATGCGCGCGGCCAGCTGGCGAACCGCCAGGTCTGCATGCGGCCCGAGCGGATCCACGATCGCACGGGCCTGAAACCGGCCAATGAGGGAGGTCTGCCCGTTGCCCGGATCGTGACCCGGCTCCATCTCCGACATCTCGATCGCAATGCACGGCGTCGGGATCCGCTTGCCGATGCGCGGATAGGCATCGATGGCCGGTACATCCGGCAGTCGCTCGCGCAGGTGCGCGGTCATCGCATCGTGAAGCGCGGCAAGAATGTCTACGCCTGCGCGTGTTTCAGCAATATCGTCAGCTACCTCGTCCACGACGCACGCCTCCTAACGCTTTCTGGATTTCGTAATTCACTTCCTGCTTCAGGATCGTCATGAGACGCTCCTCGCACAGTTGCGCGGCACGCCGGAATGCTGGGTCGCCGGTCTTCGACCAGTCCACCGTCACCACCTCGAAGGGTGTGCGCGATTTACCGGTGCGCCGGTAGATCGGACCATCGGGTTTTGCCTTCGTCTGCCGCCATGCACCGTCGAACGTGAAGCGTCCGGCACGGATGCCCTTTTTCGTCTCGCGCACCGAGCCGAGCCGGTGCGCCTCGACCGGATTCAGGCCGAGCCACACCTTGCCCGTATCGGCCGAGCGCATGAAAAAATAAAGACGCTTCCTGATCACCTTCTGCGGGATCAGCGTGCCCTTCGATACTTCCTTGCCGGTCTGGCTTTTGATCCAAGCCGCCGTCTTGCGCAGCGTGCGTCGCCACGCGGCCTGCATGGCCGACGCCGACAGACCCTGAAGGGCCGCAGTCACCTGCGCGGTGTCGATCTCCACCTTGAGCGCGTCCATGCTTTCTCCCCGCTGACAGGCTACTTTGGCCGCAAAAGCAGTACCGTCCAGCCCGTGCCGTCCGGTTGCAGTTCGAACACCACGTATGCGTCGCCATGGGCATCCGTGCCCACGAGGACGACACTGCCCTGACGAATCCGGGCGGCGTCGCCGTCGCGCACGCTGACCTGCGGGTGCTCCAGCTGCGTGCGCTGCCGTCCAAGATCCGGCCCGAGCCAGGGCGCGGCAAACATGCCGCGAACCGGTTCGCCGTCGACGGTGATGTCGTCGTCGGCCAGATCGCGCACCACCGCATCGTCGAGATCCGCGACAAGCTCACGGAATGACATGCCGTGTGACATACGGCGCTCCCTATACCTTCAGCCGGATGACAGCCTTCGGCCGCGTGCACAGGTGGATCGGATTGGACTGCGCCTCGAGCTCGACGCCCTTGCTGAAATCCATCAGTTCCTGCTTCGCGTAATACGGCAAACCGTTCGTGTTGACCGTCTCCATGTAGTCGGCCGGCGCGAAGCGCGTGATGAACAGATCCGGCACGCCTTCCGGCACGGCCCACGCTTCATCGTCCGCCACATAACCGACGTTGCCCACACGGCCCCGATAGCGCTCGAAGGTGACGCCGCCGAATTCGAACGTATCGCGCGGGTCACCGCGCAGCGCCGACGCCATCGCCGTCGCAAGATACGTTTCCTTGACCGACTGCATCACGATCAGGCGGTTCCAGAACTCGCGACCGCACAGCACGCGCACGCCGGTGAACGGCGTATTGCCTAGCGCATCCTCGATCGCGTCGAGCAGCGCCAGACACTTGATGCGCAGTTCGGCGTCCGGCTTCGCGAGGTCGAAACCGATCTCCGTATGCTCGATCTGGAACTGTCGCAGCAGATTGGCCACGACCGTCCTGCCGTCCGCATCGAGGATCAGCCCCTTGATCGCGCCGATGCGGTGGAATTCGGTCGTTGCATCGAGCTGCCGTCGCATCTTCGCGAGGCGCTTGTTCACTACCGTCTGGATCGCCTCGAGCTCGGACTCGGAGCCGAACGCGCGCAGATTCTGGATCTCGTCGGCACCGATCGCTGCACGCTGTGGCAGGTGAACCGTGTTGAACGGAATCATGTTGCGCTTGCTGCCGGTCACGACCGTGCCGGATGCGCCGCGCTGCCCGACCGGCACGAGCGCGAGGGTGTCGCCGTCGCGCTCGATCTGCACCACGGTCGTGGTAATGCCCTCTTCGTCGAAGAGGCCGAGCGACGCGAGGCGGCTGGGCACCTGCGGCTGTTCATTGATCGCTGCGCTGAGCGACGACAGCGAGAACGCGTCGTCGTTGAGAAGGGCGATATCCGCCATGTAATTCTCCTGTCCGTTAAAAGGGGTAAGCAGGATCGGGGCGTCTAGCGCACGATCACGTAGTGCGCGGCGAGGTCCGTGCGCGCTGCCGCGTCCAGCCCCGCGAGCAGTTGCGCGGCGACTTCAGCGAGGCGCACGATGCCGACGGCCGCACGCGGCTCGTCCGATGCAGCGAGCGGCCCGTAAAGGATTGCCGTCACCACTTCGGAGCCGTCCGTCGCCGCGTTGTTGTACGGCGCGTATTCGCCAGTGCCAGTCGTGCCGAGCAGTTGCCCGGCCGGCAGTGCGTCGCCCCTGGCGACAAGGATCTGTTCGCGCGAAATCCGGCCCGGCCCCTCCGAAAGGAGGAACTCGCCGGTGACACTGCCCTGGGTTTTGATGCTGTTCATGTAGTGGATTTCCTTTGCACCTCATGGCGCATGGATGGTTCTGTCAACGACGACCGGTCAAAGTCGCTTTGTTCACTGCGTTCACTTCGGATGTGCATTCATGCGAGCCCGCCTTACCGCATAAACCGAGGATGCTTTCGGGCCTGCCGGTGAGCCGGGAGACGCGCCATTCCCCGCATCGTTGATGACGGGCGGCTGGCGGTTGTTCACGCGCGCCTGTGTCTGCGTGACGCGGTCGAACAGCCGCGCGCGTACCTGGTCCGGGTTCAGTCCGTCACCGACAAACTGCGCGGTCAGTTCCGGCAGCTTTGCCGCGACACACAGGCCCGCGATCTCCGAGGCGTTACGCACCGCCGCGTCGATCGTTGCCCGATCCTTCAGCGCCGTGATCGTCGCGATGCTTTCCGCGCATGCCGACAGATTTGCTGCACGGCATGCGGCAAACGCGTGCGCGGCGAG
This sequence comes from Paraburkholderia sp. D15, assembly GCF_029910215.1. NCBI lineage: Bacteria > Pseudomonadati > Pseudomonadota > Betaproteobacteria > Burkholderiales > Burkholderiaceae > Paraburkholderia > Paraburkholderia sp. D15. The sequence continues at coordinate 1,121,373 of NZ_CP110395.1, read as the reverse complement.
CACGCCGGCCGGTTCGGGCGGCACGACATCTGGAGGCGGGACGACGGGCGCCGCATCGGGAACCGGATCCGCCGGCGGTGGATCGACCGGCAGCGGATCCGGCGCGGGCTTCAGCGTCTCATCGACGAGCGCCTGAACAGGCGACGGCGCGGACCCGAATCGCGCGAGCAGCCCCGCCGCGCGCACACTCGCCGAGAGCTTCACCGGCGCCTCGATCTCGTCGATGAAGCCCGCCTCCTTCGCTTCGGCCGCCGTCATCCATGTCTCGGCGTCGAGCATCGCGGTCAGTTCCTCGACGGACTTGCCGCTCTTGTTCCGGTACGCTGCGAGAATGCCGTCGCGCGCCTTGTCCATCGAATCGGCGGTCGCGCGCAGATCCGCCGACGTGCCGGCCGCCACCGTCCACGGGTTGTGGATCATGAGCATCGCGTTTTCAGGCATGACGACGCGGTCGCCCGCCATCGTGACGAGCGACGCAGCGGAGGCGGCCACGCCGTCCACGCGCGTCGTTACGCGTCCCGCGTACCGGCGCAGCGCGTTGTAGATCGCGAACGCATCGAACACGTCGCCACCGGGCGAATTGATCGCAACCACGATTTCCGCGGCGCCCGTGGCAACCTCTTCGAGCTGCGCGACGAACGTCTTTGCGTCCGTCCCCCAGAAGCCGATCTCGTCGTAGATCCTGATCTCGGCGACGCTCGCGCCCTGCGCGTTCGTGAGCGCACGGATATCCCACCACTTACGGTTTTTCATCTGCTGTTCCTGTCTTCGAAGAAGGCGCGGTCGCCGGTTCACTTGCCACGTCACCGGCCACATCGCCCGCGATATCGCGTGAACGCGGGTCAGTGTCGTAACGCAGGCCGAGGGCATCGGCCCGCGCGTTATCCGCCGCGTTCTCCTGATCGACCTGCTCGGGATCCTCGCCCTGCCTCAGGATCGACGCCGAGCGGCTTGTCAGCCCCGAGCGGATCGCAAGCTTCTGCGCATTCACGTCCTGCACCGGGTGGATGTACGGCCAGCCCTGCGGCACCCAGCGCACCCGCAGGTACTCGCGGCGCGTGAGGTGAAAGTCCGGCGCATCCATCGCGCCGGACAGCACACTCGCATCGACCCACCACGCCCACACGCGGCGGCAATACTGGTGAATAAAAATGTTCCACTGCACCTGCTCGACCGAGCGCCTGAACTCGTTGAGCAGCACGCGCAGCACGCGGTCGCTCACCTCGCGCAGATCACCGGTGAGAATTTCGTACGGCATGCCGACCGAGGCGGCGGCCGCCATCAACTGCTGGCGCATGAACGGTCCATAGTCCGCACCCGCGCCCGGCGGCGTCGCGAAACGCATGTCCTCGCCGGGCGCCAGTTCCTGCACAGTGCCGGGTTCGAGCGACACGACCGGCGAGAAGCCGTCCGAATCGAACTCGAGCCCCTCGCCCGTGACCGGATCGCCCAGCAGCCCCGGCTCCGCGTTGGGCTTCACCAGAAACCCCGCAAAAAGATTGCTGATCTCCTGCCGGAACAGCACCGCGTCGTCGAAGTTGTCGAGCGAATGCAGCCGCAGCAGCACCGTCGACAGTTCCGGCACGCCGCGCACCTGACCCGCGCGCAGCGGCTGGAACACGTGCGCGATGTCGTCGGCCGCCACCGGCGTCGTCAGCATCGAGCCCGACGAGACCAGGTTCGCCCGGTTGTATTCGCCGGGATGGCGGCGCAGCAGGTGGTATGCGACGCGCTGGTCATCGGCGTCGAACTCCACGCCGTTGACGATCTCGCCACCGCCCTGCGTCAATTCGTTTTTTTCAACCGGCAGCATGTCCGCTTCGAGCACCTGCACCTGCATCGGCACCGCGAGCGCGGCGTCCGGCCGGCGCATGCGCCGGCGCAGCAGCACCTCGCCATCACCGAAGAATGCGCGCGCGGCGAGCGTCTGCTGACCGTAGAAATCGAGCAGACCATCGCAGTCGGATTCGCCGACCCAGTCGTCCCATAATTCTTTCTGCTGCCGGCGGATCGCCGGGTCCGGATGCTGCGGATGCGGCTGGATACCCGTGCCGATCGTGTTCGACACGAGCCGCGAGATCGCGGTCTTCGCCCACGGATCGTTGCGGATCGCGTCGCGCGCGCGGCTGCGCAGCAGCGGCAGGTTCTGCACTGCGGCGGCGTTCGGCCCTGCTCTCGACGTCTGCCATGAGCGCCCGCGCGCACCCGATGCGCCAGCAGCCTCATAGGCCGACGCTTTCAGGCGGCCGGCCGCGAGACGCGTGGGCAGCACGAAGCCGCGCTGCGCGAGCGATGGATAACTGCCGGAACCCGCGCGCTTCATCGGATGCCCTTGCCCGCGTGTCGCAGGCGGAATACGCGCGAGCGCGGCGTGGCGCGATCGAGCGCGCGGACGATCTCGGTCTGCGCTTCGCGCAACTCGGCGATGCTCCGGTAGCGGACCTTGCGATCCGCGTACTGCACCTCGAGCTCGCCCTTCGCAATTGCCGACTGGATGCGGGCCAGATCCGCTGCGGTATAGGCCATATGCGGCTCCCGTAAATGATTAACGACGCTTCAGATAGGCCGAGCGGCCCGTGCGTCGCCCCTGAAAACGCAAAACCCCGCTCGTGGGCGGGGTTTCGTGTGGAATGGTTCGTGTTGCGTTCGCGGGTACGTTCACCGTGCCGACTGCTACAGCTGACGGTTCGCGTGCCGGACCCGGCGGGCCGGTGGCTGCATCGGACGAATCAAGTTCATCGCCCCGCGTTCCCGTCTCGACGGTCGCCTGCGACGACACCGCGTCCCCATCTGCGACCCGCAGCGCCGTCGCCACCGGCATCGTGTCGAACAGCGATGCCTGTGCGAGCCGGTTCTGCTCAATCATCCAGTGCGCCTCGGTCATGAGGTGCGTCTTGATGCTGCGCGCGGCGTGTAATGCATACACCTCGCAGTCGAGCGCCTCGTTGCGCGCACCGGCCTTCTTCTGCCAGACGCGCTTGCCGCCGATGCGCCCCGGCACCTTCACCTCGGCGGTAAGCTGGTGCAGGTAATCGGCACGCACACCCTGATACCAGTGCAGGCGTCCCGGCCCGTCGCCTTCGAGCTTGAGCCGGTTGTCGAGAATCAGATCCTTGGCACGGCTCACGCCGACCATGTACGGGCGCAAGCCGTATTTCGCGGCCTTGCTGTTGTTGCGCACCGAATCGACCGACGTCTTCGGCACGCTGAACACTTCCGCACCGACATCCTTCGCGCCCTTGATTGCCATGATGTTGATGCCGCGCTTCTGGGCGACACGCACGTAGCGATACACCGCATCGGAGGTCGAGCCGTCCGACGAGTCGATCGACGCCGCGCGGATGCGCAGCACCCAGCCGTTTGCATGGCGATAACCCTGCGTCAGCAGTTCGGTGAGCGCACCCCACACGCCACCCACCATCGGATCGTTACCCTGCTCGAGCACGTTGCCGTAAATCTCGTCCCAAAGGACGAGCCAGCTTTCCTCGCCACGTCCCCACGCACGCAGCAACACCGCGATGCGGTCGTGCTGGACGTCGATGCCGATCGTGAGCAGCAGCGCGCCAGCCGGCACCGTAAAGACCGGATAGTCGAGCGCACGCGCCGCGAGCAGTTCGATCTCCGGAATGTCGCTCTCGTATTTGTATGGTCGCCCTTCGGTGTTGTTCACGAACGAACGCATCTTCGTGTCGTCGCCCGCGCGCAGCGCCTTCTCTGCAACCAGGCGTTTCTTGACCAGTTCCGCGAGGCGTGAGCCCGGAAACGGCGACACCAGCTCGTTTAAGCGGAAACCGGCCACGCCGTGAAACGCCGCGGTCGCGACCCATCGTCCGTGACGCACCGCGCGAAAGCGCGCGGTGTCATCCCACAGGCTGCCGCAGAAAGGGCATGTATAGCGGGCCGAATCGGGGCGCGCGAGGCCGAACACCTCGTGAGGCTTCTCCGCATCCTCCTGCCACGTGACGTTATCCCACGCGAGCTCGTGCTCTTCGCCGCAGTCGGGGCACGGCACAAGATAGCGCCGCTGGTCCGATGCTTCGTATGCCTGCGCAATGCGCGAGAAACCATCGACGGTCGGTGTGCCGCCGAAAATCACCTTGCGGCGGCTGTCGGAATAACTCTTGTTGCGCTCCTCGAGCAGCGTGATCGAATCGCCCTGCTCGCGCACGTTCTGGTTTGCGTCGTCCGGCTCCTCGACCGCGACCACCGGCGCCGGTGTCGACTTCACGTCGTCCGGCGCATTCGAGGTGATGAACTTCAGAAACCCGCGCGCGAACGTCTTGTGATCCCACAGGTTGTTCCGGTCGCGGCCCGCGTGGACCGGCAGTTTTGCGGCAAGGCGCGGTGTGACCTCGACCATCGGCTCGAATTTTTCGAGATTGAATTTCTTGGCCGACTTCTCTTTCGCGAACATGATGATGATCGGGCACGGATCGATATCAATGCGCCGGCCGACATAGTTCAGCAGCACGCCGTCCGTCCAAGCCACCTGCGCGGATTTCATGCACACGACCTTCTGCACGCGCGGATCGTCGAGCGCCGCGTGCATGCCCGGCACCCACGGCGTGATGTCCGGGTTGTACCTGCCGGGGCTCGCCGCCGCTTTCGCGCTCAGCCGCCGGTGCCGACGCGCCCACTCAGTCGTCGAGAGCTTCTCCCCCGGCTTGAGCAGCGCCGCCAGACGCCGCAGCACCGCGTGTACTGTCTGGCTCGTATCGAGCCAACTGTTCGAGGCATCCATTGACATGCCCATTCAGGATTTCGACATCGATCTCGACGCCGTAGAGCGTACGAAGCTCCTGGACCAGTTTGTCCGGCAGCGAGACGAGTTCCGATTGAAACGCGCTGACCATCTGGCCATAGGCCCGCTCGAGCTGCTCCGCGTTCACGAGCTGCCCCTTCTTCTCCGCGAGCGTGAGGATCTTGATCTCGCGCTCCACCCGTTCGGTCATCGCACGCTCGGTGGCGAGATCGTATCCGCCGTCGCCCACCCGGCCCGCCGCGATGCCGCGCAGGTGCCGGATGTATTCGACGCGAATATCGTCCATCGATGACTGCCGGTGATCGATGCCGAGCTTCTCGACCAGCCGCGACACCGCAGACTGGTCCAGATCGAGGTGATCCGCGATCTGCTGCTGAGTGGGCATGAATATGACCCCCCTTGATGTTTCGCCAGTAGAGGAAAAACGCGGGTGTGAGCCCCCGTGTCTCCAGCGGCCATAGGGTCCCCGGTGGCTTGCGGCGGTGCCCTGCCCGCGCTCGACCTGCCGTGACTCAGAGACCAAAGGCAAAAAAGCCCCGGCGCGAATGCGGCGAGGCTTCAATTTCTTCCGGACGTGCAGCGACCCGGAACAGGCCGCGTCACTCGGTAAATACCGGAATCAAGTTGTAAGCCCGAAGTGTAGTTGAGCTATCTTGTTTCCGCAAGAGGCTGCATTCTGGATTGATCGCTGCAATCGTCGCATTCGCCATCACACTGCGCGGCACGTTCGGCATTGAGCCGGTCAATGATGGCCTGCATTGACACGTATTCGCGCTGCGGCTCGCGTCCCATCTCAAGCAACTTTTCTCCGATCGCGCGCTTCGCATGCGTAAGCGCCAGATCGAAGATCGATGTGGGCCGCACTTTCAGCCCAAGCCTTCGGCAGATGAAGGCGGGCGACGCACTCCACACAAAGTGCATCTGCAGGACCTTGCGATCGAGCGGCATTAATCGCTGCCATGCGCGCTCGACCTTCTGCGCATCTTCGGCGTTGAGCGCCGTGCTGACGGTGCGACCACCCACGTTCGGAAAATAGATCGATGCTACCAGCGTGTCGCTGTGGCCAGTGCCCCCGCGCATCGCCTTCGCCCAGTTGTTCAAACGTTCATCCAGCGTCATGAGTTGTTCCCCGTTCAGTCTTCGTACTGGCCGATGTGTGCCCGGCAGTAGCCGCGCCGGGATGAGCCGGCACCGATGATGGTGGTCGCAGTCCGCGTGCAGCGGCATCCATCTTCGACGTGCGCGCATTGCCGGTCATCTGCCTGTGCCGACGCACCGGCAGCCGACGCACCGCCCGGTGCCGCTTTCAACGCGAGCGCATCGTTGCGCCGACGCCGGATTTCGTCCCAGTTCTTGCGCAGCCGCGCGGGCGAGACCATCACCTTCGACCAGAACCGGTCGCGATCGGCCCAGCCGAACAGGCCGGCAATATGGCGTGCACCGCGCCCGTCGACCTGCAGCATCTGCCGGATCTCGGCGACCCACGCGGGCATGTCTGGCGTCCCAAAATCCGGCAAACGCACGCGGATGCGCTCAAGCATCCAGGCCGCAAGCGACTCCGCCGTGCCTTCCTCATCGGCTACGTTCTGGACCGCCTCATGCGCCACTTCACCCGCTTGTCCTTGCCATTGTGATTCGCTGAAATCCTCTCTCTGCCCAGCTATGGCTTCGTTCACCACCGTGGGTTGAGGATTAGAGAGGTTTTTATATGTACTTCTGTTTACTGGTTTACTAGTTGGAACGTGGTTCAGGTAACTTTGCGAATCCTCCGCATCCTGGGCGTCCCCAGCGGCACGCTCAGAAGTCTCACCGGAACGTCGTTCGGGTGACGCAGCAGAGTCACCTGAACGACGTTCGTGGTTGCCTGTTTTGTGTGCAACTCCGGAACGTTGTTCGGAATTGCCAAAGCTTTCAGCAACATCGGAATCAGGTTCCTGCCCACCGGCTGCGAGATCGAAGTCGATAACATCGCGCTGGCGCAACGCGATCTCCTTCGGGACCGACAGCCGGTAATGCGCGTGCGCCCAGCGGCGTGCAGGCCGGCGCGACCGCCAGCGCGTGAGCCATCCGTTGCTTTCAGCCACCGCCAGGTGGTTACTCACACAACGCTCGGACAGGCTCGCCTTGCCCGCGATCGTGCCGATCGACGGCCAGCAGATGTCGTCCATCGCGTTTGCGTACTCGGCAATCACAAACAGGACCAGCTTGGTGGTCGACGGCAGATCGCTCTCCGTCATCGCACGTCTCCAGGTGAAGAATGGGGAAACAGTCGTCATAGGTCAGTTGGTCAATCTCTGAAGCTTGAATTCAATAGCCCGCGTCCGGCTCCGAGAAATTCTCGAACCGGGTAATGGCGTTCTGGAATGCGAGGCGCACGGTGCCGATCGGCCCGTTGCGCTGCTTCGCGATAATAATTTCGGCCGTGCCCTTGTCGGGACTGTCAGGGTTGTAGACTTCGTCGCGATAGATAAAGAGAATCACATCCGCGTCCTGTTCGATCGAACCCGACTCGCGCAGATCGGACATCACCGGGCGCTTATTGGGCCGCTGCTCGAGGCCGCGGTTAAGCTGGGACAGCGCGATGACCGGCACGCGCAGTTCGGTGGCGATCTGCTTCAGCGCCCGCGAAATGCTGCTCACTTCCACTGCACGCATTTCCGGATTCGCGCCATCGCCAGACATCAGTTGCAGATAGTCGATCACGACGACGCCGAGCTGGCCACACTCGCGGTGCAGACGTCTGAGTCGGGTTTTGAGCATCGACGGCGTAAGCGACGCGCCTTCCAGCATTCGGATATCGGCATCGGCCATCACCTTCACGCCGTGCGTGACGCGCGACCAGTCCTCGTCGTCGAGCGTGCCCGTACGCAGACGATGCTGATTCACGCGCGAGACTGACGCGAGCATGCGGGTCACCAGTTGTTCCTCGGGCATCTCCATCGACACAACCGCCGCCGGAAGTCCAAGGCGTGCGGCGACGTGTTCAGCGATGTTCATGGCGAACGAGGTCTTGCCCATCGACGGTCTGCCGCCGACGATAACAAGTTCGCCCTCATGCATGCCATCAAGGCGCCGGTCAAGGTCATCAAAGCCGGTCGCGGTCCCCGTGACGCCGCGCTTATCCTCGCGCTGGGAGAGTTCGTCGATACGCTCAAGCACTCGGGCCAAAGTACCTTGCATCGGCCTGAACCCGTCGTCCTTGCGCCGTTCGGTGTCTGACAGTCGCAGGAAGGAGGCTTGCGCCTGGTCGATGATTTCCGACACCTCCCGCCCGCCCGTGTGATGACAGAGGTCGATGACCTGGCGGGCCGTGCGCAGGCACCCACGCAGCATTGACCGGTTGCGCACGATCTCGGCATAGCGCATTACGTTCGCCGCGCTCGGTGTCGACTGGACGAGCTCGTTGAGGTACTGCAAAGGGCGCTTGATCTTTGCGCCGCTTGACTGCAAGCGCTCGAAGACCGTGACCACATCCGCCTGATGCTGGGCGAGAATCAGACCGCTAATCGTCTGGAAGATCAGACGATTTTCCAGCAGCGTGAAATCGTCGGCCGCAATCAGATCCCCGATCCGGTCATATACGCTGTTATCCAGCAACAAAGCACCCAGCACCGCGTGTTCAGACTCGATCGATGCGATAGGTCCGGTAGGGGCGTGCGCTTCCAATGGGTCGAGTGCGCCCATGGCTCTCCATGATGATCCGTAAGGTATTGACGTGGGAGGCCGCGTCGCAGCCGTACCCGGCAAGGACGTTACTTGCGCCGCAGTTTGGCGAGGCGCGTGGCCGTATAGATAAGGCGCTGGAAAAGTCGCTGACCCTTGCGGCTGACGACCGTCAACTGCTCAACCTCATGTAGATCGATCCGCCGATCGGCGACCGCGCGCACCACTTCGCCGGCCACTTCACCGACATGCACCTGCAGGTCGAGCGTCGCGCGGGCAAGCGCATTTACGTCGTGAGAGCTGTCAACCTCATCCGACAGCGCGTCGCCTTGCCGCTCGGCGATCAGGCCAAAGCGCTCGCTCAGCGCGTGGATCGGATCCAGGTAGTGCGGCTGGCGTTTCTCCTCCATCCACTCGATCAGCAACTCGAACATTTCCATCGAGAGTCGGTTATCGCCTTCGCCACGTAGACGCAATCGAAGCGACTCTGTGGCGATGTTCTTCCCGCGTCGCAACGTCAGGAAGTTCGCTGCATCTGCCACGCCCCCTGGTGTGTTACGAACCGACGCGTACAACACGTCAAGCCATTCTGTTTCGCTGTATCGGCAGGTCATCCCGGTTGTGCCCTCTTTGCACGTGTGCGCTTTCATACTGTGCACGCCCGCCCCACGCTTTTAGGATGCAGGCGAGTAGATATTCGAAAGAATTTCAATGACCCGCGAAAGCGCCACCGGACGCAGCTGACCGCTCCGGACGACGCGCGAAGTAATCGTGCAGCGCTTGGACCGTGGAGACGCGCGGGTCGGAAACTACGCCGCTAGTGATTTTGATAAGCGTCGGATAGGGGACGCCCGATTGGGCTGCCACTTTGCGCAAATTGCCCTTCTCGCAAAGAAGACGCCGACGAACGGCGCTGAGCCACTGTTCGTGATGCTGTTTCATAACAACCTCCCGTGGTAGATGAACTGCGAGAATACCCTTTATTGGTTATTTCGGCAACGAAAACTACCCGCTATGAGATAACCATATTTGGCAATATGAGTGGATGACAGCAAAACGCGCGAACGAAATACTCGCCCGCAACATACGGCGACTGATGGATGGCCACCCGACTCTGGCCACACAGACGGCGCTCGCGCGAAAAGCAGGGATCTCGCAGAGTTCGATCCAGCGCGTCCTGACGGCCGCAGTACATCCTCAACTCGACGTGATCGAAGCCATAGCGAGTTCGTTCAGGGTGACGCCGGCGCAGCTATTGATGGAAGATCTTGATACCGGGACTGTCGGGGTTTCGCGCGATCATACGGAACTGGATGGCCTGTCGGAAACCGATAGAGATAAAGTCGCGAGCTACGCCCGATTTCTGCGTCATGAGAACCAGGTCAAATCCGGCGCAGAGAGATTAGCCGAAGAATTCATTCGCCTCTCCGACCTCCGGGAATTGAGTATTGACGAACTGGCGCAGGTCATGCGCCCCGCCCTTCGTGAGCCTAACGATAACACGCTCACGAATCATGAACCAAAGCACTCAGAGACCAAATCAGCAAAACGCCGCACGGGTAATTAGCATCGAGCAGTACCGGCGCTCTGACCATCTCCGGCATACCAAAGAACATCCACTTGTCCGCAGAGCAAAACTCATTCAGGCGACCGCAGACGCACAACTTCAGGACCCTGACGCGCTACCCATAGCCACCGCAATGGTGGTTCTGCGCTCCGATGGGCGCTTGTCATCCGTGACTGAGGCGATCGAGCCGGAACAGATCAACCTCATTGCAGACGAACTCGAAAACCTTGCCCGTCGACTCCGGGCAAAACGCCGCAGCCGACCAACCACCCACCATCAACGCGGCTTCAGTTGTCTGGGCAGCATCCTCTCGTTGTTTTTTCTGGCGGCGACCTACATCAATGAGAGCGCGGCAGTGGACGTAGCTCTGTCGCTTGCAGCTCAACTGTCGATCTTGATCATCGCACGTCAAGGCAATTAGCCCTCGTCAGCCGAGACCGTAACGGGTTTCGGCTACGACTTTTTCACCTTGAAATATCCATTAATGGATTGACAGACATTGCCACAAATGGGTAATCTTCGGCCCGAACGCGATCCTGCGTAACCCGGAGAACTTCATGAAAAGTGTCGACACGAATTCGCCAGCACGTCAGGCGTGGCTCCGCTCCATCCAGGGGCTGCCAACAGAAATCCCCGAAGGCTTTACGATCATCCGCCAAAGTGACTTTGAAAAGTCCGCTGCATGGAGAGCCGTCTTCGTATTCGCTGCCATCGTCATAGGCATCACGGTTTTCCAGCCTGAACAGGCCCAGCCTCCGCGCTCCACCTACCGCGTCACCACCTAGTCGGGCGCCCCCACGCTGCGCATCTGTCCCGCTACCTGTGACCGACATCGAAAGCCGCACGCGACAGCCGATCAACCCGCGCCGGGCGGACGCCTTCATCCCGCTGGCGATATCGAGCAAAACCGCAATGCAAAAATTAAACGTTGCTTTCTCAACCGAGCTATCACGCCGGGACACCATTCGTCTCCGTTCGATCGTCAAGTACGATCCGAGGGCCCCGCGCGCAACGACACCCATGATGGTCGGCCGGTATGTAGTCGCACGCCGTCCGCTGCATGGCAGTGTCCACACGCTCTACATGATCATGGACGGCTCGACGGTCGCTCATACGTCTATCTCAGCGCCGAGCGCAGACGATTGCCGTTCAGCCATCGCGAAACACGAACGCCGCATTGCCGCCGCGTTGACCGAAAAGACGACTACCGAGGCAAAGCGCAAACCGCGCGCAGCGCATGTGAAGGAGGCAGCTTAATGCTTGCCCTTCTCGTCGCTATCGCTACTTGCTGCGCTGCGTGGTTCCTCACTGGCCCCACTCCGCAACGTCAGATCGGCTTTCTATTCGGCCTCGCCGACACAGCCCTCTGGCTGTTCGCCGGCTTCTCGGCGGGCAAGCTTTTCGTCGTCATCGTCGCCGCGTTCTGCGCGCTGTGTTTCGCACGTCCTTTTCTTCGCGCGCGGCTCTATTCCCGCCTCCGGAGGCAACATGGTTAATGAACTTTCTCCGATCTGCAAAGCGCTGATCGCATTGCTGTCCAGTCGCACGTCGGTCATGAGCATTAGCGACATCAACCGGGAACTGGACTATGCCGACGTCGACGCAGTGCGTGCCGAACTGCGCATGCTGGTGCGCGCGGACCTTATTCGACAAGGCATTCGTACAAGCGATTCGCGAATTGTCTACTGGTTTTCGACAGCCGCAATTGACACAAGTGACGTCCGCGACCAAACCCTTGCCGATGTCGGAGAAGCTGCGGAAAGGACTCTTCTTTTTTTCAAAGCGGCCAGTCAGAACGTTTCTTCAGATGCCGGCGATCGACGCTACATTGCCATCAAAGCAACGGCCCCCGAGTTGCTCGAGCGAGCGGCCGAACACATGAAGGCACGCGCGGCCACGTATGACAAGCCCGCAGGTGAGCGAAGCATGGGAGCGACTGTCACCGCCTTCAACGTTATCACGGGCCGCGATCTCGCCGAGGCCGAAGGCCGGCTACTCATGCAGTTATTGAAGAACGTCCGTCTGTTCCAGCGCCCGGGCTTTCACGCCGACAGCGCGGAGGATGCCGTCGCCTACACAGCACTTATGGGCGAAGCTAAAGCACGGGACGCCGAAACTGCCGGAGGTCAGAATGCCTAAAACCAGCCCACTCGTTCTCGACGCGATGATCGTCACTGGTAACACTAAAGCTGCCGTTAAAGCTGCCGGCGGCGGATCGTCCGACCTGTGGACAGTGCCGCCCGAACAGATCCACTACGACCCACGTGATAACGTTCGCCCGCTTGATCAGGACCGTGTCCGACACATCGCAAGCCTGATCAAAGCGAACGGCTATGACCGCAAGCAGCCGCTCGGATGCTTCGTGCGAAAGGTCGGCAGCGAAGATCGCATCTTCGTCTACGCCGGCCAACATCGTTATCACGCCGCGTTGCTTGCGATCAAGGAAGGCGCGCTGATTGATCGACTCCCCGTTGTGATCGACGAGGCAAAGTCAGTCAACCGCACGAACCTTATCTATGCTGGCATCACGACGAACGACAGCGAGAAGCTGACTCCGCTGCAGCTGGCCGAGAAGGTTGTCGAACTGCAGGCACTTGGCGAACCGAACGCAACCATTTGCAAGCGCCTCAACATCACGGACCAGACGATCCGCGACGTGCTCCTGCTCGCCCGCGCGCCAGCGGGGCTTCATAAGCTAGTTCGTGAAAAAGTCGTGTCGTCGACGCTCGCGATTGACGAGATCCGCACGCATGGGGGTGAGAAAGCGCTTGAACGGCTTCAAAGCGCGGCGGCGAAGGCTATTGCTGGCGGAAAAGCAAAGGTGACTAAAAAAGCCCTCGCAAAGACGGCATCGCAAAAGATAACGGAAGCCCATGCAAAGCAACTTTTGCGTGGGCTGCAGGCGGTGCTACACGACCAGTCTTTCGGAGCGCTCCTGCCGAGCACGATTCAAGCGGTACACGCGGCGCTAACGCCGCTCGCAGACATGCTTGATGCGCCAACGAAGAAACCGCTGACCGCGCCCGATCCGCTTGTTCCGGACGACGTAGTTTTCGTCGACGGGATACACGATCCGATTTCGTATCCGCTCCACACACCGAATGCTAACGGTGTGTTCGAACACTGCGAGCGAATTGCAATGCCAAAGCCGCCCAAACATCGCGGCCTCTGCCCGGCAGAGATCATGCTCGCTCATGCGAACTCGGGCTCTTGGATCTTCGCAACCAGCTATGCACTGCAGAAGGCAGGCGCCAGTTCGCTACCGTCGATCAACGCTCACACGGTGTTCCATTCCAGTCGCTTCAAGGCGATCCAGGCCGCGCGCGATCAGTTGATAGAGCGGTTGTCCAGACCCGATCACCGAACTGACAAACTGCGCCCGATCATCCGCAAGTGGCTTGATGACGTATATATGGCCGAGCATCGCAAGCTGCGCGAGCTTGCCGGTGGCAGCGCGCATTTCCGACAGCAAACGCCCCCTGCCAGCAAAGTGGCGTCTTTGTCGCCTCAGTCCGCGTGGCCTTTCCCGTCTGGCGGGCGCCCCTGATGGCTTCCCCGGCCATTTCTACCCCACGTCCGCCGCCGCGTAAGCGGGATGCAGCGGACAAGCGCCCAAAGCTCACCCCCACTGGTGTCGTTCCGGCGCACGCATCGAACGACGACTTCAGCAGCACCGGGCTCGCGCCCGCCAAAGCGATCCAGACAAACGAAGCGCCGGTCGCGCGCCGAAAGGCTAACCAAACGAAGGAAGGCGAGTCGGATTCCCGACTCGCAAACCGTACGCGGATCGACACCATTCGCGTCGAGATCCGCAAGCTGGTCGACGAGATCGCACTTGGCGCGGACATTGAGCTGCTCGACCTCATGCGCGACGAGGTAGGTAGCTACAGCCGGCACAAAGCGGCACAGGAAGCGCGCACATGGGCTAACGCCGCAGGCGTCCAGCTCGAAACAGGACTGATGATGCTCGACCGCGCGATGCGGCCAACAACGACGGAGTAAAAAAATGGGTCTTCTCACCCGCGCATTCATTCTGGAACGCTTCGGCGTGCGGCTGACTATGGCGCAACTCGCGACACTCCTCGCAATGTCCGAAGGCACAATTCGCAATCAGGTCAGCGCTGAGACGTTTCCAATACCCACATACAAGGAGGGTGCGGCGCGCTACGCGCCATACGACGCCGTTGCCGAATACCTCGATGCTATGTCTGAGAAGGCAAGAAACCTTTGCCCCCGATAATGTGGCCTCAGCCGCGTCCGGCAAAGTGGGTATAGTGTGCATCCGTTCCGACCGTCCTAGCGCAGTCGATTTGCATTCATATCCGGGGTAGAACATGTCGCGAGAGCATGTAGAGAGCGTTGTTGTCGATTTCATCGATTCGCCGGTTCCGGAAGTCCTCGCCGTAACAGGCCCTTGGGGCGTAGGAAAAACGTATGCAATACGCAAAATTATTGCTGGCTACGACGGCAAGCGATCGCTCAAGCACTACTCCTACGTTTCCCTGTTCGGGACTCAATCGATTGCAGCAGTGCGCACCGCAATCCTGACTGGACGGCGCAGCCTGCCGTTTGCAGACGAAACCGACGAATCGCGGCGTGAAAAGGTAGCGAAGCGCATGCCCTTCCGGGACCTGCTGAACCAGTTCCGCGAGTTCAAGACATTTGGAATAGGCAACGTCGTCGTCGCTGCGGAGACAATTGCGGGCGCATTCGTCAAAGATACGCTAGTTTGTCTAGACGACATTGAACGCCTAAGCAAGAACATTGCCCTTCAGGATCTAATGGGGCTTGTGTCAGAACTGAAGGAACAAAGTGGCTGTAAAGTTATTTTGGTTTTGAACGAAGACCGTCTTGGCGACAGCAAGGATGATTTCGAGCGCTACAGCGAAAAGGTAATTGACCAAAAGCTTCTGTTTGCACTGACACCCGCTGAAGCAGCGCGACTAGGATGTTCGGAAAATACTCCCTTACGCGACCTTGCTCTTGACTATATTGAACGCCTAGAGTTTTCAAACATCCGTGTAATCAAAAAAATTGAACGTAGCCTAAAGTTGCTTTTCCCGGTAGTCGACAGGCGGTCAGACGCCCTCAAAAAACAACTGGTCGTGTCCGTGTGCATATTCGCAGCTGCGTTGTACGAACGTGGTCGAGGCTTCCCTGCAGGTAAGGAAATTCTGAAATACAACTCGCTCCTTCGTGCATTTGAACGAGTCAACGGGAATCGTCGGGAAGCAGAGCCGGATCCGTATTGGATGACGCTGCTAGATCGCTGCGATTTTACGAACGCTGACGAGTTTGACAAAGCGATTTTGACTGCGATGGAATCCGGCTATCTTGCCGGTTCCGGTGCTGAAGATCAGGCAGCCGCACTCGATGCAATCGCCCGACGTGACGAAATGAACGCCACCTTCAATGCTGCCTGGAATCTGTTTCACAACAGACTGGACGTGAGCGCAGGAGACTTGGTCAAAGCGTGGTGCGATGCAATCGACGAGGCTGCGATAGTGATCTCGCCGGTGAATCTGAATTCCACTGTAAGACTGATGAGAGAGCTCGGATACAACGACGAAGCGGATGCCGCAATTGAATCCTATATTCAGCAACGAAGAGCAACGCCGAAGGTCTTTGACATCGATCACGAGAGCAGAATGGGCAATGTGGATGACGCCCGGTTCAGGCAGCGATGTCTTGAGGAACTGCGCGATAGTCGCCGCGAATTCACACTGCAGAATGCAGCTGAAATGATCATCGAAAACGAGCATTGGGACGAGGCGATTCCGCCGACTCTCGCAGCCGCTAGTTCTGCTGAAATGATCGCATTACTTAAGCAGCATCAAGGGCCGATGTTAGATCGCCTTGTTGAGGGAATCATGCGCGCACGTGGCACAGACGAGGAAAACGAAGCGATCCGCCAGACAATGATTTCGACGTTAAAAGCCATTGGCCGCGAATCCACTGTGAACGAACTCCGGGTCAAACGCTGGGGCGTCGAATTGACTCCCGATGGCGACCTACAAGCCTAGGCGGTCTTTACAAGCTTGAGGCGCCCTTTCCTCGCGACCTGTGCCGGGTCGAGGTTGGTGTAACGCTTCAGGTTGCGCCAGTCCTTATGTCCTGTGACGGCGGCCACTTCTGGAATCTGCCAGCCCGCTTCAAACAGGGCACTAGTTGCTTCGTGACGCAGATCGTGAAAGTGCAGATCGACGATACCTTTCGCGTCGCACGCCTGCTTGAAATACTTGCTCGCCGTGCCCTTGTCGAACCGGAAAATATACTCGTTCTTATGGGGCGGCAGAGCGGAATCAGCCTTGCGCATTTCCACATAGACGTCTGGCACCGGATACCGCGGCTGGCGCATAATGACCTCGAACGAGTCCCCGATCAGCGGGATCCATTCGTTGTTGCCAATCTTCTGACGGGGATGCTTACGGTCACGCACCAGTGCCAGAT
This sequence comes from Paraburkholderia sp. D15, assembly GCF_029910215.1. Lineage (NCBI taxonomy): Bacteria > Pseudomonadati > Pseudomonadota > Betaproteobacteria > Burkholderiales > Burkholderiaceae > Paraburkholderia > Paraburkholderia sp. D15. The sequence continues at coordinate 1,104,931 of NZ_CP110395.1, read as the reverse complement.
GATTCTCAGCGTCAATGTCGTCCCAACGCAGGTTGAACAACTCGCCACGCCGGAACGCGCACTGCATCGCAACGCGTAGCAGATCCGGCATCGCCTGCTGGCGTTCTGGATGCTCGGTGAACCACGCGAAAATCTTCTCGATTTCATCCGGGGAAGGCCGGCGCTCTCGGCGCTTGCCCGCCTCAATCAGGTTCAGGTGATGGAGTGTCGGCCGCGCAGTGCCGGCGGCATCGGGTAACGTCAGGCCGAGCAATGAGCCCATGTGTCGCATGACAGTGCCAAGCTTGGAGATATCCATGTCCACGGTGAAGCCACCTGCCCCCGCTTTCTTGCGCTTCTGCGCAAACGCGACGATGCGCTGCGTGGTGAGCTTCGCGGCAAAGTCACTTTCAAACTCATCGTGCAGACGCTGCAGGATGTAGTCCTCGTTTGACTTCGATTTGACAGGTCGACCCGACTCCTCACGGGCCGACCGGTATTTCGTGACGAGTTCGCCGAGCTTGACGTTGGCCACGTCGACAGCGTTTTGGCCGTTGTCGATCTCTACTTCTTTTGCTCGCGCCCAAGCCTCGGCAGCGCCTTTGGTTTTGAACGTTTTTGCTATACTCTGCCCTCGCTTGCGTACTTGGGCACGCCAGCGACTGCCGACTGGCAGGATTGAAGCCATATTTTACCCCGTCCGGAAACTGTAGCAGTACCAGATCACTCCGAGTTGCTACAAGGTCGATTTGTAGCAAAAGTGTAGCACTGACTGCTATAAACTGGGGTTCACAGGCTGTCACGGCGCTTCATTTAGGGTGGAGCAGAAAAGCCGGAAACGCCCACAGGACAAGGCGGAAGCCAACAGCTGCAAGGCTCCGATGCTCCCATTGCCCATATCCATCTCCCTGTAGTTCAATGGATAGAACAAGTGCCTCCTAAGCGCTAGATACAGGTTCGATTCCTGTCAGGGGGACCAAGAACGGTTCCAGCTTTCCGTCCGGCGCAGTCTCCGAAACCCCGCCAAGGCTTGCCCGGCGGGGTTTTTCTTTTGATGCCAGGAAGCACGGCGAGCAGCAGCCCATCAGCGAACTACCCCGCCAGCCTCCCCATCACTTCCACATCGTCCGGCCCAGGAAAGTCAGCGTGCGATCCCACGCCTGTTGCGCCCACGCCGGATCGAACTGCGTGCGCGGAATACGGCCCGGACCGGCAGCATCTTCATTCGCAAATGCGTGATGCGCGAGATAGCGATGAAACTCGACATCGACCTGCGCTTCGTTCAACTTCTTCTCCAGCGCATCGACCGTCTCGATCGCGAAGAACGCGTCCTGCGTGGCCCAGTGACCGAGCACCGGCGCCTTGATCTTCGATGCATCGATATATTCCAGCGGCGGGAAGCCGTACCACACCACACCGGCCGCCACCTCCGGAAGATTCGACAGCGCGAGCAAGGTCAACGCGCCGCCCATGCAATAGCCCATCACCGCGACCTTATCCGCCTGCTGCTTCAGATACGCGAGCGCGCCGCTCACGTCCTGCGTGGCGGCATCGCCGAAATTCAGCCCGCTCATCAGGTGATGAGCCTCTTCCTCTTCGACAGTCGATTTGCCGCGATACAGATCCGGCACCAGCGCGAGATAGCCCGACCGTGCAAGCCGGTCCGCGACGCCCCGAATCTGATCGTTCAAACCCCACCACTCCTGAATCACGACAACCGCGGGTGCGCCTTCCAGTTTTTGCGGCCTGGCCAGATAACCCTGCACAGCCTGCCCGTCTGGACGATTAAAAGTAACCATCGATCCGTGTGCCTGTTTCATGCGAATACTCCTGGAGGTTGGCGAAACCGCCAGCATAGCCGAAGCACTTCCGATCCATCCCGGCCAAAACGCTTCGCGTCACGCGAGCGCGCTTCGCATCCCGCGCAGCCTCGCCGCCGCGACGCCCGTAGGATCAAAAGCCTCTTATCGACGGTCGACGCACGGCCCGGAGGTGCACCTTGAAAATCTCTCCCAATACCAACGCACACCCATCCGCTTCCACGGAAGGCACCGCGGCCGAGCATCGAAGCCCCGCCGAACTGCGCAGCCAGTACGGCCTTGAACGCAACACGTTTCAGGACAAATCCGGCTACGCGGATGGACAACTGTCCGGCCTGCTCGATCTACGCAACCAGCGCCACCAACCCGGCGTGCCCACGGTCGCGTCGAAACCACGGATTCCGACCATCACCGTCGGAGGACAAACGAAGCCCAAGGCAAAGGAGGCGGAAGACCTGCATGCCGGCCTCGCTCCCTCGACGCCCAATGCGATTGCGCACATGAAGGCGAACCTGAAGGCCGGCGCGACACCCGAAAAAGTCGCGAACGCACATGCCGCGCTCGTGCAGGACGGCTACAAATTCATGGGCTATCACGGCACGAACAAACTCGGCAGCGACGCCATGCTCGACGGCATGGACCCCGCCAAAATCGGCTCGGGCGGCGGCACGGACAAAGGTCACGGCTTCTATGTCGCGAAGCATCCGAATTACGCGCAGGACTACGCCGATTCAGCCGCGCACGACCCCGATCAAGTCGACATGCGATCGGGTAAAGCCAAGCCCTACGATGGCGACCAGGGGGTCGAGCAGGTGGTGCGCGTCTACGCGAAAAACACCGAGGGCATGCGGCACCAGAAGGACGTTGCGTGGGGCGTCGAATCGTCCAGCGGCGATCCGAATCACGACAAACGCCTGGCGGCCGACGACACCAGCGCCGCCGGCCTCGAGTCGAGCGCGAAACTGTCGGAGATGGTCGTGGCCCCGCATCATTTCGGCAACCTCGCGACCATTCCGTCCGCCAATCCGCAAGCGGAGAAAACGTCACTGGATTCGAACGGAAGGGCGAAGTGGCCTTCGCATGAAATCTAGAAAGTCGACGACACATTGGCGCATCACATGCATTCCGCATTAATGTAATGAGCGCGCCTTTGTCTTCCCCGTTTCGCGTGCCACCGAAGGTTACAATCCGGTTTCACTCATCGGGGGAGACACCATGAAAATCGCCGTCCTGTGCGTCGCTTTGATGTTGAGCGGCTGCGCTAGCTGGAGCAAGCAACCGACGGTCGGCGGTTATTCGATCGGCGTCTGCTGCATTAGCAATTAAGGTTTCGCGCGAGCGAAATATCGCACCCGGACCTGTGCCGATCGCGCACAGGTTTTGTCCCGCGAACGGCGTTGTTCCCGCATCTCGCCCACCCTAGACTCGGTTCCTTTCCACTCCCGCAGCCCTTGCGAACCCTCAGGAAAGGAACCGTATGTCCACGCAAACCCTTCGACACATTCTCGGCGCCGCCGCGCCCACATCGCTGCCCGCTCGCGCGACCGCGTTGCTCGTGATCGATTTCCAGAACGAATACTTCACCGGCTCGCTGCCGATTCCCGGCGGCACGGTGGCATTGCAACAGGCGCGCGCGCTCGTCGACCACGCCGATCGACATGGCTGGCGCGTGGTCCACGTGCGGCACATCGCGCCGGCCGGTTCGCCGCTCTTCGCCGTCGACAGCGATAACGCCCGCATTCATCTCGACATCCAGCCGAAGCCGTCCCATCGGACGGTCGAGAAGGACACGGTCAGCGTGTTCGCGAGCACGGATCTCGCGCGAACGCTGCAGGCCGACGGCATCACGCATCTCGTGATCTGCGGGTTGATGACGCACGCGTGCGTCGCCGGCGCGGCGCGCGACGCGGCGCCGGCAGGCTTCGAGGTGATCGTCGCCGACGACGCGTGCGCGACCCGCGACATCGTCGTTCACGGCGACTTGCATGTCGATCGCGACGCGTTGCATCGCGCTGCGCTGGCTGGGATCGCGGATACGTTTGGATCGGTGATGAGCACGCAGGATGTGCTGTCGCTAGCGGTCGCGTGACAGCACGATAAGCACACGACGAGCGCACGATAAGCACACCACGCGCACGCGCACGCGCAAACCGCACCATAGACACTCACAGTCGCCCCTGCCTCCGGCCGATGCATCGATCACCTCGTGATAGCATCGGCCGCCACAAAGCCGAACCACCCAAACCACACGAAGTCACCCGCCCGCGCCAGACCGGCGAGCCTGCCACCGCCTCAAGCTTTCGCTCATGGATCAGTTGCTAGCAATGCGCGCCTTCCGTTGCATCGTCGAGGCGCAAGGTTTTTCGGCCGCAGCCGAACGGCTCGACACCACGCATTCGCGCGTGTCGCGTCAACTGAAGCAGCTCGAAGTCGCGCTCGGCGTGCAACTGCTGAACCGCAACACGCGGCGCCTCACGCTGACCGCCGCGGGCGAGCGCTACTACAAGGCGAGCGTCGACATTCTCGAACGCGTGGAGGCGGCCGCGCAGGCGATGCTAAGCGAACAGGAAGAAGCCGCCGGCCTGCTGCGCGTGAGCGCGCCGCTCGCGATCGGCACGCTCGAACTGGCGGACTGGCTGCCCGGCTTTCAGCAGCGCTATCCCGACATCCAGCTCGACCTGTCGTGCAGCGACCAGTTCGTCGATCTGATCGCCGAGGGCTTCGACGTCGCATTGCGCATCAGCGGACCGCTGGCCGATACGACGCTGATCGCGAAGACGCTGACCGTCTCGGACGTGGTGCTGGTCGCATCGCCCGCCTATCTCGCACGGTGCGGATTGCCGCAACAAGCCGGACAACTTGTCGAACACGCGTTGCTGACCTTCACCGGCGCACTGGAAACGAACGAGTGGCTGCTGACGCCCGAACACGGCGAGCCGACCCGCGTCGCGATCCCGCGTAACCGTTTGAGAACGGATGCGATCACCGCACTGTATGCGGCCACGCTGGCGGGGTCGGGGATTGCCGCATTCACGCGGCAGACGGTCCGGACGGACCTCGACAGCGGCCGTCTGATCCAGGTGCTGCCCGGCTGCACGCTCGGCAGCCGGCATTACTACGCGCTGTATCCGCAGACGCGCTATGTGGCGCCCAAGGTGCGAGCCTTGGTGGACCACATGGCGCGGCACTATCGCGGACGGTAGATAGTTTCGCCGCGCTGTCTTCACTGCCGGGCGTTGCACCCTGGCGAATTCAGGCGAATCCTGGCAAGTCCAGGCTAGTCCAACCGTCCGCAGCGACGCTCAGGGTTCATACGCTCAAAGCCATTGAACCCCAGACGTCAGCGACCTCTATCCAGCGTTCAAGCCGGCCGCTTCGGAATATCCAGCCCCTTCGCCACCGCCGGACGCGCGACGAACGCCGCGAGCACGCGCTTCACGTTCGCGAAGTCGTCGATGCCCACCAGTTCGCCCGCTTCGTAGAAGCCGATCAGATTGCGCACCCACGGGAAAGTCGCGATATCCGCGATCGAATACTGGTCGCCGAGAATCCAGTCGCGCCCCTCGAGCTGCTTGTCGAGCACGCCGAGCAGCCGCTTCGATTCGCCGACGTAGCGGTCGCGCGGACGCTTGTCCTCGTACTCCTTGCCGGCGAACTTATGGAAGAAGCCGAGCTGGCCGAACATCGGGCCAATGCCGCCCATCTGGAACATCACCCACTGAAGCGCTTCGTAGCGGCCGGCGGCGTCACGCGGAATCAGCTGGCCGCTTTTGTCGGCCAGGTACACCAGGATCGCGCCCGATTCGAACAGCGCTAGCGGCTTGCCGTCGGGTCCGTTCGGATCGATGATCGCCGGGATCTTGTTGTTCGGATTGAGCGACAGAAATTCCGGCGACATCTGGTCGTTGGTATCGAAGCGTACGAGATGCGGCTCGTAAGGCAAGCCGGTTTCCTCGAGCATGATCGACACTTTCACGCCGTTCGGCGTGGGCAGCGAATAGAGCTGGATCCGCTCCGGATGCGCAGCGGGCCATTTCTTCGTGATCGGGAAAACGGAGAGATCGGTCATGTGATCGTGTCAGTCTGTGGGAGTGTCGGGCGACGCGAACAGGCGCGTCGATGGCGCGAACGAGCGCTCGCCGCGATGCGCGCAAGCAGGGCTCGTCCAACGAGAGCGCCCAATATAAACCGACTCGGCGCGACGCGTGCGCTAGCGCCCCTACCTCACCATAGATCCTTGGTCGCGGTGCCGGCGCGCAGGTTATAGCCTTCGCGCCACAAGGCCGCGCCGACCGTCAGCAGCAGGGTTTTCTGCTCGCCGTCCAGCAGCTCCCACGCTGCCGCAAGCCACGATGCGTACATCGCGCAGGTCTGTTCGAGATCGACCGGGGCCTTGCCTTCCAGATACTGCCGCTCGAACATCGAAAGCAATTTTTCGGGTGTCATGGGCGCACTCTCCGGGTTGCGTCCGCCCAGTCTAAAGGCGACACACCCCATGCGGAGCGTCGGCCGCGCGCACCCCGGGTTAGTCCCAGGCGAAATCCGCCAGGCTGGCCACGCGACGGCCAAAAAGAAAAGGCGCCGCAGCGCCTTTTCTTCTTCATCGACCGAGGTCGTCAAGCGTCGACCGGGTTACGGCGCATTGCGCTTGGCATTGTCCTTGGCGTCTTCCTTCGCGTCGCCGTAGGCCTTCTGCACCTTGCCCGCGCCTTGCTGCAGGTCGCCCTTCAGCTCCTTGCCCGGATTGTTGGTGGCCTTGCCGACCGCTTCGTTGACCTTACCCTTGATCTGCTCGCCCACACCCTTTACCTGGTCCTTGTTCATGTTCGGCTCCCTATCTGGAATGCCAGCGCGAGATTACGCCAGTATCCTTATCGAGCAACGGGTGTGCCCGACGCAATTCGACTCCGCTCGCGCCGTCGGTTCGACGCTGCCGCATCGGCGCCGCCATTGCCCAAAAAATAATCAGCGCCACCCCTAAAGTCCCGCCACGCCCTGCCGTAATGCTGCACAGGGAGGTGCCATGGACCGCACATTCATCACGCTGACGGGGTCGTCGCAGGCTGCACTGGTCGACCGGGACATCGCGCACATCGCGCGCGCGATGCGGCTTGCATTACACGGCGATCTGGGCGGTCCGATCCTGCCGCCCGCGTATTGGCGCAAGCGTCTGTACGCTTTGCTCGACACCGGCAATCTTTCCCATGCGCAGCTGTGCTCGGTGGACAGCCTGCTGCTGCAGCTCGACCAGTTCGCGCTCGAATCGCAACTGCCTTGGGACGCGCTCACGCCGGCCGTCGCCGCGCTGATCCCGCCGCCCTTCACCGCCGACGCCGTTCGCCCCGCGTAAGCGCATCACCCGGCAAACGGGCGAAAACGCACATCGCAGTCCCTGCCCGGACAAAAAAATGGCCGCGAACCTGATCGCGGCCACAACACGTCGCAACGCAGGGATTTGGCGTCGCCCGACAAGCGTACACGCGCAACTGTGACATTCGCGTTTAGCCAATGCGCATTAACTACCGCGAAAAATTTCCATCTATTCGCACACGATCCTCGGAAAAAAGGGACGACCTTAGGTCATAATGTCCGCAAAAATTCCCAGCAAGGACTTCCGTGACCCTCGCCGCCCCGCTTGCACTGCTCCGACAGGCGCGCGCCCGCTTTACTCAACGTGAAATCGCCGCGCACGTCGGCAAGGACATCAAGACGGTACGCCGCTGGGAAAAAGGCACGACGCCCTGTCCCGCGATGCTCGAACCCGCGCTGCGCGATCTGCTGCACGCCAGCCCGCGGCCGGCGAACCGCGAGGGCGGCGCGGACGGCGCGCAGTTCCGCTTCATCGATCTGTTCGCCGGGATCGGCGGCATTCGCATGGGTTTCGAGGCGCACGGCGGCGAATGCGTGTTCACCAGCGAGTGGAACGATTTTTCGACCCGCACCTATCGCGAGAATCATCCGGGCGGCGCCGGGCATCAACTGATTGGCGACATCGTCTCGTTTCCCGCCGAGGACGTGCCGAGCCACGATGTGCTGCTTGGCGGCTTCCCCTGCCAGCCGTTCTCGATCGCGGGCGTCAGCAAGAAAAACGCGCTCGGGCGGCCGCACGGTTTCGAATGCACCACGCAGGGCACGCTATTTTTCGACGTCGCGCGGATCATCGCGGCCAAGCGTCCCGCCGCGTTCCTGCTGGAGAACGTGAAGAATCTGCTGTCGCACGACAAGGGCCGCACCTTCGACGTGATCCTGCAAACCCTGCGCGACGAACTCGGCTACGAAGTGCACTATCGCGTGATCGACGGCCAGCATTTCACGCCGCAGCATCGCGAGCGGATCATCATCGTCGGCTTTCGCGGCGAGACTTCGTTTTCGTGGGACGACCTGCGTCTGCCGCAACACGGTCCGCGCCTCGGCGCGATCCTGCATCGCACGGACGGCAGCGAACCGGTGCTGCCGTGGGATCACGACCGCTTCTTCGATCACGCCGCGAGACGCGTGCAGCCGAAGTACACGCTCACCTCGAACCTGTGGACCTATCTGCAGAACTACGCGGAGAAGCATCGCGCGGCGGGCAACGGGTTCGGGTTCGGCATGGCCTATCCGGAGAGCGTCACGCGCACGCTGTCGGCGCGGTATCACAAGGACGGCAGCGAGATCCTCGTCTATCAGGGCGAAGCGCAGCGACCGCGCCGCCTCACGCCACGCGAATGCGCGCGCTTGATGGGCTTTCCCGACACCTTCCGGATTCCCGTCAGCGACACCCAGGCTTACCGGCAATTCGGCAACAGCGTCGTGATGCCGGTGATGCGGGAAGTGGCCCGCATCATGCTGCCGCATGTGCAAACGTTGCTCGCCGAGGAGGCGCCCCGTGGTTCGAAGCGAACTTTGTCGCTGTACGGCTGAACGGCTCGAGTGGATCGAGTTGCATGAGCGGCTTGAGCGGCTTGCGGCGCTCGACCAATCCGAGCGCCGTGAACCATGCGATCGGCGGCCGGCGCGTTGCCGGCTTCTCCAGCGTGGCCGCTGACCATGGTCGACGTCGTCGATAGCGCGACGCGCAGCCGGATGATGTCCGGCATCCGCGGCCGCAACACCAAACCCGAAATCCTGATCCGCAGCCTGCTGCATCGCGAGGGCTTTCGCTTCCGGCTCGATGCGCGCGATCTGCCAGGCCGGCCGGACATCGTGCTGCCGCGCTATCGCGCGGTGGTGCTCGTGCATGGCTGTTTCTGGCATGGCCACGACTGTCGTCTGTTCAAGTGGCCGCAGACGCGCCCGGAGTTCTGGCGCGAGAAGATCGGCCGCAACCGCGCCAACGACGCCAGGGTCCACGCCGCCTTGCTCGCCGGTGGATGGCGCGTCGCGGTGGTCTGGGAATGCGCTTTGCGAGGCGCCAATCGGGACATCGCGGGCGTGTTGCAGCGGCTCGTCGACTGGCTGAAAAGCGACGCGCCGAGCTTCGAGGAACGCGGCTGAAAGCCGCCTGTAGTGTGGCCTTCCTCGATGCGTCGTGTGCCCGTTTCGAAGGAATCGCGCGGCCGCTGGTGATACACTCGATTGGCTGATTCATGGCCATGCCGCGTGCGCGCGAGTCGCAAAAAACACGCTCGAACGACGCGTCGGCAATGCACCATGAACGCGTGACGAACGTGCAAAAAACGTAGGAAAAAACGCGTCGGCGGCCACGCCGGAATCGCGTGCCGGGGCGTCCGTCAAACGCTCGTCCCGACGCTCGCTGCGAGCTTCGCGGCACTACTCACTAGGGAGACACATCATGGCTGACTTCCGCCTCTGGTCCGACGACTTCCCCAATAACGGCTTCATGCCGAAGGCCCACGAGTATCACGACAAGGCGTTCGGCGTGGACGGCGAGAACGTCTCGCCCGCGCTGCATTGGGACGCGCCGCCGCCCGATACGCAAAGCTTCGCGCTCACCGTTCACGATCCCGATGCGCCGACGGGCAGCGGCTTCTGGCACTGGGTGGTCGTCAACATTCCCGCCGATGCGCGCTCGCTGCCGAGCGGCGCCGGCAAGGCGGACGGTTCGCTGCTGCCGCAAGGCGCATTGCAGGTGCGCAACGACTACGGCACGGCGGGTTTTGGCGGCGCGGCGCCGCCGCGCGGCGACAAGACGCATCGCTACATCTTCCGGCTGCATGCGCTGAAGGTGCCGCATCTGCCGATCGACGCGGAAACCACCAACGCGGTCGCGCGCTTCATGACGCATCTGAACGAACTCGACTCGACCACGCACACCGGGTTGTACGAGCTGAAGTAACCAACGTCGAGCGGCGTGTGCCTGGCCACGCACGCCGCGTCGACACCGTTCTTCCCGATAACAGAGCGGCGCGCGCGAAACACAGCAGCGCGTACGCCGTTCGCGCGATCGCCGCGTCGCGTCACGTCACGGCGTCACGGCTTCTTCGCTTCATTGCCTACTCACTCTAACAATCGATGCACGCACAACCATCGCGCAAGGAAGCCGCCGACGCCCCCCGCCCTCCGCTTGCCGACAGCCCCGAACAAGGTCTGCCGATTCCCCAACGTTACTGGGCGATGCTGGTCATCGCGCTGGCGCTCACGCTCGCGGTGCTCGACAGTGCGATCGCCAACGTCGCGCTACCGACCATCGCGCGTAACCTGCACGCGAGCGCGGCCGGTTCGATCTGGGTGGTCAACGCGTATCAGCTGGCGATCACCATTTCGCTGCTGCCGCTCGCATCGCTCGGCGACCGCATCGGCTACCGGCGCATCTACCTGGCCGGGCTGATCCTGTTCACGGTGGCCTCGTTCGGCTGCGCGTTGTCGAACTCGCTGCCGACCCTCGCGCTCGCGCGCGTGGTGCAGGGCTTCGGCGCGGCCGGCGTGATGAGCGTGAACACCGCGCTCGTGCGGATGATCTATCCGCCCGCGCAGCTCGGCCGCGGCGTCGCGATCAACGCGATGGTGGTGGCGGTGTCGTCGGCGGTCGGGCCGACCATCGCGTCGGGCGTGCTCGCGATCGCGTCGTGGCCGTGGCTGTTCGCGATCAACGTGCCGATCGGTATCGCGGCGATCGTCGGCGGGTTCAAGGCCCTGCCGATGAATCCCGGCCACGAATCGCCGTACGACTACCTGAGCGCGGTGATGAACGCGTTCGTGTTCGGCCTGCTGATCTTCGCCGTCGATGGGCTCGGCCACGGCGAACGCCTCGGCTTCGTGCTGCTCGAAGCGATCGCGGCGGTCGTGATCGGCTACTTCTTCGTGCGGCGTCAGTTGACGCAATCCGCGCCGCTGCTGCCGATCGATTTGCTGAGGATTCCCATCTTCGCGCTGTCGATCGGCACGTCGGTGTGCTCGTTCTGCGCGCAGATGCTGGCCTTCGTGTCGCTGCCGTTTCTGTTGCAGGAAACGCTGGGGTTGTCGCAGGTACAAACCGGCTTGCTGATGACGCCATGGCCGGCGGTCATCATCGTCGCCGCGCCGATCGCGGGCGTGCTGTCGGACAAGGTGTCGTCGGGCTGGCTCGGCGGCATCGGGCTCGCCGCGATGACGGCCGGACTGCTGCTGCTCGCCACGCTCGGCGCGCATCCGGACCCGTTGCAGATCGCGTGGCGCATGGCGCTGTGCGGCGCGGGCTTCGGGATTTTTCAGTCGCCCAACAATCGCACGATGCTGTCGTCCGCGCCGCGCGAGCGCAGCGGCGGCGCGAGCGGCATGCTGGGCACCGCGCGCCTGACCGGGCAGACGCTCGGCGCGGCGCTGGTCGCGTTGATCTTCGGCGTCGCGCCGCAGAACGGGCCGACCGTCGCGCTGTATGTGGCCGCGGGTTTTTCGGCAGTGGCGGCGGTGGTGAGCACGATGCGGGTGAGACAGCGCGCGAGCGCGCAGCCGGCTTGAGGTTTCGCTTGAATCGCTGACCGGCAGCGTGCCGCCAACCCGCACACGCCTACCCCAACCGACCGCACAAAAACACGAAGGGCGTGGACCGCACGATGCGATCCACGCCCTTCTTCGTCTCACGCCGCTTAAGCCGGCGACGGCTCACCACCACGGCGCATCCAGTTTCGACGTGACGGCTACGACGACGATGCCGTCACGTCAGCGAGCTTTACCGCTTTGGCCGTCACCGAGGAAGCGGTCGCGACATTGCGCAGATCGCCGAGGAACGTATCGCGCCACACCGACAGGTTGTTCTCGCGCATCGGCGCCATCATGTCCGCGTGCCGCGCCTGACGCTCGGCGAGCGGCATCGACAGTGCGCGCTCCAGCGCTTCGGCCATCTGCGACAGGTCGAACGGATTGACGACCAGGGCGCCCGGCAACTGCTCGGCCGCGCCGGCGAATTGCGACAGCACCAGCACGCCCGGATCGGCCGGGTCCTGCGATGCCACGTATTCCTTCGCCACCAGATTCATCCCGTCGCGCAGCGGCGTCACGTAGCCCACCTGCGATTGCCGGAACAGCGCCATCAGCAGATTGCGTTCGTACTTGCGGTTCAGGTACTGGATCGGCGTCCAGTCGAGCTGCGCGAAACGGCCGTTGATGCGGCCCGCTTCGCCTTCCAGCGTCTGCCGGATGCGTTGATAGGTCTGCACGTCGGCGCGCGTCGGCGGAGCGATCTGCACCAGCGACACGCGGCCATGCCAGCCGGGCGCATTCAGCAGCAGACGCTCGAACGCCTGGAAGCGCTCCACCAGCCCCTTCGAATAATCGAGCCGGTCGACGCTCATGATCAGCTTGCGGCCCCGCATGCCGTCGCGCAGGCTGCGCACCGGCTTGCGGTCGGTGAACTGCTCGGCGGCCTTGGCGATCGCGTCCGGATAGATCCCGATCGGATACGCGGCCACTTTCAGGAAGCGGTTATACGCGTGCACCATGCCGTCTTCGCTCGACGTGCCGTGCATGCCGCGTTCGATGAAATCGACGAACGACTGTCGGTCCGCTTCGGTCTGGAAGCCGACCACGTCGTAGCTGCACATCGCCTTGACGAGCTCCTCGTGCGGCGGAATGGTGCGCAGCACCTCCGGCACCGGAAACGGGATATGCAGGAAGAAGCCGATCGGGTTCTTCACGCCCAGCTCGCGCAGGCAGCGCGCGAACGGCAGCAGATGATAGTCGTGCACCCAGATGATGTCGTCGGGCTTGAGCAGCTCCTTGAGCTGCTTCGCGAGCGTCGCGTTGACGCGCTGATAGCCCGCGTATTCCTGCCGGTCGTAGCGCGACAGGTCGTTGCGGTAATGGAAGGTCGGCCACAGCGTCGCGTTGGAAAAACCGCGGTAGTACTGGTCGTAGTCGCGCTTGGTCAGCCCGACGGTCGCGTACGTCACATTGCCCTGCTTCTCGATCACCGGGGCGGACGGTTCCGCCACCGTTTCGCCGCTCCAGCCGAACCAGACGCCGCCGGTTTCCTTCAACGCGTCCAGCACGCCGATCGCGAGGCCACCCGCTGCGGGCCGGCCTTCCTGCGTCGGTGCGACACGATTCGATACCACGATCAGTCTGCTCATTGGTTAAAGCTCCACCTGTTCAGTTGTTTCGTTGAGTCGGATATGTGCCGAAAAGGTGCATGCAAGTCGCGTGCCGTTTTTAGAGATGCCAGAAATAAAAATGTATGCAAATGTGACGGGCGAGCAAAAACACACGACGCCAACGCATCGTGAAGAAATTTTTTCTGCTTTGTCTGACGAAACCGGAAATGCCGTCAACGCCCGGCAGGATGCGCCGGGCCAGCCGTGCGCGCCTGACCTGGGCGCGCTAGGCGTCCTGCTCCGAGCCGAGGTCGCGCTGATACTCCAGCCCCTCCTGGCGTACGCCGCCCTGATTGTGTTCGCCGTCGGGGGGCGTATCGGGCGCGACTCGGTTCTGCGCGGCCGGATCGTGCGGCTCGGCCGGACCGTTCTTGTCGCCGGGGCGGGTGTCGCGCTTCGAATGGCGCGCGGAACGCCGCAGTGCTGGATGTCTCATGATCGATGCCTCCGGGGGAAGCCCACCGCTTCGACGACGCGGCATCACTACAGTCTAGGAACCGCGACGGTAATTTGCCGGTAAAAGATTCGCCGGCTTTGTAACAAGTACATAAAATCGCGGAGCCGTCTGACGGTGCCGCGTATGCATTACGTGGGCAGGGGCGAATCGGTGTGCAACCGGCGGGCAACAGGCCTGCCTTAGTACCGGACGCGCGATGCGCGCGACGGCGCCCGGCGACCGGCTTGCGGCGTTTGCGTGGGTTGCGGCGGCGGATCGCCGATCGGCGGCGCAACCGGTTCGATGGGTTCGATCGGTTGTGGCGCGGGACCTGGGACGGTATCGGGTTCGCCGGGACTGGGCGGCGGAATCGGAGGCGCCGAAGGCGGCTCGATCGGCTCGGGACGGTGAGCGCGCTGCGGCAGGGGAAGCGTGGAAGCGGCGTAATCCGGCATATCGGCAGTCCTCGTTTGCGTTTGTATGAACGCAGCAAGGGATGTGCCGTTGGATGTGCCGTTGCGGGCGCAACGGTGATACCGGTCTGGTTTCGCCGCGACGCGGCATGGGAGACATCGCATCGCGCCGTGTGTGGCGCGATGCGATGCAATACGTCAGATACGCAGCGGACTCGTGATCGGCCGCGCGGCCGCGTCAGGCATCCGCGCCACGGAGCGCACGCGCTTCCTCGGCGGCATCGGCGTCTTCACGCGCGTCGTTGCCGTACTCGACCAGGCGGTTGTACAGCGTCTTCAGGCTGATGCCGAGAATCTCCGCCGCACGCGTCTTCACGCCGCCGCACTGCTCCAGCGTGGCGAGAATCAGCTGACGATCCGCTTCGGCGAGCGACGTGCCGAACGGGATCGTGATCGCGGTACCGGCCGCGGGCTTCGACAGCGAAATCTGCAACGGCACCGTCGCGGTGCTGTCCGAATCCGTGCCCGACATGATGTGCGCGCGCTGCACGTAGTTCTTCAGTTCGCGCACGTTGCCCGGCCACGGGTACGACATCAGCATTTCCTTCACCGCGGCGGGGAAGTGCTTCTTCGAGCTGTGGCGCTCGTTCAGTTCGTCGAGGAACGCCTGCGCGAGCAGTTCGACGTCCTTGCCGCGATCGCGCAGCGGCGGCAGGCTGATCGGAAACACGTTCAACCGATGGTAAAGGTCGAGCCGCAGCTTGCCTTCCAGCACCGCCTGCTCCGGATCGCGATTGGTGGCCGCGATCAGCCGCACGTCGGTTTCGATTTCCTTGGTCGTGCCGACCCGCATGAACATGCCGGTTTCCAGCACGCGCAGCAGCTTCACCTGCAACTCGATCGGCATCTCGGTGATTTCGTCGAGGAACAGCGTGCCGCCGTTCGCGCGCTCGAAATAGCCTTTGTGCTGACGGTCCGCGCCGGTGAACGAGCCGCGTTCGTGACCGAACATTTCCGATTCGATCAGGTTCGGCGAAATCGCGCCGCAATTCACCGCGAGAAACGCGTGCTTGCGGCGCAGGCTTAGCTCGTGCAGCGTCTGCGCGGCGACTTCCTTGCCGGTGCCCGACTCGCCCACCAGCATCACCGAGGCCGCCGTCGGCGCCACCCGGCCGATCTGGTCGTAGACCTCCTGCATGGCCGGCGAATTGCCGAGCATCAGGCCGAAGCGGCCCATGCGGCGCAGTTCGCCGCGCAGCGTGCCGATTTCCGCCTTCAGGTCGCCCGCGCGCGGCAGACGCGACAGAATCGCCTTCACGCGCTGCATGTTGATCGGCTTCACGAGGTAGTCGGTGGCGCCCATCTTCAGCGCGTTGACCGCCGATTCCACCGTCGCATGGCCGGTAATCACGATCACTTCCACGCCCGAGCGCGGATCGAGATCCTCGAACAGATCGACCCCGCTGCCGTCGGGCAGCTTCAGGTCCGTAAAAACGACGTCCGGCATCTGCCGGACCAGTTGAATGCGCGCTTCGCGCAAGTCGCCCGCGGTCGCGGTCGTCAGGCCGTCTTCCCCGATGATGGCGGAAAGCGCCTCGCGGGTACTCGCGTCGTCGTCGACTATCAGTACATGTGGCATCGCGTCTCGAAAGCCTGCAAGCGTGGATGAGAAACATGCTCGAACGCATGTCCAGGAGCGGCTCGTGTTGGCGTATCCGGTCACGGTTCACCGTTGCGGAGGTAAGCACACGCTAACCTCGCGCTACCCGCCGGACCACCAACTTAATTCAATATCGCAACAATCAACCGATAAATCCCAGTCGATCTGCTGGCATTGTTGTCTATTTGCCCATTATACGGCTTTATCGAGATAAATTGACCAGGCAAAAATCACTGGGTGCAAGCGGCGGCCCGCGACGAAACGGCGCGCCGCCGTGCGTAGCGGATAGGCCGGGCGCATCGCTCGATTGCGGGATCGCGGGACCACCGGATCGCCGGATCGCCGCACCGCCGCCTAGCTGCGCGGAAACGGCCACGCGGCATCATGGCCGTTCGAATGGGCCGCGCCGTTCGAAGCCTGGGCGCCCTGCGCTTGCGGCGCCGACGCGACCGAGGCCGCCGGCACCAGTGGCGCCACCGTACCGCCCTCGTTCTCCCAGCGGCTCAGTTCTCGTGCCGCCGGGACTTGTGCCGCGCGGTTGCGCTGCTGCACATAGCGCACCGCCAGGTAACCACCGAGCGCCATCAGTGCGCCGAAGATGCCGATTTTAGGTCGTGCCATCGTGAACTCCTTATGGTCGTGAAGCGGGTGGTGAAACTTGAATCTCGGGCTGGGCGTTTCGCTCAGCGCGTGGTCAACACGCCGAGCACGAAGCCGACGCCCGCGGCGATACCGATCGCGCGCCACGGGTTATGCCGCACGTACCGCTCGGTATTGACGGTCGCCGTGCGGTAGCGCCGCTGCGCGTTCTGCTGCGCATCGCCAAGCGCCGACTGCAGCGTCTCCACATGGGCGCCGAGTTTGTCGCGCAGCGCATCGACGCCTTCGCCCGGGACGTTGGCGGCAAGCCGCAGCATCTCTTCCGAGTCTCTCAGCAGCACCCGCAGATCCTCGACAATCTTCTGCCCGCCGAGTGCAAGCTGTTGCGTGGTGTCAGTCATCATTCACTCCTCGTCTGGGTTCGGCATGGGCGTGTAGTCCGGCTGACCGCGCCGAAAAGCACACGCGTGTCGGGTGGAAGTTGCAAACGCCGTGCCCGGTAAATTTGCCTATGCTCACTGAAAATTCGCGGCCACATGGCACTTTCGACCGAGCCCGGATGTCCGCCGCATGCCCGGTATTCGCCAACCGTGACATCGTTTGGCGGAAATGGCGTCGAAGTGGTTAAATCGACTTTTGTGAGATAGTGGCCATGCCGCTCATCTCGTTCCCAGGCCTGCGCGCCGCATTACCGAAAACCCTTTGCACAGGACTCCCCGTTTATGGCGTCAATCGATCTGGACTCGCCCGTCTCCGCCGACGGCAACACCTCGGCTCAGGCGAAGCAGCGCGTCGCGGACGGCATCGCGGGACTGAAATCGTACGGGCTGCTGTACGGTTCGTCGCCCGTGATGCTCGATCTGTACGAGCAGATCGAACGCGTGGCGTGCACCGACGCGACCGCGCTGATCATCGGCGAATCCGGCACCGGCAAGGAGCTGATCGCCCGCACGATTCACGATCACAGCAGCCGCAAGGACATGCCCTTCGTGGCCGTGAATTGCGGCGCGATTCCCGACGAACTCATCGAAGCCGAACTGTTCGGCCACGAAAAAGGCAGCTTCACCGGCGCGGTCCAGGGCCGCGTCGGTTACTTCGAACACGCGAACGGCGGCACGCTGTTCCTCGACGAAATCACCGAAATGGCGCCGGTGCGCCAGGTCAAGCTGCTGCGCGCGCTCGAAACCGGGACGTTCTACCGCGTCGGCGGCAACGAGCTGATCAGCGGCAACGTGCGCGTGATCGCCGCGACCAATCGCGACCCCGCGGTCGCCGTGAAGGAAAACGGTCTGCGCGAAGACCTGATGTACCGCCTCGCGGTGTTTCCGCTGCGCGCGCCGCCGCTGCGCGAACGCGAGAACGATCGCGAACTGCTCGCGCAGCACTTCCTCACGCAGTTGAATCAGCAGGAATCGGCCAGCAAAAGCTTCAGCAAACGCTCGATCGACACGCTGCGCACGTGGTCGTGGCCCGGCAATGTGCGCGAGCTGAAGAACGCGATCTATCGCGCGTTCATTCTCGCGGAGAAGACGGTGGAGCTGCCGCATCCGCACCTCGCGTCGCGCGTGAAGAAACCCGTCACGCAGGGCGATGCGATGAGCGTGTGGATCGGCACGCCGCTCGCCGACGCGCAGAAGCAGATCATTCTCGGCACGCTCAAATACTGCGGCGGCGACAAGCGGCGCGCGGCGAAAGCGCTGGGCGTGAGCCTCAAGACGCTCTACAACCGCCTGAGCGCCTATGGCGACGAAGGCGGCGCGGACGAGGAAGCCGAGCAGTAAAAGTGACGCGCCGGGAGACGGCGCGCGTCACCTTTCGCCACCTTCTTACGCCCTCGTCGACCTCCTCCTCGCGACGGCAATCGCTTCGCATCGCCAATCAAATATCACGCAGCCGATCGGGCTACTGTCCATCAGAAACCCGTTTGGCTCGCATCACTTTTTGCAATTGCTTGCATTTTTCCCCTGCCAATTACAAATCGCATCCTGCAAAATGCGGCAGCACGTAGTGCGGAATTCTTGCCGTAACAGGATGACGTGCCGCTCGCTCACCCTGCCCTTCGCGCGTGAACGAAAGGCACTTGCAGGAGCAGAGACAGGGAAATGCAAAAAAGTATGGTGTGGGCCGCATGGGCAAAACAGACGGCCGGGCGTGGACGTCCGAATGCAACCGCGCTCGTCGCGCTGGCCGTGGCGATCACGTCGGCGCTCAGCGGCTGTAGCTCGCTGTACTCGGAAGGCGCGACCGCCGGCGCCGGTATCGGCGGGGCCGCGATCGCGGCCAAGGTGACCAGCAATGCGGCGGTCGCCACCGGCATCGGCCTCGGCGCGGTCGCCGCCGCGCGCGCGGGCGTGCAGTACTCGGAGCGCGTGGTCCACACGAATACGCAGGACGGCATCGCCCGGATCGCCGGGCCGCTCGATGTCGGCGCGGTGGCGCCGTGGAGCGTCACGCATTCCTTCCCGATCGAAGACGACGAACACGGCCGCGTGACGGTGAGCCGCGCGATCAGCACGGGCGCGCTCGATTGCAAGGAGATCGTGTTCTCGGTCGACCATGCGGCCACCAAGAATGTGCCGGCCAATAGCGCGTTTTACGTCGCGTCGATCTGCCGCGACGGCGACAACTGGAAGTGGGCGTCGGCCGAGCCCGCTACCGAACGTTGGGGCGCGCTGCAATGACGGCGGGTGTGTTTGCCGGTCATCGCGTGCGGCTCGTGCTGGCCGGCGTGCTGTGCGTCGGCGCGAGCCTGATGACGAGCGGCTGTTCGTCCGTCGGCGCGGCGAGCGGTGCGGCCGCGGGCGTCGCGTCGGGTCTGGTGACGTCGAATCCGGCGATCGGCATCGGCGTCGGCATCGCCGTGCAGGCCGCGACCGACGAAGCCGTCGGCCGCTATATGCGCGGCATGCATCAGGATCAGCAGGACCTGATCGCCGCGCTCGCGGGCGCGATGCCGGTCGGCGAAACGCGGCCGTGGGCGATCAAGCATACGCTGCCGATCGAGAACGGCCACGGCCAGGTGCGCGTCACGCGCGCGTTCGGCTCGGCGCTCGCGCTGTGCAAGGAGTTCGTGTTCTCGGTACAGGAAGGCGAAGGCGCGAAGGCGCACGAAGACTGGTACACCGCAAGCGCGTGTCAGCAGGACAAGGGCTGGAAGTGGGCGTCGGCGGAACCGGCGGTGGAGCGTTGGGGGAATCTGCAGTAGGCGTGCGCGGCTGCAACGAACACCCATAAAAAAACGGCAGGGATTGATTCCCCTGCCGTTTTCTTTTGCGATCCGCTTTTGCGTCGGACCGCTTTTGGCCGGACCGCCCGCGCCGCGCTCAGGACTCGACGTCTTCCAGGCTGAAGATTTCCGTCTGGTCGTTATACGAGAAGATCTCGCCATAACGGCCCCAGTTGATGACCGCGTCGAGCGTCTCTTCCGCTGCGCTGTCCGACAGGAAGTCTTCCAGCTCCTGCTCGAAGCGCACGCGCGGCGCGCGATGCCCCGGACGCTCGTTCAGCACCTTCTTGATCCGCGCGGCGAGCGGCACGTGCCGCAGCAGATGCTCGGCGAACATCATCTTCCGCTCCTGCGTGCCGAACTCGGAGAACACGCGCGCCGGCGGCGTCAGGAAAATGTCGCCCTCGCGCACATCGGCAAAACCGAGGTGTTGCAGCACTTCGGCCACCGGGAACAGATCGTCGACCTCCAGATGCAGCGAACGGGCGATTTCCGGCATGTCCGCGCGGCCGTGGTACGGCGCGGCGGCGAGCGTCTCGATCAGACCCGCCATCAGGTTGGTCGACACGTGCGGCAGCCAGCTGTGCAGCTCCAGCCCCTTCTTGGTCTTCTCGTCGGTCTGACGCGCGGTCATCTTCGCGTAGATCTCGTCGACGAGGCGGCGGAACGCCGGGTCCAGCCGGTTGCGCGGGTGCTTGAACGGCACCTTGATCTCGGCGATCACGCGGCCCGGATTCGACGACAGCACCAGAATGCGGTCGCACATGAACACCGCTTCCTCGATGTTGTGCGTGACGATCAGCACCGCCTTGATCGGCATGCGGCCTTGCGTCCACAGATCCAGCAGGTCGGTACGCAGCGTTTCGGCGGTCAGCACGTCGAGCGCGGAGAACGGCTCGTCCATCAGCAGCAGCGTGGGGTCGACCACCAGCGCGCGCGCGAAGCCGACGCGCTGACGCATGCCGCCCGACAACTCGCGCGGATACGCGTTTTCGAAACCGTCGAGACCGATCAGGTCGATCGCCGCGAGCGCGCGCGTACGCCGTTCGCTGGCGCCGACGCCTTGCGCCTCCAGGCCCGCTTCCACGTTCTGCAGCACGGTCAGCCACGGGAACAGCGCGAAGGTCTGGAACACCATCGCGACGCCGCGCGCCGGGCCGTCGAGCGGTTTGCCCATATAGGTGACTTCGCCGTCGGTCGGTTCGATCAGACCGGCGATGATGCGCAACAGCGTCGACTTGCCCGAGCCCGAACGGCCCAGCAGACCGACGATCTCGCCTTCGCGCAGCGACAGATTGGCGTCGTCGAGGACCAGCAGTTCGCCCTGCGACTTGTTGAAGCCGCGGCACACGTCCTTGACGCGCAGGATCTCTTCGCCGAGGCGGGGCGGCATCGGCGGCGTCTGGATCGGCGTGGCGGTCATAGCAGCTTTAGGATTTTGCATCGCGTTTGGCCTTTAATTCTCAATCTAACCGGAGCTTGGATTCGGCGTAGGCGTACATCGGACGCCACAGCAGACGGTTGAACAGAGTCACGAACAGGGACATCACGGCGATGCCCAGAATGATCTTCGGATAGTCGCCGGCGGCGGTCGTCTGCGCGATGTACGCCCCCAGGCCATGCGCGGCGACCTTGGTGTCGCCCCACTGCACGAATTCCGCGACGATGCTGGCGTTCCACGCACCGCCCGACGCGGTGATCGCGCCGGTCACGTAGTACGGGAAGATGCCCGGCAGCATGGCCTGACGCCACCACTGCCAACCGCGGATGTGAAAATTCTTCGCCGCCTCGCGATAGTCGTTCGGATACGAACTGGCGCCGGCAATCACGTTGAAGAGGATATACCACTGGGTGCCGAGCACGATCAGCGGCGACAGCCAGATGTCCGGGTTCAGATGAAAGCGCACGATCACGATCACGAACACCGGGAACAGCAGGTTGGCCGGGAACGCGGCGAGGAACTGCGCGAGCGGCTGGATCTTCTCGGACAGCGCCGGACGCAGTCCGATCAGCACCCCGAGCGGCACCCAGATCACCGACGCGATCGCGATCAGCAGCACCACGCGCAGCAGCGTGATGAGACCGAGCACGAACACATGGCCGACCTCGTCGAGCGACACGCCGGTACGCACGTAGGTGAACACGCGGTACACCACATAGACCGTGGCGAGCAGCACCAGCACCGCCCACAGGATGTCGCCGACGCGCGAGTTCTTCTCGCGCTGCGGAATCTGGAAGCGCGGCGCGCTGAACGCCGGCAACTGGAAGCGCACCCGCGCGGCCTTCGCGAACATCCAGCCGAGCGGCACCAGCAAGCGGTGAATCAGCCGCGTGCGACGGATCAGGTCGAGCAGCCACGACTCCGGCGCATCGCCCGAGCTGGTGTTTTCCATGCGGAACTTGTCGGCCCACGCGACCAGCGGGCGGAACAGGAACTGGTCGTACGCGAGAATCACGACCGTCATCGCGAGGATCACCCAGCCGACCGCGTGCAGGTTCTTGTCCGAGATCGCCTGGGCCAGATACGCGCCGATGCCCGGCAGCGTGATGGTGTTGTTGCCGACCGTGATCGCCTCGGACGCCACCACGAAGAACCAGCCGCCCGACATCGACATCATCATGTTCCAGATGAGGCCAGGCATCGAGAACGGCACTTCGAGCTTCCAGAAGCGCTGCCACGACGTCAGATGAAAGCCGCGCGACACTTCGTCCAGATCGCGCGGCACCGTGCGCAGCGACTGATAGAAGCTGAACGTCATGTTCCACGCCTGGCTCGTGAAGATCGCGAAGATCGCGGCGAGTTCGGCGCCGAGCACGCGGCCCGGGAACAGCGCGAGGAAGAAGGTGACCGTAAACGAAATGTAGCCGAGCACCGGCACCGACTGCAGGATGTCCAGGATCGGCACCAGCACGAGACCGGCGCGCCGGCTCTTGGCGGCCAGCGTGCCATACACCAGCGTGAAGATCAGTGAGGCGACCATTGCCGCCAGCATGCGCAGCGTGGTGCGCATCGCGTATTCAGGCAGATTGGACGGATCGAGCGAGATGGCCTGGGTCTTCAGCGTCGACATCGGCGCCAGCGTCTCGTGAAAACCGATCGCCGCCATCGCGATGATGCAGATGATCAGCGGGAACGCGACGAAGTCCCAGCGGTTGGGCAGCACGCGCCATGCGGAGGCATTCGCGGTGCGTTTGAGGTTGAAGCTGAAATCCATCAGAGGCCCTCCCCGTTGTGACAGGCGTTCGAACGGTCGAAGGAAGCCGCCTTGAGTACACGGCGGTCTGAAGATCGGTCCGGAAAGCGGAAATCAGGCATGGCAAAAACGCGTGGGCGCGGTAAATCGTTAGCGTTGGAGACACGTGGACCGGTGACGGCCGGATCCGTGGACGAGCCCGTCCGGGACCATAACCGTCGAGCCGGACTCCTGTCGCCGCAGGCGCCGCCCGAAGGCTGGCGGGCTTTCCTTGTTTTGGACGGCACGACACTACACCATCCTATGTTTCAGGCACAACCTTTCCCGGCAAATCGCCCGATCTCGCCGCGAACCCGCGGCAAAAGCGCGACGGACCCGCTGGACTTTGCCTCGCCGATGCGGAAAACCCGCACTGCCATCAAGAAACGGACCGGACTGCCGTTATGGACCTGATCGGCTGCGCATAGATGCTTCGCATTCCCGCAATAACGGTGGCGCCGGGCCCCGTGACGGTTAAAATCCGGGGATAACGAAACGACGCGAAACGCCGCGAACCGGAGCGAACCAGCGCCTGCGCGCTGCCACGAAAGAGCGAGTTGCATGCCACAGCCAGACGGATCAGAGGGTCGATGAACAGGACAACCTTGCGCCAGACAACCGGGCCTATCAGCTTCGTGCTGGTCGTCCTGGTTTGCTGGTTCGTGGCCGGCATGGTCGCGGACCGGATGGTACAGCAAGAGCTGGACGCGGCCCTGCACGCGCAGCGGCAGATGTCCACGTCGATCGTCGACAACATGGCCGAGGTGATTGCCAGCGACCTCGCGATGTCGCGCGCCATCCCCGCCACCATGGCCGAGATGGACGTGGTCCAGCGCGCTTTGGTGCAATCCCAGAATTATGCCGCGAACGGCGCGGCGGCGGAACCCGCCCTGCGCGCCACCTTGCTGAAGGACCCGCGCCTGAACGCGGTGAGCGCGTTCCTGCACGACGCGCAAGGCTTCTCCGGACTCGACCAGGTCTGGCTCGTGAACGCCAACGGCATCTGCGTCGCGTCGAGCAATTCGGTGAGTAATCCGCTGGCGGCGCAGCAGTCGTTCGTCGGCGTCGACATGCGCCAGCGCGGCTATCTCGCCAACGCGCTGCTCGGCGCGTTCGCCGAAGCCTACGGCGTGGGCCGCGCGAGCGGCGAGCCGGGCATCTTCATCGCCGCGCCGGTCTACGCGGACGGCCTGCTGGTCGGCGTGGTGGTCGCCAAGGTCGGGATCGCGCGGCTACGCCACTGGGTCGCGCACGCCGGCACCTTCGTCGCGGATGAAAACGGCGTCATCATCATGGCGCACGACAGCTCGCTCGAAGGCCACGCGCTGCCGAACTCGCGCGTCACGCAGATGAGCGTCGAGGACCGCAAGGTCGTGTATCGCCGCGAGACGTTTTCCGACATCAAGATTCGCGTCGACGAGCAGGTGCGCGACCAGGCGCCGTGGGTGCCCGCCGCGATCGCCGGACAGCTGTTCGGCATGGCCGAGCGCCCCGTGCCGTCGCTGTATCAGGCCCGCACCGGGCTGAACTCGGGTCTGTCCGCGCATCTGGTCGATCCGCTCGCGGCCTGGCCCGAACTGCTGCGCAACCACAAGCGCGATCATCTGCTGGTGTTTCTGACGCTGGCCGGCACGGTCGCGCTGGCATGGGTGATCACCGTGTCGTACGTACGCGAGCGGCGCCATCATCGCGCCACCCGCGATCTCGCCGAGCAGTTGCAGGCAGCCAATACGCTGCTGTCGGCCGAGGCGCGTCACGATGCGCTGACCGGCGCGCTGTCGCGACGCTATTTCCTCGACCTGCTGCGACACGAGATAGAACGCGCGCATGCGAGCAACGAACCGCTGTGCATGGCGATCGCCGATCTCGATCACTTCAAGCAGATCAACGACCGTTTCGGCCACGCGGCCGGCGATCGCGCGCTCGAACATTTCGTCGACACCTGCCGCGCCGAACTCCGCGGCGCCGACGCGATCGGCCGACTGGGCGGCGAGGAATTCGGCTTGCTGCTGCCGGCCACGGCGCTGGCCGGCGGGCGCGAAGTCGTCGAACGCTTGAGATTGCGGCTGAAGGCGGTTCCGTCGCCGAAGCTGCCCGCCTCGGTCGGCCTGAGCGTGAGCATCGGCATCACCGAGCTGTCGCCCGACGATCTGCCCGAGCGCATCATCAGCCGCGCGGACACCGCGCTCTACGCGGCGAAATCGGGCGGCCGCGACCGCACCGAGGCGCTGCCGCCCGACGACACCGCACCGCCCGCGCGCACCGTGGCAAGCGTCTGGTGATCGGCTTCCGGTGATGTAACGCAAGCGCGCGCCGCCAGCGTCCCGTAACGAAGCAGGTATGATCGACCCTGAAATCCAGGTTGCCGCTACTGCTTTAACGGGAGATTCGCATGAAGGGAAATTTGGTCATCGTCTGTCGGGATCAGGACGCTCACGCATTCGATCATCTGCTGGCCGAATACGGCGCGTTCCAGACGCGCCTGTCATCCACCGCGTGGTATCTGAAGCTCGACGTCGCGCCCGAGCTGATTCAGGAGGAGATTCTCGCGCGCCTCGGCAAATACACGACCCACTATATTTTCGAAGCCGAAACGGTGACGTGGAATACGGTGGACGGCGACGCGGCGAATGCGCTGAACACGCTGTTCTCGGACTGACGCGCCGGGTCGTGTCGCGGATCGCGGCGCGTCTTGCGCCTATGGCGCCTCTTGCACCATTTACCAGACGCTCTCCGAAGCCGCCGCGACTCGCGGCACGACCTCGAACGGAAAACTCATCAGCACACGCAACCCACGCCCCTCGTGGTTGCCGATTTCCCACTCTCCACCCGCACGCCGCACCAGACGCTCGACGATCGCGAGCCCCAGGCCGCTGTGGCCGTTGCCGCCACGCGCCGGATCGAGCCGCACGAACGGCCGGCTGGCATTGATCAGGTCCTGCGCGGCGATCCCGCTGCCGTTGTCTCTGACCGATAACGTATAACCCTGCGCGGTGCGCGCGGTGGCGACCACGATGGGCGGCGCGCCATACGCGTGCGCATTGTCCAGCAGGTTCGACAGGATGCGGTCGAGCGTCGCGGCCGGCAGCAGGAACGCCGGACCCGCGTGCAGTTCGGTCTGCACGGTGGTCGCGCCCGACGCCACCGCGCGATAGCTGCGCACCACCCGTTCGCATTGCGCGTCGACCTCGACCGCTTCGCTGCGGTCGGCGCCGTCATGCGCGAACACCAGGAACTGCTCGACGATGTGGGTCATCGAATCGACGTCGCGCACCACACCGTCGCGCATCTTCACTTCTTCCATCATCTCGGCGCGCAGCCGCAGACGCGCGAGCGGCGTCTTCAGATCATGCGCGACGCCGGCCAGCATCACCGCACGGTCATTCTCGGTGCGCGCCACTTCCTGAACCATCTGGTTGAAGCCGTGCGTGAGCTGCCGCAATTCGCGCGGACCGCGCTCGGGCACCGGCGGCACCGGCAGACCACGGCCGAAACGCGTGACCGCCTGCGCAAGCGAGCGCAACGGACGCTGCAACGCCCATGCGGCGAACAAGGCCAGCATGACCGCGAAAGAGAAAATCAGCGCGAGCCACACCGCCATGCGGTCGCGCGAACGCGGCGGACGCAGCGGCTGCACCGGCACGACGATCCACTTGGCGTCGGTCGGCCCGCGCACCCACAACTCGGGCGGCCGGCCCGGCTCGCCGATGCGCACCTGCGTGCCGGCCGGCATGCGGTCGCGCGCGTCTTCGACGAAACGTTCGAGCGGCGCGGGCATGTCGCTGCGTTCCGCCGGCACGGCCGGGCTCGCCGGATCGACCAGTTTCACGCGCGACGGCAATGGCTGATCCGGCGTATGCAGCGCGTGCTGGCGCACCGCGTCGACGAGAAACGTTGCTTCTTCCACCGCGTAACGGGTTTGCTGCTGGGTGCGCTCGAGGCGCATCAGCGCAAACCACGCGAAATGCGACGCCAGCAATACAGCGACGACCAGCAGCGCCAGCCGTCCAAACAGGGAATCAATGGGCCGACGCATGTTGTTCGCCATCAGGCACGAACACGTAGCCGCGTCCGCGCACCGTCTGAATGAAGCGCGGCGTGGACGGGTCCGTTTCGAGAATGCGCCGCAGACGCCACACCTGCACGTCGATGCCGCGGTCGGTGCCGTCGTATTCCGGACCGTGCAGCAGTTCGAGCAGGCGTTCGCGCGTCAGCGTGCGCATGGGGTGGTTGACAAAAATCTTCAGCAACGCGAATTCGCTGCCGGACAGCGTGAGCGGCTTGTCTTCCAGATGCAGCGTGCGCGACTGGAAGTCCAGCGTGAAGCGGCCGAAGTTGAACGGCTCGCGCTGCTCCGGCGCGGCCGCCGAAGGTAGCGTGCGACGGCGCCGCAGCACCGCCTGCACGCGCGCGAGCAACTCGCGCGGGTTGAACGGCTTGCCGAGGTAGTCGTCCGCGCCGAGTTCCAGACCGACGATCCGGTCGACGTCGTCCGCGCGCGCGGTGAGCATGATGACGGGAATGTCGTCGCCCGCCGCGCGCAACTTGCGCAGCGCGGTGAGACCGTCGACGCCCGGCATCATCAGATCGAGCACGATCAGGTCCGGACGTTCGCGTTCGAGCCGGCGCTCGAGCGAACCCGCGTCGTGCAGCACCGAGACCTCGATGCCCTGGCGGGCCAGATAGTCACGCAGCAGATCACGCAATTCGACGTCGTCGTCGACAACAAGTATTTGAGTAGCCATGGGATGGAGTTTAACGCGCGGCAAAAAGGGTTTTCGTTTCCGGACGGCCTTCAAGGGTTACCGGGTGTTACGGTGAAAGGCCAGCGTAATGTCCGGTAATAGCGGCGGCTGGCCGCGTAACACAGGCTCCGGCGCAGTTCTCTACGCTGTGTCTTACCGAATGCAGGCCGTCCTCGTTATCGGTTGCATCGTCGGCTATTCCATTACAAGGAGCCTTACATGTCCACCAAAAAGATGTCGCGCGTTCTCGCCGTTGCCGCAACTGCCCTCGCCATCGGCGCGGGCGCGGCCTACGCCGCCCAGCCTGCCATGCAAGGCGGCCCCGGCGGCTGGCACCACGGTCACTTCATGCATGAACTCACGCAACTGCACGACCAGTTGAAGCTCAACGCGGATCAGGAAAAGCAGTGGCAGGCCGCGCTGAACACGATGAAGCAGAACCATGAGGCGATGCGCGCGAACCACGAGCAGATCAAGAACCAGTTCAAGGCCGCGCAGCAACAGCCGATTCTGGATTTGAACGCGATGGCCCAGGCGCATCAGCAGGTCGAACAGAAAGACGCGCAACTGCGTCAGCAGACGACCGATGCCTGGCTGTCGTTCTACAACGGCCTGAACGACCAGCAGAAGACCACCGTCAGCACGGCGTTGAAGCAACGCTTCGCGAAGATGGAAGCGCGCCATCAGAAGATGCGCGAGCACTGGGAGCATCGCAAGGGCGCGGCGTCGGCGCCGGCTGCGAATCAGTAAGCGGCGCGGGTGGGAGCGCGGCTGCGCTTCTTCCCCACCGCTATCTATAGCAAAACGCCACGGGATCGCTCCCGTGGCGTTTTTGCTTGCTGCTGGAAGATCGGGCAGCGCAGCGTTCAACGGGCGGGGCGCCGTCAGCTACGTGGCCGTTCCGCCGCCCTGCTACCTAGCCATTCAACGGCCCGAGGTCGAACAACAGCACCTCCGCGTCTTTCCCCTTCTCCAGCGTCACTGCGCCGACATCGCTGAGCCTGGCCGCATCGCCCGCGCGCAGTGCCTCGCCGTTCACCGTCAACGCGCCGCGCGCCACGTGCACGTACGCGAGACGTCCTGCCGGCAACGCGAACGTGGCCTGCTCCGCGCCGTCGAGCAACGCGGCATGGATCGAGGCGTCCGCATGGATCGTCACCGAGCCGTCGCGGCCGTCGGGCGATGCGATCACGCGCAGACGGCCGCGCTTGTCCGCATCGCTGAAACGCTTTTCTTCATAGCCGGGCTGGTCGCCAGTGCGTTGCGGGATCACCCAGATCTGCAACAGATGCGCCTCTTCGTCCGGCGACGCGTTGAACTCGCTGTGCATCACGCCGGTGCCGGCGCTCATGCGCTGCACGTCGCCGGGGCGGATGGTCGAGCCGTTGCCCATGCTGTCGCGATGCACGAGCGCGCCGTCGAGCACGTACGTGACGATCTCCATGTCGCGGTGACCATGCGTGCCGAAACCCTGGCCGCCGGCGATGCGGTCTTCGTTGATGACCCGCAGCGGGCCGAAATGCACGTGCTGAGGATCGCGGTAATCGGCGAAGGAAAAGCTGTGATACGAATCGAGCCAGCCGTGATTGGCGTGGCCGCGTTCTTCGGAACGGCGAATCTCGATCATGGGGACATCTCCAGTGAATCAGTCACGATGCACTGAATGTAGGGGCGCACGTCCCGCTACACAATCGGCACACGCGCACCGCAGCGTTTCGCAAATCCACGCAATGGACGGCGGCGGGACGGCGCGGCGCGCCGCGGATTCGCCCCGTCCAGGCTCGCCCAGCGTCGCGCCCGCACAACGCGCCGGCTTGTCACGCCGCCGCTACGGCCGCGCCGCACTGGCACCCCGGTCGGGTTCGGGTAAAATACCGCCCTTTTCAAGTTGCGCGGGCGGGAAAGGCCCGTCGGCGGCGTTCCATCGACGCTCGCGCGGCGCGGCAATTTTGGCCGCCTAGAATAGCGACCGTCGGCCGAGCGCCGGCCATCGTCGGGACCGAAGCAGCACGACGATCAGTTTGATCCAGGAGAAACATGAAGAAGTTCGCACTGTGCGTGGCGCTTGCAGCACTGGCCACCAGCGCGATGGCGAAAGAATGGAAGACCGTTCGCATCGGGGTCGACGCCAGCTATCCGCCGTTCGAATCGGTGGCGCCGAGCGGCCAGGTCGTCGGCTTCGACGCCGATCTGACCCATGCGTTATGCGCGCGGATGAACGTCCGGTGCGTGTGGGTTCAACAGGATCTCGACGGCATCATTCCCGCGTTGAAGGGCAAGAAGTACGACGCGATCGTGTCGTCGCTGACCGTCACCGACAAGCGCCGCGAGCAGATCGACTTCTCTGACAAACTGTTCGACGCGCCGGCCCGCATGATCGCCAGGGCCGGTTCGCCGCTGCTGCCGACGCCGGAATCGTTGAAGGGCAAACGCGTGGGCGTCGAGCAGGGTTCGACCCAGGAAGCCTACGCCAAGGCATGGTGGGAGCCGAAGGGCGTCACCGTGGTGCCCTACCAGAATCAGGATCAGGTCTACGCGGATCTCGCCTCCGGCCGCCTCGACGCGACGCTGCAGGACGAGATCCAGGCCGACGCCGGCTTCCTGAAGACGCCGCGCGGCAAGGGCTTCGCGTGGGCCGGTCCGGAAGTGAAGGACCCGAAAACGATCGGCGAAGGCACCGCGATCGGCCTGCGCAAGGAAGACACCGACCTGAAGGCGATGTTCAACAAGGCGTTGGCGCAGGTGCATCAGGACGGTACGTTCCGGAAGCTGGAGAAGCAGTACTTCGACGTGGACATTTATCCGGGGCGTTGAGTTGAAGGTCGAGCGGGGTAGCGCAGCAGGCAGCGCCACGCCGCCCGGCCGGAAGCCGGACTCGGGGCTCGCCCGCATGGGTTTTCGGCGGCCTTCGTAATACAGTCGCAAGCACGCTCGCGTGCGTGGCGACGTCAGCAGCATCAGCCAGCAGCAGCACGCAACATCAGCACGCAACATCAGGCAGCAGATTCACCCGCAGTTTTGCAGTAGGAAGTTGGCAGTTATCACAACGAGAGTCGAAAAGCGCGCTGCGGGTCCGGCAACGGCCATGCAGTCATGATTTGCACAGCGGTACGCTGTGCGCCGCCAGTCGCGGCGCGCGGTGGGCCGCGTCTTTCGCGGTGTGTCACGAGCACATCGTCAAGGACCCCCTATGTTCCTTCAAGGCTACGGCCCGCTGCTTCTTAACGGCACCTGGCAAACCGTCAAACTGGCGGTATTGTCGCTGGCGTTCGCTTTTGTGCTGGGCCTGCTCGGCGCGGCGGCGAAACTGTCCAGGAACCGTTTCTCCCAAGGCGTCGGCACCGTCTACACGACGCTCGTGCGCGGCGTGCCCGATCTGGTGCTGATGCTGCTGCTGTTCTACAGCCTGCAGATCTGGCTGAACAATCTCACCGACATGCTCGGCTGGGACCAGATCGACATCGACCCGTTCGTGGCCGGCGTCGCGGTGCTCGGCTTCATCTACGGCGCGTACTTCACCGAAACCTTCCGCGGCGCGTTTCTCGCGGTGCCGCGCGGCCAGCTCGAAGCGGGCGCCGCCTACGGCATGACCAGCTGGCAGGTGTTCTCGCGCATCATGTTCCCGCAGATGATGCGCTTCGCGCTGCCCGGCATCGGCAATAACTGGCAGGTGATGGTGAAGGCCACCGCGCTGGTGTCGATCATCGGTCTCGCGGACGTCGTCAAGGCCTCGCAGGATGCCGGCAAGGGCACGCTGCGCTTCTTCTTCTTCACCCTGCTCGCGGGGGCGATCTATCTCGTCATCACCACAGTGTCCAACTTCGTGCTGATGTACCTCGAAAAGCGTTACTCGACCGGCGTACGAAAGGCGGAACTATGATCGAGATCATTCAGGAATACTGGCGCAACTATCTGTACACCGACGGTTACCGCCTGACCGGCGTGGCGATCACGCTGTGGCTGCTGGTGGTGTCGATCGGCCTCGGCTTCTGCCTGTCGATTCCGCTCGCGGTCGCGCGCGTGTCGAAGAAGAAGTGGCTCGCCGGTCTCGTGTGGCTGTACACATACGTGTTCCGCGGCACGCCGCTGTACGTGCAACTGCTGCTCTGCTACACCGGCCTCTACAGCCTCGAGATCGTGCGCAATCACGAACTCACCAACGCATTCTTCCGCGACGGCATGCACTGCACGCTGCTCGCCTTCACGCTGAACACCTGCGCGTACACCACCGAAATCTTCGCCGGCGCGATCAAGGCGACGCCGTATGGCGAGATCGAAGCGGCGCGCGCATACGGCATGTCGTCGTTCACGCTGTACCGGCGCGTGATTCTGCCGTCGGCGCTGCGCCGCGCGTTGCCGTACTACAGCAACGAAGTGATCCTGATGCTGCATGCCACCACCGTCGCGTTCACCGCGACCGTGCCGGACATCCTCAAGATCGCGCGCGACGTGAACTCGGCGACGTATCAGTCGTTCAACGCATTCGGCCTCGCCGCCCTGCTCTATCTGTGCATTTCGTTCGCGCTCGTGTGGCTGTTCCGCCGCGCCGAACGCCGCTGGCTCGCTTATCTGCGGCCGCAAGGCAAATGACCTGCCGCGCAGTTCGCAACCCAAGCCAGTCCAGCACGCCCAAGGATCCTGATGAACACCAAGAAGCAGAAGCTCTTCGTCGACGAGCTTCACAAAAAGTACGGCGATAACGAAGTCCTCAAGGGCGTGTCGCTGAAGGCCAATGCCGGCGACGTGATCAGCGTGATCGGCTCGTCCGGTTCGGGCAAGAGCACGATGCTCCGCTGCATCAACTTCCTCGAACAGCCGAACTCGGGGCGCATCTTCGTCGACGGCGAGGAAGTGCGCACGCAGACCGGCAAGAACGGCGCGCTGCGCGTGTCCGATCCGAAGCAGCTACAGCGCGTGCGCACGCGTCTGTCGATGGTGTTCCAGCACTTCAATCTGTGGTCGCACATGAACGTGCTCGAAAACATCATCGAGGCGCCGGTGAATGTGCTCGGCCTGAAGCGCAAGGAAGCGGAAGAACGCGCCCGCGAATATCTGGAGAAGGTGGGCCTCGCGCCGCGCCTCGAAAAACAGTATCCGTCGCATCTTTCGGGCGGCCAGCAGCAGCGCGTGGCGATCGCGCGCGCGCTCGCCATGCACCCGGACGTGATGCTGTTCGACGAACCCACTTCCGCACTCGACCCGGAACTGGTCGGCGAAGTGCTGAAGGTGATGCAGACGCTCGCCGAGGAAGGCCGCACGATGATCGTCGTCACGCACGAGATGGCCTTCGCGCGCAACGTGTCGAATCACGTGATGTTCCTGCATCAGGGACGCGTGGAAGAAGAAGGCCATCCCGACGAAGTCTTCCGGAACACCCGCAGCGAACGCCTCAAACAGTTCCTGTCCGGCAGCCTGAAATAACGTTCGTCGAGGCCCGTTATTTGGGCTGTAGTCAAAGTAGTATTACAGGGCGCTTACGAGCGCCCTTTTTGTTTCGCTCACCTGTGCATTCCGGGTATTTCGGCCGCGAAAACCTGCCTCCTCACCGTCCCGATCGGCCTCTTTTCGCCCTACTCTGCCGCTTTTCAAGCGTCAATAGTGGCAATCCTTGACGTGCCTTGTCCCAATCCGTGATTCCCTTACCACGCAAGGGTTTTAGCGATTTTTGGCGGTGTCGCGATCGCGCATTGCGCACATTCTTATTGCAATTTGGAGACACAGGTCATGGGTGCTACCAATTTCTTCTCCCAGTGAAGGGTATTTTTGATAAATTAGTAACCAAAGTAGCAAAACAAAGTTGATTAAAAGTAGTTTCACTTCAAAGCACAGAGGAGAACCGGTCGGCGAGGGATCGGCATGACGACCAGATAGCCCCAAGGCTACCCGTCACGGCAGGAGACCCAATCCACCCGCTAATCTCCCTGGTACCGCTTTCTGTTCGGCGCGCTTGCGTCCGAACACCACTCGCAGTACTGGGTTTCACTTTTGACAGGGTATGGAGGAGAAGATGAAGAAAGCTTTGCTCGCCGCGGCGCTCATGTCGGCCGGTGTTGTTGCGCATGCCCAAAGCAGCGTGACGCTGTACGGTCGCCTGGACGCTGGCCTGGAATACATGTCGGGCGTTCCGACTGGTGTGGGCGCGAATGGCCAGGCAACCGGCAGCACGAACCGTTTCAAAGCGGAAAGCGGCGACTGGGGTACCAGCCTGTGGGGTATGAAGGGCGTTGAGGACATCGGTGGCGGCAACAAGGTGCTGTTCCAGTTGGAAGGCTCCTTCAACACGATGACCGGTACGGGCCCTGGCGGCGGCGGTCTCTTCAATCGTTGGGCGACGGTCGGCTTGTCGAACGACGCGTACGGTACGTTCACGATGGGCCGCATGCTCTTCATCTCGAACGGCGATTGGGACTTCGATCCGTTCGGTCAATCGAACTGGTCGTCGGCATCGCTGGTGCGTGGCCGCAACTGGCCGCAATCGAGCAACAACTTCGCGTACCAGTCGCCGAAGATCGCCGGCTTTGACTTCTACGGTCAATACGCGCTGTCGAACGCAACGAACTGGAACGGTAACAACCCGGCTGGTCAGGGTCGTGAAGCCGGCGCACAGGTCACCTACACGAACTCGCTGTTCCAGGTTCGCGGCCTGTACGACGAAATCCGCAACCCGGGCAACGGTATTCTGTACGGCCCGAACACCGGCATCGTCAACGGCACGAACACCGGCGGCGGCGGCGTATTCGGCGCATCGCGCGAATACTCGGCTTTCGTGAACGTGTTCCTCGGCCAGTTCAAGATCCAGGGCGCTTACCAGGCAGTCCGTTCGGCAGGCGCAACGGGCGTTCTGCCGGGCCAGCCGACAGCTCTCGATCACGAATGGGGCGGTGTGACGTGGCAAGCAACGCCGGCAGCGGCGCTGATCGCTGCGGTCTACCACGTGAACGGCAACAACGGTTCGGGCAATGCCACGCTGTACACGATTGGCGGTTCGTACAACCTGTCCAAGCGTACGTTGCTGGATCTGCAGATCGCGACGGTGCGTAACAGCAAGACCGCCAACTTCGGTCTGAATGCCGACAACCCCGGCACGTCCGCCGCAACGGACAACCCGCTGCAAGGCCATCAGCAATCGGGCGTGTACGCAGGTATTCAACACTCGTTCTAAGCGAACGAACGACATCCCCCGAAGCGACTTTTCTTCGGGGGATCGTCAGACAGACTTCAAGAGAATCTTTTTCACGCTGCTGCGAGAGGCGCGTATCGGTGCGGTATCCGCAAGGGTATCGCACCGTTTTTTATTGCTGGACGCGTTTGAGCGTATTCGCGGAACGCACCGCGGCGGTGCATTCGTGACTGGCGAGTGAACGGCTTGCGAGACGCTTGTGCGTTATCGATGAACCATCGAAGCGCGTCAGACCGCCGCTTCGTTTTCCTCGCCGGTGCGGATGCGGATCACCCGCTCGACATCCGCGACGAAGATCTTGCCGTCGCCGATCTTGCCGGTGCGCGCCGCGCCGATGATCGCGTCGATCACCTGATCGCATTGATTGTCCGCGACCACGACTTCGATCTTCACCTTCGGTAGAAAGTCGACCACGTACTCTGCACCACGATAGAGCTCGGTATGCCCTTTCTGACGGCCGAAGCCCTTGACCTCGGTGACGGTCAGACCCGTGAGGCCGACTTCAGCGAGCGCCTCGCGCACTTCGTCGAGTTTGAACGGTTTGATGACTGCGGTGATGCGCTTCATGGCGAACCTCGTCTCGTGATTGGAAGAGTGAAAGGAAAATAGATGCTTTCGATTCTACGCCGCGCCGGATGCATTGCGGCATTCCGGCGCGTACGGTAAGTCGATACGCAAATGAATGATCGATCCTGCCCACGCTTTTCGCGCGATGGTGTTGGGCGTGGCCCCGCTCACTCCACCGGTTCGGTGTAGCGCGACGTGATCGGATAACGCCAGTCGCGGCCGAACGCGCGATGCGTGACGCGAATGCCGATCGGCGCCTGACGGCGTTTGTATTCGTTGATCTTGATGAGGCGCGTGACGCGTTTGACATCGTCCGCCGCGTAACCCGCCGCGATGATCTCCGCGAGCGAGCAGTCCTCTTCCATGTACATGCGCATGATCGCGTCGAGCACCTCGTACTCGGGCAGGCTGTCCTGGTCGGTCTGGTTCTCGCGCAACTCCGCCGACGGCGCGCGCGTCAGAATCCGCTCGGGAATCACGTCGCGCGTGGCGAACGTGGTGGCCGCATTGCGATAGCGGCACAACTTGTACACCAGCGTCTTGGCGATGTCCTTGATCACCGCGAAGCCGCCGGCCATGTCGCCGTACAGCGTGCAATAACCCACCGCCATCTCGCTCTTGTTGCCGGTGGTCAGCACGATCGAGCCGAACTTGTTCGACAGCGCCATCAGCAGCGTGCCGCGAATGCGGGCCTGGATGTTCTCCTCGGTCGCGTCTTCCGCGCGGCCGGCGAACTCGCCGGCGAGCGAGCCGCGGAACGCGTCGAACATCGGCGCGATCGCGATCTCGTCGTAGCGCACGCCGACGCGGCGCGCCATCTCGGCGGCGTCGGTGGTCGAGATGTCCGCCGTGTAGCGCGACGGCATCATCACCGCGCGCACCCGTTCGGCGCCGAGCGCATCGCACGCGACGGCCAGCACCAGCGCCGAATCGACGCCGCCCGACAGGCCGATCAACGCGCCCGGAAAACCGTTCTTGCCGATGTAGTCGCGCACGCCCATCACGAGCGCGGCGTACACCTGCGCTTCGAGCGATTGCTCCGGCGCGATCGCGCCGGGCAGCGGCTTGCCGTCCTCGAATTCGACGATCGCGGTGGCTTCCTCGAACTGCGCGATGCGCGCCACGAGTTCGCCCTGCGCGTCGAGCACGAACGAGCCGCCGTCGAACACCAGTTCGTCCTGTGCGCCGACCATGTTCACGTAGACCATCGGCAAGCCGGTTTCGCGAATCCGCGCGCGCAGAATGTCGAAGCGCACCGCCTCCTTGTTCAGGTGATACGGCGAGCCGTTCGGGATCAGCAAGACCTGCGCGCCGGCGGCCTTCGCCATTTGCGCGGCCGACGCATGCCACGCGTCCTCGCAGATCACCACGCCGTATTTCACGCCGTCGAGTTCGAACACGAACGGCTGCGGGTCGGACGCGAAGTAGCGCTTCTCGTCGAACACTTCGGTATTGGGCAGATCCTGCTTGCGATAGGTGCCGGCCACGTTGCCGTCGACGAGCAGCGAAGCCGCGTTGAACGTATCGAGCGGCGGCACGCCGCGCTGGATCGGCGCGTTTGCATTACCATGGCCGTGCTGTGCGCCATGCCCCGCCTCGCGCAACGGATGACCGACGAGCACATGCAAGCCGGCGAACGGTTTGAGTTGCGCGGCAAGATCGGCCAATGCGGCCGCGCTCGCGGTATAGAACGCGGGACGCAGCAGCAGGTCTTCGGGCGGATAGCCGGAGAGCGCGAGTTCAGGCGCGATCAGCAGTTTCGCACCAGCGCTGTGCGCGCTGCGTGCGGCATCGACGATCTTCGCGACATTGCCGGCGAAGTCGCCGACGGTGACATTGATTTGAGCAAGAGCGATTCGGGTCTTCATGGCAGGATCGACAGGCAAGCCGGTCGGCTCGCGAGTACCGCGGCGGGTCAGCACGACGGCAACGGACAAATCGGATTAACGAAGCGCGCAGCACGATAGGTACTCGACGTGCGGCGCGATTCATTCGGAACAGTCACACAGATTGAACCAGGAACGCTTTGATTATCGCACGGGCATTCTGGCGTCGCCCTCCGAGGTGGACGCCGCGGAATGGAACGCGCTGCTCGCGCGCCAGGCGCAGCCCACGCCGTTTTTGCGCCACGAATTTCTGAGTGCGCTGCATGCCACGCGCTGCGCGGTCGCCGACACCGGCTGGGCGCCGCAATTCGTCACGCTCACCGATCCGCGCACGGGCCAGCTCGCGGCTGCCGCGCCGGTGTATCTGAAGGGGCACTCGTACGGCGAGTACGTGTTCGACTGGGCCTGGGCCGACGCGTACAAACGCAACGGCCTCGACTATTACCCGAAGCTTTTGTGCGCGGTGCCGTTCACGCCGGTACAGGGCAACCGTTTGTTGTCGGCGGATGCACACGCGTTGCGTCACCTCGCGGCCACGCTGATGGCGTTCGCCGAACAGGCCGACGTGTCGTCGCTGCACGTGCTGTTTCCCACCGAAACCGAAAGCGCCGCCTTGACCGGCATGGGCATGATGCAGCGCGAAGGCGTGCAGTTTCACTGGCTGAACGACGGCTATCGCGACTTCGACGATTTCCTCTCGACGCTCGAACAGAAGAAGCGCAAGAACATTCGCGCCGAACGCCGCAAGGTACAGGAAGCCGGCGTGACGATGCGGCGCATTCGCGGCGAGGACATTCAGGACGCGGACTGGCGTTTCTTCAGCAAGTGTTATCGGCAAACCTATCGCGAGCATTTTTCGAGTCCGTATCTGAACCTCGATTTCTTCCGGACGATCGGCGAGTCGATGCCGGAGAACCTGCTGCTCGTGATCGCCGAATACGAAGGCAAACCGATCGCCAGTTCGCTCGTGGTGTATCAGCGCGACGCGGCGACCGGCGGCACGCTGTACGGCCGCTACTGGGGCGCGCTCGAACATGTGCCCTGCCTGCACTTCGAGACCGCGTACTATCAGCCGCTCGAATTCTGCATCGAGGAAAAGCTCGGTGCGTTCGAGGGCGGCGCGCAAGGCGAGCACAAGATGGCGCGCGGATTTCTGCCCACCGTCACGCGCTCCGCGCATTGGCTCGCGCATCCGGCGTTCGCGGATGCGGTCGGGCATTTTCTCGACAACGAAAAGAACAGCATCCACGCGTACGTGGACGAGCTGCGCGAACACAATCCGTTCAAAGGCTGAAGCGCATTCATGGCGTGGTTTCTCTATCTGCTCGAATGCTCGGACGGCAGTGTCTACACCGGCATCGCCACCGACGTGCAGGCGCGTTTCGAAAAACACGCGAGCGGCCTCGGCGCGCGTTATACGCGCTCGCGCAAACCAGTGCAGGTGCTGGCATCGTTCGAACTCGCGGACCGCTCGAGCGCGTCGCGCGCGGAGTATTGGGTCAAGCGGCTGACCGCGGCCGAGAAGCGTCTGCTGGCGGCGGGCGAGCGGACGCTGGAATCGGTGATGCCGGTGGTGGAAGTGGCGCAGACCGTCGAAGTTGATGAGCCTGATGCAGCGGATGAAGTGGACGCATTGGAGAGAGGCGCGTGCTGAATAGCCGGGTGCGCCGTGACTTCACCTGGACATCAGCTAACGCATCTCGTGGCGTCGCGTCGCGTCGCGCGCCCTACCCCCGTGCCTCGCGCATCCGCTCGGTGAGCAGCCGCTGCATCAACGCCAGCTCACCGACCGCGTCCGCCTCCAGCGACGTCAACCCATCGCGCGCCGGCAACTCGTGCCGAACCGGCCGCAACGTGCGGTTCAACGCCGCGTCGATTTCCGCGCTCACGCCGGCCACCCACGCGCCGAGCTCATCGCGCTCATCCCGCCGTTCGCGACGGTTCGCGCTGAGCCGCAATTGCGTCGCGGTCCCCGCCATTCTGCGCAGCAGGCTGAGCACGGTCAGCGTGACGGTATCGACCATCGAGTCTTCGAGCTTCTCCAGCCGGATGCGGCCGATGGCCTCCTCCGCGTTATTGCTCGCGAGACCCGCGCCGCGCCGCAGACGTTCCATCTGCTTGTCGTCGTGCCGCGTCGCGTCGAGCGCGGCGCGCAGATACGCGAGATTGGCGCGCACCGCCGCGCCCAGGTAGGCACGGTAGTCGGCTTTCTCGCGCGTCGGCCAGAGATAGAACGTGGCCAGCAACGCCAGCACGCAGCCGAGCACGTTGTTGCCCAGACGCGTGAGCGCATACGCGAACTCGCTTGCGCCGGGCGTCGCGAAGTCCGCGACCAGCACGAAGGTCGGCGTGAGGAACAGCACGAACAGGCTGTAGCTGACCGGCCGCAACGCCATGGTCGCCATCACCAGCGGAAACACCGCGAGCGAAATGCCGAGCGGCGAATGGATCGCGTAGCCGATCGCCGCCGCCAGCAGGCCGCCGACGATACTGCCCGCCGCCCGCTCGATGCTGCGCGGCCAGGTCGCGGCGATCGACGGTTGCAGGATCAGCAGCGTCGCCATCGTGGCCCAGTAGCCGAACGGCAGCCCGAGCGCGCGGATCACGAGAAAGCCCACGGTGGTCGTCACGCCGACGCGTGCCGCGTGGCGCAAGCCGACCGATTGCGTCGACAGGTTCGCCTTGAGCGTCGCGACGATACGCGTCCACAGCCGGTGCGCGCTTACCTTCCAGCTCTCCGGCGCCGCGGCGGCCGGCGCGAAATCGACCAGCTCGAAACCGGATTGCAGCTTCACCGGTTCCATCAGCGCGGATTCGAGGCGTTCGGCAAGACGCCGCAAGCGGGGTTGCGCGGCGGCGAGACGTGCCCACTGCGCGTCGCCCGCCGCCGCGCCGGTACGATGCAGCACATGGCCGATCGCGCTCAGCAGCCGTGCGGCACGGCGCACGCGACGCGCGTCGTCCGGTACGCGTTCGCACGCGCCGGAAACCGCGATCAGGTAGGCGAACAACGCTTCGGCATCGGTCAGCAACGCGAGCAGGGTGTCGTACGCATCGCGTCCGCCCGTGCGCGACGCGGGTACCTTCGCGAGAATCTTGCGCGAGCGTTCGAGCGCGGCGCGGGCGTCGGCGCGAAATTTCGCGGCATGCGTCGCCCAATCCACCGGCCGGGCCTGCCGTTCGAGCAGACGCGCGCTATCCAGCGCGATATCCGCGAGCCGCACGTAGACGGTGCGTAGCGCGGCGCGGCTCGCGGCGAACGGATGAATGCGCCACACGGTGAGACTCAACACCACCGCGAACAGACAGCCCACCAGGTAGACGCTCAGAAACGTCAGCACCGCGCGCGGATCGTGCATCGGCCGGTCGACCATCACGACGCAGGCGGTCGCGGCGAGGATCGTCACCTGCGACACGGCCGAACCCCAGATCCGTCCGAACGCGCCGAGACTCGTGAACAGCAGCAGCGCGAGCGCCGCGACCGCCGTGCCCGCGCTGGACGCGAACGCGGTGAGCCCGCCGCACAGCGTGGACAGCAGCGCGAAGCCCATCATCGATGCGAAGCGCGCGCGGTTCGAGCCGCCCGCATCGGCGAGGCAGGTCCAGAATGCGCCGATCGCGGCCCACGCGAAGGCCGGCTCGTGCAGCAGATTGCCGAGCGCGAGCATCGCCGTGGACGCGCAGGCCGCGCGCAGGCCTTCGGCGAGACTGGCCTCGCTCGTCGCGAACGACACCATCCACACCGGCCGCTTGCGATAGATCGCGGTGCCGACGGCGTAAAGCCCGCTCGACCAGCGTGACGATGAGGACGGATTGGACTTGCGCTTCAGCATGCGGGCGACGGGTTCGTGGGAACGCGGTTGAGGGGGCGAGCGGTTCGGCCAGCCGCCAGATCGGCACACGGGCCGGCTGGCTGAAGGAGAAGCCGCAGGAGAAGCAGCGGCAAATAATACGGGTTTACACCAGGTTATAAAAATGGCTTCGGTTCATCCTTGCGATGCACTCAGGCTATACCTGATGCCGGCGCCATGAAAAAACCGCGCGGCCCTGGCGGGCTCGCGCGGTTTTCTTTTCGGCGGACCAGCGGCATCAAGCCCCGGTCCGTGGCCGGCGAATTTACTTCTTGTAGTTCGCCACGCCTTCCGTGATTTCCTTGTGCGCGGCGTCGATGCCCGCCCAGCCTTCGACCTTCACCCACTTGCCCTTTTCGAGCGCCTTGTATTGCTCGAAGAAGTGCTTGATCTGGTCCTTCAGGTACGCCGGGACGTCGTCGATCGACTTCAGGTCGGCGGTCATCGGGCAGATCTTGTCGTGCGCGACGGCAACCAGCTTCGCGTCCACGCCGGATTCGTCGGTCATTTGCAGCATGCCCAGCGCGCGGGCGCGCACCACCGAGCCGGCCAGCAGCGGGAACGGCGTGATCACCAGCACGTCGACCGGGTCGCCGTCGCCCGACAGGGTTTGCGGAATGAAACCGTAGTTCGCCGGATAACGCATGTTGGTGCCGATGAAACGGTCGACGACGAGCAGACCCAGATCCTTGTCCGCCTCGTATTTCACCGGATCGCTTTGCGCCGGGATTTCGATGATGACGTTGAAATCGTGCGGAAGGTCTTTGCCTGCGGGGACGTGATTGAAGCTCATGGCGCTCTCTGATCAGGAAGGAATCGAAACACGGCGTGCGGCGCGGCGGCCGGACAGTGCGGAATGCGCCATTATAGCCAATCGATCCAGCGCCCCTGCGCGAGGATCGGCGCGATAATCGTTCGACGCCGCCGTCCACCGCGTTGCCGCATCGCAACGAAACGGCGCCCTGCCGCTGCATGTCACCTCAAGGAGTCTGCATGGAAGAAGCCCGAC
This sequence comes from Paraburkholderia sp. D15, assembly GCF_029910215.1. Classification (NCBI taxonomy): domain Bacteria; kingdom Pseudomonadati; phylum Pseudomonadota; class Betaproteobacteria; order Burkholderiales; family Burkholderiaceae; genus Paraburkholderia; species Paraburkholderia sp. D15. The sequence goes on along the minus strand of NZ_CP110395.1, from coordinate 1,062,816 downwards.
ACTTCATCGGCGGCGAATGGTGCGCCGCCTCAGGCGGCGAGACGATCGCCGTGCTCGATCCATCCGACGGGCAGCCGTTCACCCGTCTCGCACGCGGCACCGCGGCGGATATCGACAGCGCGGTGCGCGCCGCCCGCGGCGCGTTCGAAGGCGCATGGGGCGAGGCGAGCGCCGCCGAGCGCGGCCGCGTGCTATACCGGCTGTCGATGCTGGTCGCGGCCCGCCAGGAAGAACTGGCCCAACTCGAAGCGCGCGACACCGGCAAGCCGCTCAAGCAGGCCCGCGCCGATTCGGCCGCCCTCGTCCGCTACTTCGAGTTCTACGCCGGCGCGGCCGACAAGCTGCACGGCGAGACCCTGCCCTATCAATCCGGCTACACGGTGCTGACGATCCGCGAGCCGCACGGCGTCACCGGCCACATCGTGCCGTGGAACTACCCGATGCAGATCTTCGGCCGCAGCGTCGGCGCGGCGCTCGCCGCCGGCAACGCCTGCGTGGTCAAACCGGCCGAGGATGCGTGCCTGTCCGTGCTGCGCGTCGCCGAACTGGCGGCCGAGGCGGGCTTGCCGCCCGGCGCGCTGAACATCGTCACGGGCTTCGGTTACGAAGCGGGCGCGGCGCTCGCCGCGCATCCCGGCATCGATCACATCTCGTTCACCGGGTCGCCGGAAACCGGCAAGGCGGTCGCCCAGGCCGCCGCCGACAACCATGTGCCGGTCACGCTCGAACTCGGCGGCAAGTCGCCGCAGATCGTCTTCGCCGACGCGGACCTCGACGCGGCGTTGCCGGTGCTGGTGTCGGCGATCGTGCAGAACGCCGGGCAGATCTGCTCGGCGGGCAGCCGCGTGCTGATCGAGCGGAGCATTTACGAGCCGCTGCTCGACCGGCTGAGCCACGCGTTTCACGCGCTGCGCGTCGGCCCGTCGCAGGCCGATCTGGACTGCGGACCGCTGATCAACGCGAAGCAGCAGCAGCGCGTGTGGGACTTTCTCTCCGACGCGCAGCACGACGGCATCCCGATGGCGGCGCACGGCGAGGTGATCGCCGAGGCGCCCGAAAGCGGCTTCTATCAGGCGCCCACGCTGCTACGCGACGTGCCCGCCGGCCACCGTCTCGCACGCGACGAAGTGTTCGGCCCGGTGCTCGCCGCGATGTCCTTCACCGGCGAAGACGAAGCGCTCGCGCTCGCCAACGGCACGCAGTACGGCCTCGTGGCCGGCATCTGGACCCGCGACGGCGCGCGGCAGATGCGCCTCGCGCGACGCCTGCGCTCCGGCCAGGTGTTCATCAACAACTACGGCGCGGGCGGCGGCGTGGAATTGCCGTTCGGCGGCGTCAAGCATTCGGGGCATGGCCGCGAGAAGGGCTTCGAGGCGCTGTACGGTTTCACCGTGCTGAAAACCATCGCGATCCGCCACGGTTAGGCACTCACCCACAACAACGGAGACAACATGCGGTTGACAGGTAAAACGGCCATCGTCACGGGTGGCGGCTCGGGTTTCGGCGAAGGCATCGCGAAGACCTTCGCGCGCGAAGGCGCGAACGTGGTGGTCAACGACCTGAACGGCGCCGCCGCCGAACGCGTGGCAAGCGACATCGCGCTGGCCGGCGGCAAGGCGATCGCGGTGGCGGGCAACGTCGCGCTGCGCGACGACTGGCGGCGCCTGCGCGAAGCGGCGCTCGACGACTTCGGCAGCGTGCAGATCGTGGTCAACAACGCGGGCACCACGCATCGCAACAAGCCCGTGATGGACGTCACCGAGGCCGAGTTCGACCGCGTCTACGCGGTCAACGTCAAGAGCCTCTACTGGAGCGTGCAGGAGTTCGTGCCGTATTTCCGCGAGCAGGGCGGCGGCGCGTTCATCAATATCGCGTCGACGGCCGGCGTGCGGCCGCGCCCGGGACTCGTCTGGTACAACGGCAGCAAGGGCGCGGTGATCATCGCCAGCAAGTCGCTGGCGGTCGAGCTCGGGCCGGAGCGGATTCGCGTGAACTGCGTGAATCCGGTGATCGGCGAAACGGCGCTGCTGTCGGAGTTCATGGGCGTCGAGGACACGCCCGCGAACCGGCAGCGCTTTCTCGCGGGCATTCCGCTCGGGCGCTTCTCGACGCCGCAGGACATCGCCAACGCCGCGCTGTATCTCGCCTCGGACGAGGCGGAGTTCATCACCGGGGTGTGCCTGGAAGTGGACGGCGGACGCTGCGTGTAGCAACGCCGGCCTGGCCGTCAGTGTTTTCCCCCGGTACCCGTGCGTCATGCGATACGGGGCACCGGGCGCGGCTAGAATCGATCGACGGCGGTACTTCCATTCCACAAGAAAAGAGGAGACACCATGGCTAGTCCTGCAAATCCGCTCCACCATCCCGGCGCGGGGGCGCCACCCTCCACCTTCGAGGAGGCCACCTATCGCAAGGTCACGTGGCGGCTCGCGCCGCTTCTGATGCTCTGCTACGTGGTCGCCTATCTGGACCGCGTCAACGTCGGCTTCGCGAAGCTGCAGATGACCAGCGACCTCGGTCTGAGCGACGCCGTCTACGGCTTCGGCGCGGGGATTTTCTTCGTCGGCTATTTCATCTTCGAAGTGCCGAGCAACGTGATCCTGCACAAGGTCGGCGCACGCGTGTGGATCGCGCGGATCATGGTGTCGTGGGGCATCATCTCGATGCTGACCATGTTCGTCACCACGCCGACCATGTTCTACGTGATGCGCTTCCTGCTCGGTCTCGCCGAGGCGGGCTTCTTCCCCGGCATCATCCTGTACCTCACGTATTGGTATCCGGCGCACCGGCGCGGCCGCATGACCACCTGGTTCATGACGGCGATCGCGCTGTCGGGCGTGATCGGCGGGCCGGTGTCGGGCTACATCCTGAAGAGCTTCAACGGCGCGAACGGCTGGCACGGCTGGCAGTGGCTGTTTCTGCTCGAGGGGATTCCGTCGGTGATCGTCGGCATCCTCGTGTTCGTGCTGCTGGACGACCGGATCGCGAACGCTAAATGGCTGACGGCGGAAGAACAGCGCCTGCTCGAAAGCCACGTGTCCGCCGAGGAAGCGATCAAGCACGACATGCCGATCCGCGAGGTGCTGACGAGCGGCCGTGTGCTGATGCTGAGCCTCGTGTACTTCTCGTTCGTGATGGGCCTCTACGGCGTGAGCTTCTGGCTGCCGACCATCATCAAGGCGACCGGCGTCACGGATGCGTTCATGATCGGCCTGCTCTCCGCGATTCCGTTCGCGGCCGCCGTGGTGGCGATGGTCTTCGTGTCGCGCAGCGCGGACCGCACGCGCGAGCGGCGCTGGCATATCGCCCTGCCCGCTTTCGCCGGCGCGGTCGGGCTGGTGCTGTCGGTGGTGTGGGCGCACAACACGGTGCTCGCGATGACCGCGCTCACGCTCGCGACCATGGGCATTCTGACCACCTTGCCGCTGTTCTGGAGTCTACCGACGGCGATTCTCGCCGGCACGGGCGCGGCGGCCGGCATCGCGCTGATCAACTCGATCGGCAATCTGGCGGGCTTTCTGAGTCCGTATGCGGTGGGCTGGCTCAAGCAGGCGACCGCCGCGAACGATTCCGGCATGTACATGCTGGCGGCCTTCATGGTGCTGGGCGGATTGCTGGCGGTGAGCGTGCCGGCGAAGCTGGTGAACCGGTGATGGGTTGATCGGGTGAACTAGAATCGCGCTTGAACAAAGCCCCAATAAAAAAACCCGGCGTTGCGCACGCCGGGTTTTTTGTTTTCCGTCTCCGCACCGAGGTCACTCGCCCGGCGCTTGAACCGTCCATCAAACGATATTCATCGCCAACGCACTCTCGCGATAGTGCTGGCTCGCCTTGTCGGTATCGCCGAGCTGTTCGTGCAGACGGGCCAGCGCACGATGCGAGCGGATCTTCAGCGTCTCGTTGTCGGCAAGCTTCAACGCGCGTTCGAGGAACGACTGCGCCTTGCCCCACAACTGCTGATGCAGGCACAGACGACCCAGCGCGAACATCAGGTCCGCGTCTTCCGGCCGATCCTTCTGCCATGCCTCGGCCTTCTGGATCAGCGGCAACGCATCGCCCGCGGTGGTGTCCGGATAGCGGCGCAACAAACGCGCGTCCCAGTTCTGCGCGAGCGCTTCCTCGACGATCTTGCGCGCGTCCTGCGGACGGTTCAGCGCGACCAGCAGTTCGGCGGCGAGATCGGCCAGACGCGGCGAATGCCGCTCGGTGGCCGACAGCGAACTCCACAGTTCCAGCAACGCATCGGCATTGTGACGGCGATCGCGCAGCAGGTTTTCCGCCGCCAGTTGCCGCAGACGCACCGCCACCGCCGGATGGATCGCCTCGCGTTTTTCCAGCGTCTTGACGAGCTTGAGCACCTCGGCCCAGTTCTTCAATTGCTGTTGCGCGCGCAACATGATCTGCTGCGCGTGAATGCGCCGCGCGCCCTGCGACTGCATCTCGGTCAGCGCGGTCAATGCGCCGTCCGCGTCGCGGCCGTCGGCGCGCATGTCGGCGGTGGCCATCAGACGCGCATCCAGCCAGTCGGCGCCGTCGATCTGCGCGAGCCATTCGTCGCGCCGCGCATATTCGTGCATGCGGTGCGCCGCGGTGGCCGCGATCAAACCGGCCGCGCCCTTGTTGTCGCCGTTCGCGAGCGCATCCTTGGCGGCCTTCTCGGCGCGCGAGAAACGCCCTGCGTACAGATTGCCGATCGCGTCGCGCAGCGCCGCATGCGCCTTCGCGACGCGCGAGCGCGCGCGGTACGCGGCCACCCGCTGCGGCATGCGCCAGATGTTGCGCAAGATACGCAGCAGCGCGTACAGCAGGATGAACAGCACCACCAGCCCGACCACGAACAGATTCAACGAAATGTCGACGCGGTACGGCGGATAGATCAACAGCACCTGACCCATGTCGAAACGTCCGACCACCGCGAGTACCACCGCGACGGCGAACAGCAGCGCGAGCCATAGAAGTCCCCGGATCGCCATGTTTAACCTCGGCCCCGGTATTGATTCACGGCTTGCAGGCTCGTGTTCAGATTCGGCAGTTCGACCGCGGCCGAACCGGCATCCACCTGCTTGAGCAGATCCTCGACCGTCTGCGTCTTCTTCGACGCATTGTCGAAGTAGCGCGTCAGCGCCGTTTGCGCGGCCTGCAGGTCGGACTTCAGCGTGGTCTGGTTGCGCGACAGCAGCGCGAGACGCGCCGACAGCAGACGCAGCTTCACGTTCTCACGCACGAAGTAGCCTTGATCCGGCGTGACCAGCATCGCATCCGCGTTGTCGATGCGACGCACCTGCACGAGGCTCGTCAACTGCTGCCCGATGCCGCTCGTCACTTCGTGCCACCACACTTTCCAGCGCGGCTCGCCGGTGGCCGCGGCCACCTTGGCGGTGTCGGACCACGTCGCGGCCTTCGGCGTGGCGTGCGCGATCGGCGCCTCGCCGGACAGCGGCAGGTTGTCGATCTGGTCGATCGCGTTGTCGAGCTTGATCGCGAGGCCGGTCAGATCCGTGGACGGCGCGGCCTTCAGTTTGTCGATGTCCTGCGCGATCGCCTTGCGCACCGTGACGGCCTGCGGGCTGTCCGATGCGGCCAGACGCGTATCGGCGCTTTGCAGCGCGAACAGCGCGAGCTGGGTGTTGCCGGTGAGCTGCAACTGCTGGCTCGCCGCCGACAGCATCTGCCCGACTTCGGCGAAGGTCCAGTCGTCGCGATTGCGTGCGAGGTCGGTGTACTGCTGTTGCAACGCCTGCTGCGCGGTTTGCGCGTCGGCGAGCTTGCCTTCCAGTTGCGCGACCTGCGCATCCGACTGATGCACCGTGGCCAGCGCCTGCTCGGTCTTCACGCGCAGATCGCCGGTCTGCGCGTCGTTCGCCTGCTGACGCTGCGCGATCTGCTGCGCCGCGCGGTCCACCTTGCGATTGAGCGCGAAGCCGCCGACGCCCGCGGCGCAGGCGATGACCACCACGACAAACCACAGCAGCGGTCCGCTCGCGCTGCGGCGCTTCTGCGCTTCGTAGGGCGTGAAGGGGGGATTCGGCGGCAACGGATGGGTCGCGGCCGGCTGAGGTGAGGCGTTCGTGGAAGCGGTCGTGTCTGTCATGCGTGATTTAGCCGGTGAATGAGCCGGATTGGACGATACCGGTTGAGCGACGGTCGGCACGGCGGCAAGCAGCGCGCGGGCAATCCGCTCGTCGCCCGCGCCGGACACCGTAATGCTATCAAAAGCCAATGCCCGCGCGGTCTGCGCGATACGCGGATGCGGCGTGACGAGCGTCGCGCGCTTGAGCGCGGCGATCTCGCCGGCGGTCAGATGCTCCTGCGCGAGTTCGTGCAGATTGCGCACGCCTTCGGAACTGGTCAGCAGCCATGCATGCGGTTGACCGGCGAGCAGCTCGTGCACGCGCGCCCAGCCGCCGATGGACGGCTCCGGCACGAGACGCCGGTAGGCCGCGACCGTCTCGACCTCGGCGCCGGCTTCGCGCAGACGCTCGGCGAGCCATTCTCGGCCGCCGTCGCCGCGTACGATCAGCACGCGCTTGCCCTCGAAGCTGGTCTCGCCGAGCGCGCCTTCGAGCGCCGCGAACAGCCCCTCGGAATCGAAGCGCGCGGTGTCTTCGTCGCTACCGGACGGCGGGCTGATCACCGTATAGGCCGGTGCCGCGACGCCGTGGCGGGCGAGCGCCTTCACGCTGCCCGGCCCCACCACGCCGATCGGCAACGCGTGCGGCCAGATCGCGCCGCTCTGCGCGAACGCCTGATCGATCGCGTTGGGCGACACGAACACGACCAGCGCGTAACGTTCGAGCGAAGCGAGCGCGGCGCGCAACGGCTCGGCGTCGAGTACCGGCGCGATGTCGATCAGCGGAAATTCGAGCGTGGCGATGCCGGCTTCGGCGAGCCGCGCGAACAGTTCGGCCGACTGACCGGCCGGTCGCGTCACCACCACGGTGAACGCCGCCGGACCGGCGCTAGCGGAGAGGTTGCCGGAGAGATCGGCCGTCATCAGTCGCCGCTCGACGCGTGGCGGGCGGCGTCGTCAGTGGTGCTGCCGGCTGCCTGATCACCGGACGCGGGGGACACGTGGGACGCGGGGGACGCGGCGCTGGCCGCGGCCGACCCAGCGGCCGGACCGCTGGCCGTGCTGAGCGCCCGCACGATCTCCATCGCGCCCTGCTGTTCGAGTGCGCTGGCCACCTGCTGGCCGAGCGCGACCGCGCGTTCGACGCTCGGCGCCGGCGCCGACGCCTGCGCGCTCAGCACGCGCTTGCCATCGGGCGTGGCGACGATGCCGCGCAGATGCAACGCGCCGTCACGCCAGGTCGCGTAGGCGGCGAGCGGCACCTCGCAACTGCCGCCCAACATGCGCGACACCATGCGTTCGGCTTCGACGGCCGCCGCCGTGTGTTCGTGATGCAACGGCGCGAGCCACGCGGCGAGGTCCGCGCGATCCGCGCGAATCTCGATGCCGAGCGCGCCCTGGCCCGCTGCCGGCAAACTGTCTTCCGGATCGAGCAATGCGCGGATGCGCTCGCCCAATCCCAGGCGCTTCAACCCGGCCGCGGCCAGAATGATCGCCGCGTAGTCGCCGCGATCGAGCTTGGCCAGACGCGTGTCCAGATTGCCGCGCAACGGCCGCACTTCGAGATGCGGATAGCGCACGCGCAGCATCGCCTCGCGGCGCAGGCTCGAGGTGCCCACCACCGCGCCGGCCGGCAGCGCGGCGAGCGATTCGTACTGATTGGAGACCAGCGCGTCGCGCGGGTCTTCGCGTTCCATGATGGTCGACAACGCGAAGCCCTCGGGCAGGGTCATCGGCACATCTTTCAGCGAGTGGACGGCGAGGTCGGCGCGGCCATCGGCGAGCGCGGCTTCCAGTTCCTTGACGAACAGACCCTTGCCGCCGACCTTCGATAACGTGCGATCGAGAATTTGATCGCCGCGTGTCGTCATTCCGAGGATTTTTACGTCACAAGATGGATATAATTTGTGCAGCGCACATCGCACATGCTCTGCCTGCCACATGGCCAGGCGGCTCTCTCGCGACGCAATCACAAGCGTGTGGGGTGGCGTAGAAAACGTCTCGGTGTTCATTAGCTTGCTGATCGAATGTCGGGATGTCATAACAAACAATGTTAGCACGCGCCCTTATGTCTCAAGGCACGGCCAGCCGCCGTGCGGGCGTGGTATCGATGGAGGAGACAGGCCTCGCGCGGCGCGCGCCTGCCCCATCCCAGGTTGTCACGCACGGTCGTTCGCGCACCGCTGCCCGGCATGCGGGATGATGCAATGCGGCGCAACCTGGACGCGCGGCCAACCCGGCCGGCGTGCAGCGCGAGCCCGACGCCCGGCTACCCTCACCGGCGTCCCGGCTCTTCGACGCTCAGAAGCATGCGACATGACAGCGCAGTGGCACAGCAGCGCCGTCGTCGTTTCGCTCTCCATCTGCGACACAGTCAGTGCTGTTTATCTTGCAGTTCGTAGTTCAGTTCCGCAGTAGCAGTTCATCACTTAACAGACCCGGCTTCCCTGAGGAAACCTATCGTGACGTCTTCCGGATCGGCGCGCCCTGCCCGCCGCAACACTGCATCGCCCACCGCCAGCACGGCCGACACCGCCGCTGCGCCCATCGTTTCCGCCGACGCCGCCGCGTCGGCACCGGCCACACGCGCGACTAAAACACCGCGCGCCGCTCAGGCCGCCAATGTGGCCAAGGCCGGCAAATCCGCTAAAACGTCCACCGCCGCGAAGGCGGACAAACCGGTGAAAGCCGCGAAGGCCGAGAAAGCCGTGAAGGCCGTGAAGGCCGCGTCGAGCGGGAACGCCGCATCGGCGTCGAAATCGGCGAAGGCCGCGACGGCGAAGAGCAAGGCCGCCGCCGGCGCGACCCAGGCGCCGGCAACTGGCAAGGCAAACGGCAAAACGCCGCGCCTGCAAGCGGTGTCGAGCGACACCAAGGTGGCCGCGCCGAAGAGCAACGGCCGCACGCGCGAAGACAAGGACCATCCGCTGTTCCAGGACATCCGCTATCTGGGACGTCTGCTCGGCGACGTGCTGCGCGAGCAGGAAGGCGACGCGGTGTTCGACGTCGTCGAGGCGATCCGTCAGACGGCGGTGCGTTTCCGTCGCGAGGACGACAGCGCGGCCGCGCAGACGCTCGACAAGAAACTGCGCTCGCTGAGCCCGGAACAGACGGTCAGCGTGGTGCGCGCGTTCAGCTATTTCTCGCATCTGGCGAATATCGCCGAAGACCGTCACCGCAATCGCCGTCACCGGATTCACGCACTGGCCGGCTCGACCTCGCAGCCGGGCACGATCGCCCACGCGCTCGAACGGCTGGTGGCCGCCGGCGCCGCCGCAACACCGGTGCTGCAACAGTTCTTCAACGAAGCGTTGATCGTGCCGGTGCTGACCGCGCACCCGACCGAGGTGCAGCGCAAGAGCATTCTCGACGCGCAGCACGACGTCGCGCGTCTGCTCGCCGAGCGCGACCAGGAACTGACGGTGCGCGAACGCGCGCACAACGAAGCGATGCTGCGGGCACGCGTCACCTCGCTGTGGCAAACGCGCATGCTGCGCGACTCGCGCCTGTCCGTCGCCGATGAAATCGAAAACGCGCTGTCGTTCTACCGCGCCACCTTCCTCGAGGAAATTCCGGCGATGTACGCGGACATCGAGGAAGCGCTCGCCGAGCACGGTCTCGACGCGCGTCTGCCGGCGTTCTTCCAGATGGGCAGCTGGATCGGCGGCGACCGCGACGGCAATCCGAACGTGACGGCCGACACGCTGGAGAACGCCATCACGCGTCAGGCCGAAGTGATCTTCGACCACTATCTGGAACAGGTGCACAAGCTCGGCGCCGAACTGTCGGTGTCGAACCTGCTGGCCGGCGCGAGCGAGCCGCTCAAGGCGCTGGCCGCCGCATCGCCCGATCAGTCGCCGCATCGTACCGACGAGCCGTACCGCCGCGCGTTGATCGGCATGTATACGCGGCTCGCGGCCAGCGCGCGCGTGCGTCTCGGCGAAGGCAGCGTGCAGTTGCGCAGCGCGGGCCGCGGCGCGGCGCCGGTGCGCGCGATTCCGTACGACGACGCCGCCGATTTCGTGCGCGACCTGCACGTGCTGATCGATTCGCTCGTCGAGCATCACGGCGCGCCGCTCGCCGCGCCGCGTCTGTCGCCGCTCGCGCGCGCCGCCGAAGTATTCGGCTTCCACCTCGCCAGCATCGACCTGCGTCAAAGCTCGGACATCCACGAAGCGGTGATCGCCGAACTGCTCAAGCGCGCGGGCGTGGCCGACGACTACGCGGCACTCGCGGAAGAAGACAAACTCAAGGTGCTGCTCGCCGAACTGGCGCAGCCGCGTCCGCTGCGTCTGCCGTATACCGAGTATTCCGATCTCGTGAAGAGCGAACTCGGCGTGCTGGAACAGGCACGCGTCACGCGCGAGAAGTTCGGCGCGCGCGCGGTGCGCAACTACATCATTTCGCACACCGAGACCGTCAGCGATCTGGTCGAGGTGATGCTGCTGCAGAAGGAAACCGGTCTGCTGCACGGCCGTCTCGGCGACGCGAACGATCCGGCGAAAGCGGGCTTGATGGTGATCCCGCTGTTCGAGACGATCCCCGACCTGCGCAACGCGCCGCACATCATGCGCGATCTGATGTCGCTGCCGGGCGTCGACTCGCTGATCGAGCATCAGGGCAACGAACAGGAAGTGATGCTCGGCTATTCGGACAGCAACAAGGACGGCGGTTTCCTCACGTCGAACTGGGAGCTGTATCGCGCCGAACTCGCGCTGGTGTCGCTGTTCAACCAGCGCGGCATCACGCTGCGTCTGTTCCATGGCCGCGGCGGCACCGTCGGCCGCGGCGGCGGTCCGACCTATCAGGCGATTCTGTCGCAACCGCCTGGCACCGTCGACGGCCAGATCCGCTTGACCGAGCAGGGCGAAGTGATCGCCAGCAAGTTCAGCAATCCGGAAATCGGCCGGCGCAATCTGGAGACGGTGGTCGCGGCAACGCTCGAAGCGTCGCTGCTGCCGCATGGCAATGCGCCCACCCAGCAGTTGCCCGAATTCGAAGCCACCATGCAGCAGTTGTCCGATGCGGCGATGGCCTCGTATCGCGCGCTGGTCTACGAAACGCCGGGCTTCAAGGAGTACTTCTTCGAGTCGACGCCGATCGCGGAGATCGCCGAGCTGAATATCGGCAGCCGGCCGGCATCGCGCAAGCTGCAGGATCCGAAGCAACGCAAGATCGAGGATCTGCGCGCGATTCCCTGGGGTTTCTCGTGGGGTCAATGCCGTCTGCTGCTGACAGGCTGGTACGGTTTCGGCAGCGCGGTGGCCGCGCATCTCGACGGCGCGCCGAGCGAAGCCGAACGTGCACGCCGTCTCGCGCTACTCAAGAAGATGAACAGGAGCTGGCCGTTCTTCTCGAACCTGCTGTCGAACATGGACATGGTGCTGGCGAAGACCGACCTCGCGGTCGCCTCGCGTTACGCGGCGCTGGTGTCCGACAAGAAGCTGCGCAAGCACGTGTTCGAACGGATCGTCGCGGAATGGGAACGCACGTCGAAGGTGCTGTCGGAAATCACCGGCAAGGCCGAGCGGCTCGCGGAAAATCCGCTGCTCGCGCGTTCGATCAAGAACCGCTTCCCGTATCTCGATCCGCTGAATCACCTGCAGGTCGAACTGCTCAAGCGTCACCGCGCGGGCGACACGAACGCGCGCGTGCGGCGCGGGATTCATTTGAGCATCAACGGGATTGCGGCGGGGTTGCGCAATACGGGTTAAGCGTTTGTCGGCGTGGTCCGCGGTTAAGGACCATCGTTAAAGACCATCGTTGAAATCTGCAGTTCAGCCGAAGCCGGTCGCGGATCAATCCGCCGCGACCGGCTTCGGCATTTCCGGCGGCCGGATATTGAAATGGATCTCGGGATGATCGCGCGCTTGAGCGGCGGCATCGCGCGCGTCCCGCTCCGCCCGGTAACGTCCCTCGAATTCGCGACGCGCCTCGCGTGACATGTTCAGCGGCAATCCATGATCGGCGCCGTCGACACCCGACGGTGGACTCATCGGGTCCGACGACACGGTGCGCGGCAACGTCGTGCCGCGTTGGCGATAGTAGTCTTGATAGCTGTCGGCTAACACGCACTGCGGCAACACGGCCGCGGCGAGACAAACCAGATGACGCAACATGATGAAGACGCTCCAGGCTTGGAAAACGAGCCGGAGCGTAACACCCGTGCCGTCTCGCGTGGCCGCGCGAGACGGCAATGCGAAAATTCGCCGCATGCTTTGCGTCATGCGCCGCGCGCCACGCGTCGTTTCACCTCACTGGGCGTCGACCATCAGCGCGTCGAGCTTGAAGGAACCGTCGTCCTGCACGTCGAAATACGCGCGCACTTCATCGGGGGCGTGCGTCCACAACGAACGGATCGCCACCACGCGCGGCTCCGGCGTGCGCATGCGCGCAACCCACGAACTGAATTCGATATCAATGCGCCAGCGCTCGCGAATCGATGCCTTGAAGCCCGCCGCTTCGAAAAACCTCAGCCATTCGTCGGCGCGGTAATCGCGGATATGCGAGCCGTCGCGCAGCACCTCGACGGCCTGCAAATGCGTATCGAGCAACGGATGATCGCTGCCCGCGATATCGATGAACAACACCCGGCCGCCCGGCTTCAACACGCGGCGCACTTCGGCGAGCGCAAGCGGCACGTCGTGCCAGTGGTGTGCGCTCATGCGGCTGATCACCCAGTCGAAGGTATGGCCGGCGAACGGCAGCTTCTCGGCGGCGCCCTGCTGCGTGCGGATGTTGGCGAGACCGCGCTCGCGCGCGGCGCCTTCGACCGTCGTCAGCATCTGTGGCGCGATGTCGTACGCGACCACTTCGTGCGCGTGCGGCGCGACCGCGAAACTCGCGTGGCCCGCGCCGCATCCCATGTCGAGCACGACCGCGCCGGGCGTCGCCGCGATCGACGTGGCCAGCGTGCGCAGGTCCGCGCCGGTCGCATGGGTTTGACTCGTCAAGTAAGCGGCGGCGGTCGAGCCGAACGCGTCGGCGACCTGATCGTGATGCTTCATGGGGAGACTCCGGTTATCGGTTATCGAGTATCGCGCAAGCGACACGGGAACGCGCTGCGCGCTGTTCCTGCCGCTACAATAGAGGCCGTCGTGTACCAGTACAAGTTAAGCAATTATTCTGGTATCGAAACCACTAGCCCCAATTACGATTCGCGCCACGCGTACACCGATCAGCATGACCACGCCCACCGCCGACCATCCGCCGCCGCTCGATGCCACGCCCGCCCGTGCGCTCGGCGAATTCATCCGCGCCCATCGCGAGCGGCTGTCGCCGCAGGCGGTCGGCCTGCCGCCCGGGCCACGCCGCCGCACGCCGGGTTTGCGGCGCGAGGAAGTCGCGCAATTGTGCGGCGTGAGCCCAACCTGGTACACGTGGATCGAACAGGGGCGGCCGGTGTCCGCATCGGCGGAAGCGCTCGCGCGAATCGCGGTGGCGCTGCAGTTGTCGCGGGCCGAGCGCGCCTATCTGTTCGAACTGGCCGCGCAACGCGATCCGGCGGAGCCCGATCCCGCCGCCGCCGATGCGCCCGCCACCCTGCTGGAAACCGTGCGGCTGGTCGACGCGCCGGCCTACGTGCTCGACCGCCAGTGGACCGCGCTCGCGTGGAACGAGCGCGCGGCCGATCTGTTCGTCGGCTGGCTGGACGGCATGCACGACCGCAATCTGCTGCGCTACACCTTCACCGAACCGGTCGCGCGCGAGTTGATCGTCGATTGGGAAACGCGTGCGCGGCGGCTCGCCGCCGAATTTCGCGCCGACTCGATCCGCCATCTGAACGACGCGCCCACCCGCGCGCTGATCGATTCGCTCAGCGCCGCCAGCGACGCGTTCACGCGTTTCTGGGCGTCGCAGGACGTCGGCGGCCGCGAGGGCGGCCGGCGCGAATTCAACCATCCGCGCGAGGGCCGCGTGGTGTTCGACCAGATCACGTTCAAACCCGCGCATCGCGAGGATCTGAAGCTGGTGGTGCTGGTGCGCGAGTAGGCGCGCAACGTGAGCGGCGTCGCTGCCAAGGCGATGCCATCCCCGCGCCGCGATATAGGCTGGCGCCTATCCCGCACCATGGCCGCCGCCGCTTCGCGCCATCCCGCCAGTGTTAAAATCGCTGTCTTTCCGCGCTTCGGCGGGTCGATCGCACGCGGCGTCGTGCCCTCGCGCCGCCGGCCGCCTCGCTGTTACCGCCGCTCAACCGCGCCGTTTATTTGCTGCTTATTTGCCGCCCAACTGCCGCTTAACCGCGGCCTAACTGCCCAACACCATGACGTCCCAACTGCACAAAAAAGGCGAAGCCTGGTCGGCTCGCTTCTCGGAGCCGATGTCGGAGCTCGTCAAACGCTATACGTCGTCGGTCTTCTTCGACAAGCGGCTGGCGCTCGTCGACATCGAGGGATCGCTCGCGCACGCCGCCATGCTGGCCGCGCAGAAGATCATCGCTGACGACGACCTCGCTGCCATCCAGCGCGGCATGGCGCAGATCAAGGGTGAAATCGAGCGCGGCGAGTTCGAGTGGCAACTCGATCTGGAAGACGTGCACCTGAACATCGAGGCGCGCCTGACCGCGCTGATCGGCGACGCCGGCAAGCGCCTGCACACCGGCCGCTCGCGCAACGACCAGGTCGCGACCGACATCCGTCTGTGGCTGCGCGGCGAGATCGACCGCATCGGCGGATTGCTCGGCGAATTGCGCACCGCCCTGCTCGACATGGCGGAGAAAAACGCGTCGACCATCATGCCGGGCTTCACGCACCTGCAGGTCGCGCAGCCGGTGACGTTCGGCCACCATCTGCTCGCCTACGTCGAAATGTTTTCGCGCGACGCCGAGCGCATGCTCGATTGCCGCAAGCGTGTTAACCGCCTGCCGCTCGGCGCCGCCGCGCTGGCCGGCACCAGCTATCCGATCGACCGTCACGCGGTGGCGAAGACGCTCGGCTTCGACGGCATCTGCGCGAACTCGCTCGACGCGGTGTCCGACCGCGACTTCGCGATCGAATTCACGGCCGCCTCGGCGCTGGTGATGACGCACGTGTCGCGCTTCTCGGAAGAACTGGTGCTGTGGATGAGCCCGCGCGTCGGCTTCATCGATCTGGCCGACCGCTTCTGCACCGGTTCGTCGATCATGCCGCAGAAGAAGAACCCGGACGTGCCGGAACTCGCGCGCGGCAAGACCGGCCGCGTGAACGGCCATCTGATCGCGCTGCTCACGCTGATGAAGGGCCAGCCGCTCGCGTACAACAAGGACAACCAGGAAGACAAGGAACCGCTGTTCGACACCGTCGACACGGTGGCCGACACGCTGCGCATCTTCGCGGAAATGGTCGCCGGTATTTCGGTGAAGCCGCAAGCCATGCGCGACGCCGCGTTGCAAGGCTTCTCGACCGCGACCGACCTGGCCGACTACCTCGTCAAGCGCGGCCTGCCGTTCCGCGACGCGCACGAAGCGGTCGCGCTGGCGGTGCGCATCTGCGCGGATCGCGGCTGCGACCTGGCGGATCTGTCGCTGGAGGAAATGCGTGCGGAACTGCCGAACGTCGCGCATCTGATCGGCGACGACGTGTTCTCGTATCTGACGCTGGAAGGTTCGGTCGCGAGCCGCAATCATCCTGGCGGCACGGCGCCTGAACAGGTGCTCGCGGCGGTGAAGGCGGCACGGGCGGCGTTGAAGTAAAACGGCTTGAAGTCGTCACGAAAAGCGAATCCATCGACGATGGGTTCGCTTTTTTTTCGTCCGCGACGCGGCACGTGAAAGCGTCGCGTAAAAAAGAAAGCCCGCACGAAGCGGGCTAAATGAAAGACTTCCACCGATGCCTCCCGAAAGAGGCCAGCAGAGTGTAGGCGTGTTTGCGCCACAAACAAATCTGCTCATATTTCAGGCTATTACAAGGTGGAGGGAGGGCCTGGGGCACGGTTAGTTGGTCAGGTCGTTCCGCTGGTCAGTCATGCATGCAGGGCGAACGCTGATTGAAACCTGGCGCTTATTGACTACCATCGAAGTACCCCGTTTCGACGCCGTCGCGACCATGCTCACCCGCACACGTCACGCTCACAGCGTTTCGGCGCTTGCTGCCGGCGCCACACTGCCCGCCCTGACGCTGACGCTTGCCCTCGCGCTGGGCGCCTGCACGTTCACGCCGCCTACCCGCCCCGTGGTCACGGTGCCGGCCGCTGCCGTCAACAGCGCGACGCTCGACCAGTATCGCGATGCCGTCGCGCGACGCATCATCGAACGCAATCCGTCGTATGTGCTGCGCGGCACGCCCCAGGCGATGCTGCGCTCGCTCGTGGTCGTGTCGTTCACCGTGGATCGCAACGGCCGCGTGGTGGAGTCGTCGGTGTATCGCACCAATGGCGACGACGAAGCCGAAAGCACCGCGCTCGCGACCTTGCGGCGCGCATCGCCGCTGCCGCAGCCGCCCGGCAAGTTACTCAACGGACGCGGCCAGCTCGAACTGTTCGAGGACTGGCTGTTCAACGACGACGGCAAGTTCCAGTTGCGCGAGCTGGCGTCGCCGCAGGCGCAGACGATCGATTGATTGATTGATCGACCGTGGTGGACATCGAAACCCGGCGGCTTGCGTGCCGCCCCTCGCGTGTTCGCGTCGCCCGTTCGCCTCGCGATTTGCCCTGGCTAATTCCCTAGGCTATTTCCCTAATATCGCCGCTTTCATCTACGAAAGCGCACCGCCGACGTTGTAAGCTGTCGCTTAGTCGCCCGAGCCGCGCGTGGCCCACCCCGCCCGGCGCAGAAGCGCACGAACCCAAACACAGATGCCGCACCCGCGCGCGCCGCTTCGGCCCACGCGACGCACGCCAGCATCGACGACATACGGAGACCTTGCATGTCCACTTCGCCGATTTCCGCGGCCCAGCCCAATGCGGCCGGGCAGAACAACAGCGCGCGGATCATTTTCGCGAGCTTCATCGGCACCGCGATCGAGTTCTACGATTTCTACGTCTATGCCACCGCCGCGGCGCTCGTCATCGGCCCGGTGTTTTTCCCGCACGGCTCGGCGACCGCTCAGGCGCTGTCGGCCTTCGTCACGTTCGGCATCGCGTTCGTCGCGCGGCCGATCGGCTCGTTCCTGTTCGGCCATTTCGGCGACCGGATCGGCCGCAAATCGACGCTGGTCGCGTCGCTGCTGGTGATGGGCCTGTCGACCACGCTGATCGGCTTCGTGCCCGGCTACGACTCGATCGGCAGCCTCGCGCCGATCCTGCTGTGCGTGCTGCGCTTCGGGCAAGGGATTGGCCTGGGCGGCGAATGGGGCGGCGCCGCGCTGCTCGCCACCGAAAACGCGCCGCCCGGCAAACGCGGCTGGTTCGGCATGTTCCCGCAACTGGGACCGTCGATCGGCTTCCTCGCGTCCAACGGTCTGTTCTTCGCGCTCGCCCTGTCGCTGACCGACGAGCAGTTTCGCAGCTGGGGCTGGCGCGTACCGTTCCTCGTCAGCGCGGTGCTGGTCGCGCTCGGCCTGTACGTGCGTCTGAAAATCGCCGAAACGCCGGCCTTCCAGGCGGCGATCGAACGCAAGGAACGCGTGAAGGTGCCGATCGCCACGCTGCTGTCGCAACACGGCCTGCCGACGCTGCTCGGCGCGCTCGCGATGGTGGTCTGCTACACGCTGTTCTACAACGCGACGACCTTCTCGCTGTCGTACGGCGTATCGGTACTGCATATTCCGCGGCCGACCTTCCTCGGCATGCTGTGCATCGCCGTCGTGTTCATGGCGCTCGCCACGCCGCTGTCGGCATGGGCGGCGGACCGCTACGGCCGCAAGCCGGTGCTGATCGTGGGCATCGTCGCGGCGATCCTGTCGGGCTTCACGATGGCGCCGCTGCTCGGCAGCGGACAGCCGCCGCTGGTGCTGCTGTTCCTCGTGATCGAGCTGTTCCTGATGGGCGTGACCTTCGCGCCGATGGGCGCGCTGCTGCCGGAGCTGTTCCCGACCAACGTGCGCTATACCGGTGCAGGCGTGTCGTATAACCTCGGCGGGATTCTCGGCGCGTCGGTCGCGCCGTACATCGCCCAGGTGCTGGCCGCGCACGGCGGATTGCCGTGGGTCGGCGCGTATGTGTCGATCGCGGCGGCCGTGAGCATGATCGGCGTGCTGTGCATGCGCGAAACGCGCGACGCGCAGTTGATGTGATGCATTGACGCGCATCCACGCGCATTGACGTGATGCACTGAAACGGCGCATCGCACCGGCGCTGACCAGCCCTCACCGGCCGCTCAAATGAAAACGTCCACGCATCTCCAGCGTGGACGTTTCGTTTTGCGCGGCATGTGCGGTAGACCCGCGGTAGACCCACGGTAGACCCGCGGTAGTACTGCTGAGTAAATTCCCTGCCTTGCGTGTCTTTTTGGCTTGCCTATACTCGACCTCAATAACCCTAAGGCAAGCAGGGAGGCCCGGATGAACATTCATCTCCACAACGCGGACATCGTGGTGATCATTGCGCTCGCGCTGCTGTGCTCGCTGCTGCTCGCCCTGCGCTTTCGCCCGGCCACATGGAAAGGCATCGTGATCGAGGCGCTGGCGGCAAACGCGGCGGCGATCACCGCGGTCGTCGCGTTTGAAATGCTGCTCGCATGAAGGCTTAGCGATAGTAGTAGCCGTGATGGTAGTAACCGTAGCCGCCGCCGTAGTAGTAACCCGGCGCCGGTGCGACGACGCAGCCGCCGAGAGCCGTTGCGAGCAGCGTGCCTGCGATCAGGCTCAGAATTAAGCGTTTCATATTGTTCTCCATCGAGTCAGATTCATTCGAGCCGAATTCCCGAATGATTCGATTGAACACGATGGCGCCTCGCGCGGGCGTTGCCATTTGTAAGGGAAGATCACGCAGGTGTTACAGGTTGCCGGCGGCAGAAAGGTCGTTGGCAACGCTAAACGCCGGATGCCCCTGTGGAAGCGCCTCGCGGCACGAAGCGACGCGCGAATCGCAAGCATTGGACGATTCGGCACTCAACGAAAAGCGACAGTTTTAACAGACGTGTAATGCATTACGCACATTGCGCAACGCCGCAATGCCGTCAGATGGCGATGCGTGCAAGTGCGCATGCGGCATATGCTGTACGTGCCGCACGTGCTGTACCTATTGGATCGGCGACGATTCCTCTCCGCCCGTTGTTCCCCGACGCGGGCGTTTTTTGGAGGCGTTACGTGGCAGCGTCCGTTTGCTCGGGCGGCTGTACGTCACGCCTCTTTTCTTTTCCGGCAGGCAAACGATTGCGCGACGGCGCGTGAACAGCGCCGTTCAGGCTGCGGCCGAACCGTGGTGAAGTTCGACTTCGTGGAGGTCGTGTTCTTGCGTCGCGTCGTGCTGCGAACCCGCGCGTTGCGAATCGCCCTGCACGTAATCGATCGCGTCGAGCGCGGCGCGCACCGACGGCACGTGCCGGCCATCGCCGATCGATGTGGAGCGCGACGGCGCCTCGATGCCGCAATGATCGGGCGATGTCGCGACAAAGATCATCACCGTGCGCTTGAGCAACGCATGCGCGAGATGGACGAAGCCGGTATCCGTGCCGACCACCAGCGCGCAGGCGTCGATCATCTGCGCGATTTCGGTGACGCTCAGCTTCGGCAGCACGGTCGAGCCGGGCACCTGCGCGGCGATCTGCTCCGCTTCGGCGCGCTCGCCTTCCGAACCCCACGGCAGCACGATCTTGAAGCCGCGCCTGGAGAGTTCGCGGCCGACGTCGACCCAATGGCCGATCGGCCATTTCTTGTCGTCTTTGGAGGTGGCGTGAAAGAGCGCCGCGACCGGCGCGGTCTCGTTGCCGAACGGTGGTTTGACCGGTGTCGGCAAACGCAGGTCGTAAATGGGCGGCCCTTCCACTTCGTAATTGAGCGCCTCGCCGGTGCTCACACGCATGCCGTGCCACGCATCGCACTGCGGACGCGGACCGAAACGGCCCGTGTACGCAAACGCGGCGCCACGCTCGCCGAGATCCCGATTCCGGTAGCCGATGCGACGCGACGACCGCGCGAGAAACGCGATGATCGCGCTCTTGTACACGCCGTGAATATCGACGATGGTGTCGTAGCGATACGCCCGCAATTCGGCGATCGACGCCGCGATCGCCTTGAAGTCGGCCCAGCGGCGCGCCTTCTTGAAGCGGCGCAACGGCGCGGACAGCACGCGGTCCACGCTCTGGCTCCAGTGCACGACTTCGGCGAACGCTTCGTCCGAGGCCCAATCCACCTGCACGCCCGGATACGCGCGCTTGATATCGGCGATCACCGGCAATGCCTGCACGATGTCGCCGAGTGAAGTCACCTTAACGACAAGGACGCGCTTCATTGAGGACCTGTTGGTTGTTCGAACGTCAAACTATTTTAGCCGACGAATGGATTTATCCTGCCCAAACTGGGCATAACGTCATCCGGTCATTAATACGGCGCATTACATCGCCCACCTTACGATAGACCACGCAACAACATTTCAAAATACTTTCCGGCATTTTTAAAGCGTCGCTGAACCCTATAATTCTCCCTTTGCGCCAGCACTCGGCTTCTTATCCATGGCCCCTCTTCTCTCTTCCGCCATCGTGCGTCGCGCGCGGCGTCTGTGGCGCCAATACGGTGTGTTCTGGCTCGGCGCAATCGCGGTCGGATTGATCGCGGTGCTGTATGCGCGCCTGATCGATTGGGGCTACGGCGAATTTCGTGCGCTGCAGCAACGGCACGTATGGGCACCGTTGATCGTCACCCCAGCGGTCGCCGCGCTCGCGGTCTGGCTCACCCGCAAATTCTTTCGCGGCTCGGAAGGCAGCGGTATTCCGCAGGTCATCGCCACCCTTCACAGCAAGCCCGCCGAATACGGCGCACGGCTGCTGTCGTTCCGCATACTGTTCGGCAAGATCGCCGTGTCGTTCCTCGCGATTCTCGGCGGCTTCACGATCGGCCGCGAAGGGCCGACCGTGCAGGTCGGCGCGGCGCTGATGTTCAATCTGCGGCGGCTCTACCCGCGCTCGAATGCGTTGATCGAACGGCAACTGGTACTGGCGGGCGCGGCCGCGGGTTTGTCGGCGGCCTTCAATACGCCGCTCGCGGGCGTCGTGTTCGCGATCGAGGAACTCACGCGCAGTTTCGAAGCGCGCGCCAGCGGCGTGCTGATCACCGCGATCATCATCGCCGGCGTGATCGCCTTGGGCTTGAACGGCAACTACACCTATTTCGGCACCATCCAGATCGGCGCGCACTTTCCCGATCTGCTGGCCGTGGCCGTGCTGCTCACCGCCATCGTCACGGGCATTGCCGGTGGCGTGTTCGGCTGGCTGCTGCTGAATACCGCACGCTGGATTCCGGCGCCGTTGCGTCAATTGCACGGCGAGCGGCCGGTGGTGTTCGCCGCGCTGTGCGGCTTCACGATCGCGGTGGTCGGGCTGATTTCCGGCGGCACGACCTTCGGCAGCGGCTATGCGGAAGCGCGCGGACTGCTGGACGGACATGAGCATCTGTCGGTGTTCTATCCGTTTCTGAAAATGATCTCGATGGTCGGCTCGTACCTGCCGGGCATACCGGGCGGCATCTTCGCGCCGTCGCTGTCGATCGGCGCGGGCTTCGGCAATCTGCTGCACATGGTGTTCGATTCGATGCAGTTGCCGATGCTGATCGCGCTCGCGATGGTCGGGTATCTGGCGGCGGTCACGCAGTCGCCGATCACGTCGTTCGTGATCGTCATGGAGATGATCGACGGTCACGCGCTGGTGATTTCGCTGATGGCGACGGCGTTGATCTCGAGCCGCGTCGCGCGCTTCTTCGCACCGCCGCTCTACGAGTCGCTGGCCGAGCGCTACATGGCGCCGCTGCCGGGTCCGGCGCCGGCACCGGTGCCCGAAGTGCCGGAGGTGGAAGCACCGGACGTCGACGCGCCCAGCCAGGAACCCGCCGACACCCCGCGTCAATAAACCACGACGCCCGGCGCGCGCACCACCACCGGCCGCGCCGGCACGACGACACAACCGGCCAGCACGACCGCCAGCATGGCGATCATAAGCAGATTCTTTTTCATCACTCGATTCCTGGAAAACGCAGGCGTGCGCCGACCCCTGACGCGCACGGCGCCTGCGTGGTTATGCATTCAAGCGGGAGAGAGAAACGGCGCGGGCGGCGATGCGCTGCGCGCCGTCCCCGTGAAGCTGGCCTGAGCGGCCTGCTGCACGGGCATCAGGCGTGACGCACGCCTCGGGACTTACGCCCAGTGACCCGGCACCCAGTGGTAATGCGGACCGTACGCATCCCAGTGGCCCGGCACCCAGTGATAGCCGACGCGCTCGGCTTGCCAGTGACCGCCGATCCACACATAGCGGCCATGGTCCCAACGCCAGTGACCCTTATCCCACACGTAGCCGACGCGCGCGGCGGGCACCACTTCGTAGCGAACCGGGGGCGGCGCCGACGGGGCGATCACCACGACTTCCTCGGCCGAAGCCGAGGCAACGGCCGCGACACCCGCAGCGACCAGCACGGTGTTGGCAAGCAGAAAACGAAAGGTCTTGTTCATTTTTTCCCTCTGTAGTTGGACACCGTTATCGGCGTTATCCATTTAATGCGCGAGGGGTCGAACTGGCTGACGTGGGCCGTGTAACGGCACACACGGAAATGCAACGGATTATTTCGCGGCGTGAAGCACGTGCGGGAGACATGAAGCACGGGGGAGGAATGACACGAGCGGGACGAACGCGGAACGCGCAGGATGCGCAATTTGAAGCCGAAGCAGCAACGCACTGCTTCGGCGAACGGCATCGATACGACGACGGCCGTAACCACAGCCATAACGAAAACTACAGCGATCACTACAACGACAGCGAGACTGCAACGACAAGCGCGGCGCCGACCACGCCGCGCCGTCTCAAGCCTGCGGTATCTCGATCTTGACCTCGAGCACTTCGAGATCGTCCTGGCGCTCGAGGCTCACGCGAATATCGTCATCGGATATCTTCACGTACTTCGAAATCACGGCCACCAGTTCGCGTTGCAACGCAGGCAGATAATCGGCGGGCGCATGGCCGCCGGCGCGCTCGTGCGCGATGATCAACTGCAGGCGTTCCTTCGCTACCGACGCGGACTTCTTCTTCTCGCCCAGCAAAAACGAAAGAATCGACATGACGTGCGCTCTCCTTACTTGGTGCCGAAGAGGCGCTGCAGCAGCCCGGGCTTCTGGTAATCGGTAAAGCGAAGCGACTTCTGCTCGCCGAGGAAACGCGATACGACATCCTTGTAGGCTTCGGCCACGTCGGTACCGTCGAGGTGCACGGCCGGCAGGCCCTGGTTCGACGCATGCAGCACCGCTTCCGACTCCGGAATCACGCCGATCAGATCGATACGCAGAATTTCCTGGATATCGGTGAGCGACAGCATTTCGCCTTCGCTGACGCGCTTCGGGTTGTAGCGCGTGATCAGCAGATGCTCCTTGATCGGCTCCTTGCCTTCGATCGCGCGTTTGGTCTTCGACGACAGGATGCCGAGAATGCGGTCCGAGTCGCGCACCGACGACACTTCCGGATTCGTCACGATCAGCGCCTCGTCGGCGAAATGCATGGCGAGCAGCGCGCCCGATTCGATCCCCGCGGGCGAATCGCAGACGATGTATTCGAAGTCCATCGCGATCAGATCGTTGATGATCTTCTCGACGCCTTCGAGCGTCAGCGCGTCCTTGTCACGCGTTTGCGAGGCCGGCAGGATGAACAGGTTCTCGCACTTCTTGTCCTTGATCAGCGCCTGGTTCAGATTGGCTTCGCCCTGGATCACGTTGATCAGGTCGTACACCACGCGACGCTCGCAGCCCATGATGAGGTCGAGGTTACGCAGGCCGACGTCGAAGTCGATCACGGCGGTTTTGCTGCCACGCAATGCGAGGGCCGATGCAAAACTCGCGCTCGTGGTCGTCTTGCCCACGCCACCCTTGCCCGAAGTCACCACAATGATTTTTGCCATTACCCTTACCTTGTGTTCGTCAAATTCGTCAGTTATGTGCGGCTCGTCTGGCCGTGAAACGTCGCATGCCGCATTCCGTCGTACCGTGCCGGTGCGGCGCGCGTGACGTCACGTCCTTGCTCAGGTGAGCCGCAGCGGTTCGATCATCAACTTTTCTTCCTCGAGCCAGATCTGCACCGGCTTGCCGAGCACGTCGGCCGGCAGCGGGTTCTCGGTCGTTCGATAGATGCCCGCGATCGAGATCAGTTCCGGTTCGAGACACGTGCAGAAAATGCGCGCGTCGTGATTGCCCTGCACGCCGGCCAATGCCCGGCCGCGCAACGGCGCGTAAATATGGATGTTGCCTTCCGCGATCACTTCCGCGCCGTAGCTCACGAGCCCGAGCACGACCAGGTCGCCCTTCGCGTAGATGCGCTGGCCGGAACGCAGCGGCTTGTCGACCACCGTGGTCTGCGACGACGTGGCGAGACGCACCGGCTCGGCGGCAGGCACCGGTTCGACCGCGGCGGCCGTGGCCGGCGTGCCGGGCGGCGGGACGCCGTCGGCGCTCGCGTCGTCGGGCGGCAGCAGGCTTGCCTGCGGGTTGCCGGTGGGCGCGCTCGTGGTGCCGGCGGCGTTCGTGGTGTTCGTGGTGTTCGAGGCGTTCGTGACACCGGCCGCGCTCACGTTAGCGTTCGCCGTCTCTTCGTCAGCGGATTTTGCGGCGTTGCCGCGGCGGTCGCGCGCTTCGAGCAGGGGCAGCGCGCCTTCGGCGGCCCACGTCTGCTGCGGATTGGCCACCACGCCGACCGGCCGCATGCGCACGCTATCGAGCAGTTGCGCGATGTCGGCGAGCGGCACGCGCTCGGCGTCATCGAGACGACGCACGTCGATCGCGACGACGTCGTTGGCAAAGAATTCGGGGGTCGCCTCGAAGCGCCGGGTCAGCTCGGCACGCATCGCGTCCAGGTCGGTCGTCTTGACCACGAACAGGAGCGTGTCGACGGAGCCGCTGCGGAGTTCGAAAAAGGGTGATTTCTTGGGCGACATAGCGTTCGGCAAAAAATTTTGCGTATTTTACAGGCGTCCACGCGCGCGGCCAGTTTTTTTGCCGCGCGAATGACGCGGCCCGCGGCACAGCCACGAACGCGGGACAGACGCGAGGGGAATCGAGCGGCAGCGAGCTGCGCCGCTCGCGGGATCACTGCTGGAATACCTGCGAGGTGGTCGGCACGTGCCGCACCAGCAGACTTTCGGCTTGCTCGGGCGCGCGCTGCACGCGACGATGCTCGCCGGTCGGGCCGAAGCCGAGCGCTTCGTAGAAGCGGATGGCGTTGCGGTTGGCGTCCGCGAGCCACGCGTAGATCTCGGTGGCGCCCTCGTTCGCGAGCCAGCTGCCGGCCGTGTCGACCAGCAACTCCCCGCCGCGCAGATGACGCACGGCCGGCGCCACCCACAACTCGCAGACGAACGCGCGGCGCGCCGCGGTGTCGTCGAAATGCGCTTCGATCAGGCCGGCGGGATGGCCCTCGGTATAGAGAATGAACGTGGCGACGCGCATCGACACCGCGTGGTCGGCGGCGGTGGCGTCGTAACTGGCGGCATCTACCGACAACGCGTCTTCGAGCGTGGCGCCGAACGCGTACGGCGCCTCACGCAGCGACGCGGTGCGGAGTTCGCGAAATACGGCGCCTTGATCGGCGGTGATGCGGCGAACGGTCAATGACGGACTCATGCAGACGAAAACCCCTTGAAATCCTAAGGCGTAGCTTTAACCGAACCGGCGTGCGAGTCAAATCATTATTGACCGGATTTGCGCGACACGCGAGCTTCGGTGCGAGTTGCTCGTCGAGCTTCATGCTGGGTTGCACACATATCGAGCAGCATTTCACGCGCCCGGCATGCAGCGTTCACGCGCAATCCATGCAACGTGCAACGCACGGCCGAGCGGTCTGCGAGCGTGCCGCGCATCGCGCGCGCCTGGCCCACGACTGCCCCGCGCTCAAGGCGCTTCGTAATCGCCGGTGCCGTCGGGCCACGGCGTGAGCAGCTCGTAGCCGTCGTCCGTGACGGCGATCATGTGCTCCCATTGCGCCGACAGCGAGCGGTCCTTGGTGACCACGGTCCAGCCGTCGCGCAGCACCGAGGTGCCGGCGCGGCCCGCGTTGACCATCGGTTCGATCGTGAAGACCATGCCGGGCTTCAGACGCATGCCCTGCCCCGGCTGACCGTAGTGCAGTACCTGCGGGTCTTCGTGATAGACCTTGCCGATACCGTGCCCGCAGTAGTCGCGCACGATCGAAAAGCCATCGCGCTGCGCAACCTTCTGGATCGCGTGACCGACGTCGCCGAGCGTGGCGCCCGGTTTCACCTGGCGGATGCCGGCGAGCATCGCTTCATAGGTGGTGTCGATCAGCTGACGCGCGACCGTGCTCGGCTGGCCCACGCAATACATGCGGCTCGTATCGCCGAAGTAGCCGTCCTTGATGATCGCGACGTCGATATTGATGATGTCGCCGTCCTTCAGCACCTCGCCGCGATTCGGGATGCCGTGGCACACCACCTGGTTGACGGACGTGCACACCGTCTTCGGAAAACCCAGATAGCCGACATTTGCCGGAATCGTTTTCTGGGTCTTGACAATGTAGTCGTTGCACAGCGCGTCGAGCTCCTCGGTGGAGACACCGGGCTTGACGTGCTCGCCGATCATCGCCAGCACGTCGGCCGCGAGGCGCCCGGAAATGCGAAGCCTGGCGATGTCGTCGGGAGTCTTGTAGGTAATGGCCATGAATTCGGTCGATGGGGTTCGATGATCAAAAGAAAACGACGCGCCCCCGGAAAGGACGCCGACGATCGATCGGCCAATTGTACAGAGGATCGCGGCGAAGGCTCGGCGAAGCGGGTCAAACTTGCCTGAACGGCACGCACAACGCACCCATCGCGTCGCTCGAATGGCGTCGATCGACTAAGTTCGACGCGCCCCGCCGCAATGCTGCGAACGCACGAGGAAATCTTTGGTGAGGTTTGCATCTACTCGCGCATTGGCTCCGTAAAGGCGGTTGAGGGCTCGCTCTTCTACCGCGATCGATCAGTTCTTCTCAGAAGGACAGAGGCCTCTTTGCGTCCGCGTTTTTGCGTCCCGCAGCGCGTGAACGATCGTCAGGCACACGCGTGCGTCGCCAGTGCGCGGCATGGGTAGCGAACCATTTGAGGAGCACAGCCATGTCGGAGTCCAGCAATCAGTCAGGAAAGCTTATCGACGCATTCGACCGTCGTGTCGAACGGCGTCTGCAACGCAGACAGTTCTTTCGCAATGCCGGTGGTCTCGGCCTGGGTCTGGTCGGCGGCACGCTGATCAGCGCGTGCGGCGGCGGGTCGGGTTCGAGCGTGTCGGCGCAGAGCGCGCCGACCGACGCGGAAATCCTCAACTTCGCGCTGAACCTGGAGTACCTCGAATCGCAGTTCTACACGTACGCGACGACGGGCGCCGGTCTTGCCGCGAGCATGACCTCCGGTGTCGGCACGATGGGCACGGTGATCCCCGGCCAGCAGGTGCCGTTCCAGGACGCGGTGGTGCAGGCCTACGCGAACGAGATCGCCAACGACGAACGCGAGCACGTCGCGTTCCTGCGCAGCGCGCTCGGCTCGGCCGCGGTGGCGATGCCCTCGATCGATATCGGCGGCACCAATCCGAACGGGGCGTTCTCGAACGCGGCACGCGCGGCGGGGCTGGTGGGCGCGGGCGTCGCCTTCAATCCGTATGCGAGCGACAACAACTTCCTGCTCGGCGCGTTCATCTTCGAGGACGTCGGCGTGACCGCGTATAAGGGCGCGTCGCCGTTGATCACCAACAAGACCTTTCTCGAAGCCGCGGCCGGCATTCTCGCGGCCGAGGCGTATCACGCGGGGCTGGTACGCACGGTGCTGTACTCGAAAGGGATCGACATGACGAGTCTCGTCACCGCCGCCAACGCGATCTCGGCCGCGCGCGACAGTCTCGACAACAACGGTCACGACGATCAGGGGATCACCGGCGCGACGGCCGGCACGTCGAACATCGTGCCGCTCGACAGCAACGGGCTCGCGTTCAGCCGCAACTACAGCAACGTGCTCAACATCGTCTATCTGACGAGCGGCATCACGACCAAGGGCGGCTTCTTCCCGAACGGCGTGAACGGCGCGTTGAACATGAGCGCCTGACGCACGCAGCCTGCTGCACCGGCAACGTGGTGACGCGGCGAGGGCCGCGGTCACCCGTTGACCGGCCTGGTTCAATGCCGTGAACGTCCGACCACGACGCACAGGAGCAGTCATGAACGAAGCGATCAGCCAACCCGCCGTGCCGCAGACGCTCACCGAGCAGACCTGCTTCGACATGCGCGAAACGCTGGCGGGACGGCGACGCGGTTTGCGCGCGATGCTGCCGTTCGTGGGACCGGCGGTGGTGGCATCGATCGCCTACATGGACCCCGGCAATTTCGCCACCAACATTCAGGCAGGCGCCGGTTACGGCTATACGCTGCTGTGGGTGGTGGCGGTGGCCAACATCGTCGCGATGCTGTTTCAGTCGCTGTCCGCCAAGCTCGGACTGGTGACCGGCCACAACCTCGCCGAGTTATGTCGCGCCGCGCTGCCCCGCCGCTATGTGCTCGCGATGTGGGGTATCAGCGAAATCGCGGCGATGGCGACCGATCTCGCCGAGTTCGTCGGCGGGGCGATCGGCGTTTCGTTGCTCACGCATCTATCGATGATCCCCAGCATGCTGATCACCGCGGCCGTCACCTACGCGCTGCTGCAATTCGAAAAGCGCGGCTTCCGGCCGCTCGAACTGGCGATCGCGGCGCTGGTGGGCGTGATCGGGCTGTCGTATCTCGCCGAGCTGCTGATCGCGCCGGTGCATTGGCCGTCCGTGGTCAAGCATACGTTCACGCCGGCCATGCCCGACAGCAATGCGCTGACGATTTCGGTCGGCATCATCGGCGCGACCGTGATGCCGCATGTGCTGTTTCTCCATTCGGGCCTCACGCAGAATCGCGTGACACCGCGCAACGAGAGCGAGCGCGGCAAGCTGCTGCGCTTTTCCAATATCGAGGTCGTGGCCGCGCTCGGCGTCGCGGGACTCATCAACATGGCGATGGTGATCATGGCGTCGAGCGCGTTCCACGCGGGGCACGCGGATATCGCCAGCATCGAGACCGCGTGGCGCACACTCACGCCACTGCTCGGCGGCGCGGCGGCGGGACTCTTTCTGGCGGCGTTGATCGCCTCCGGCGTGTCGAGTTCGGTGGTCGGCACGATGGCCGGACAGATGATCATGCAGGGCTTCGTCGGCTTTCACATTCCCGTGTGGGCGCGCCGTCTGATCACGATGGCGCCGGCATTCGCCGTCGTCGCGTGGGGCGTGGACGCGACGCGCGCGCTGGTGCTGAGCCAGGTCGTGCTCAGCATCGCGTTGCCGGTGCCGATGATCGCGCTGGTGTGGTTCACGTCGCGCGGCGACCTGATGGGCCGCTACCGGAACCGGCGCATGACGACCGTGGCGGCGGTACTCGGCACGATCGCGGTGCTGGCGCTCAATCTGGTGCTGTTGTTGCAGACGGCCGGCATTTCGCCGTGGCCGCCGTTTCACGCGGGATAAGCCTGCATCCGCTTCGGGACATGACGCGTACATTGTTCGAACGAATCATTCCGGACAGACCGCCCATGACGCCTCGACGCCTGCTGACCCTGACCGCCGCGCTGGCGCTCACCGCTTTAAGTGGTTGCAGCCCTGCCGGCTTTCTGAACGCCGCCGCATCGCGCAACGGCTTTCACGCGGAGGACGGCATCGCATACGGCGACAATCCGCGCCAGCAGCTCGACGTCTACACGCCTGGCGTGAGCGCACCGCCCGCCGCCACGCGCGGGCGCCCGGTCGTCGTGTTCCTGTACGGCGGAAGCTGGCAGAACGGCTCGCGCGGCAGCTATCTGTTCGTCGGCGCGGCGCTTGCCTCGCGCGGTTTCGTCGCGGTGCTGCCCGACTACCGCACCTGGCCGGAGACCGGGTTTCCCGGTTTCGTCGACGACGCCGCGCGCGCCGTACGCTGGGCTCGCGATCATGCCGCCGAGTTCGGTGGCGACCCGTCGCGAATCTTCCTGATGGGTCACTCGGCCGGCGCGCATATTGTGATGCTGCTCGCCACCGACGACCGCTATCTCGCCGCGCAGCAGATGAGCAAACGCGATATCGCGGGCGTGATCGGGCTGGCCGGTCCGTACGATTTTCTGCCGCTGCAGGACGCCACGCTCGAACGGATTTTCCCGTTGAGCACGCGCGCCGCGAGTCAGCCGATCAACTTCGTCGCGGGCGACGAACCGCCGATGTTCCTCGCCGCCGGCGAGCGCGACACCACCGTCGATCCCGGCAATACCGACCGCCTGGCCGCAAAACTGCGCGCAGCCGGCGATCGGGATGTCGAGGTGAAGCACTATCCGCGCGTCGGTCACGCGTTGCTGGTGGGCGCCATCGCGGGACCGTTGCGCGGTTTCGCGCCGGTGCTCGACGATACGGTGGCGTTCATCGACGCCCAGGCAAGCGTCGCCGCGCAGCGCGAGGGCACGGCGCCATCGCAACCTCAGGGCTCCAATCCCAGCAAATGCTTGCGCAACGCTGGGGCACGCGTCGACGGATCGAGCCAGATGCCGAAGAACGCGTGCGCGAACGCCGGGTCGTCGAACTCGGCGGTCACGCGATCGCCGGCATAGAAACGCACACCCTTGCCCGGCAGATTCACCGCGCTCAGCTGATCGCCGGGCGCGACGTCCACGAAGGCCTGCATCATGTCGGCGCGCCAACGGTCCAGCGTCGACGCCGGAACCGGCGCGCCGGCAAGCCGCTTGATCTCGCCGATACCCGCATCCACGAAGCGTTCGCGCTTGATGCTGCGCGTGTAGACGATATGCAGCGCGAACGGTTCGTCGTCGTCCACCGGCATGCGTTCGGTCCACAGTTGCGCGCGATACAGCGTGAAGCCGAACACGGTGAACGGCCCCTCGCCGACGAGTTTCGCGGACGGCACGTCGTCGCGCCAGTCCGCGCACGCGGCCACGGCCCACAGCATCAGCAGCACCGCCGCGAGCGCGCGCACGTCAGTCCACCCTGGCCAGCACGAACTGCATCACGTCGGTGCGCCCTTCGTCGAAACCCGCCTCGCAGTACGCGAGATAAAGCCGCCACGTGCGCACGAAAATCTCGTCGAAGCCCTGCGTCCGGATCGTGTCGAGTTGCGCTTCGAACGCGGCGCGCCAGCGTCGCAAGGTCTCCGCATAATCGCGCCCGAAGGCGAGCGACGTCTGCGCGTGCAGCTTGCCGCGCCGTGCCGCGTCGATGAAACGCTGCGGGCTCGGCAGCATGCCGCCCGGAAAAATATATTCGCGGATGAAGTCGCTGGTCGCGCGATACGCGGCGAAGTGCGGTTCGTCGATCGTGATGGTCTGCAGCATCGCGCGCGCGCCGGGACGCAGACACGCACGCAGAATCCCGAAGTACGCCGGCCAGAATTTCTCGCCGACCGCCTCGAACATTTCGATCGAGACGATGCCGTCGTATTGACCGGTCAGCGTGCGGTAGTCACGCAATTCGAGTTGCACGCGCTCGTCGAGCCCGGCTTCATGCACGCGCATCTGGGCGAATTCGAGCTGCGCGGGCGAGATCGTCACGCCGTGCACGTGAATGCCCAGCCGCGCCGCATGCATCGCGAAACCGCCCCAGCCGCAGCCGATTTCCAGAATCCGCATGCCGGACTGCAAGCCGAGCGTATCGATGATGCGCTGGTACTTGGCGTGCTGCGCGTCTTCAAGCGAGCGCTGAAAATCGCCGTCGAATACCGCGCTCGAATACGTGAAAGTGGGATCGAGCCACTGCGCGTAGAACGTATTGCCGATGTCGTAGTGCGCGTGAATGTTGCGCCGGCTGCCGGAGCGCGTATTCGGCCGCAGCTTGTGTCGCAACCCGTACCACAGTTGCGCGAGCCAGCCGCCATACACCGTGCGCTGCAACGCGCGTTCGTTGCGGATCGCGACGCGCAGCAACGCGGCGAGGTCCGGCGTGTCGACCCAGAACGAGCGCCACGCTTCCGCGAAGCCGATATCGCCCTTGCGCAAGATCGCGCCGCACGCGCGCCAGTCACGCAGTTCGAGCCGCGCGCCCGGCGCCGCGTGCGGATCGCCGAACACGCGCTGCTGACCGTCGGGCGTGATCAACGCGACGTGTCCCACCTGAATCCGTTCGAGCAGCGACAGGAACAGTCGCGCTGACGCGGGGGCGGATCGGTATCCGCTCAAGGTTCTGGAAAGCGCCATGGCGGAGTCTCCTCAATCGGATGAAATGGAACGCGCGGCGGCAGACGGTTCCGTCGGCGCGATGGGATCGGTGGATGCGTCCGCGCGACGTCCCGGCGCGGGATGTTTGCCGTAGAACGGCGTTTTCTTCAACGCGAGCCGCACGGCCTGCCAATGGATGCGCGCGACCACGCCGACCGTCAGCAACGGTTGACGCAGCAACGCGCGCAGCGCGGCGGCGCGCGTCAGCGGTTGCACGCGGCCGCCGAGCGCGGTGCGAATCAGCAGACCGTCGGCGTCGCGATAGTCGATCGCGACCGATACATGGTCTGGCGTCTGCGTGACGCGAAACGTATAGCCGCCTTCGACCCGGCAAAACGGCGACACGTGCAGCACTTTTCTGCACACGAGCGGCGTCGCGGCGGTGATCGGCGCGTGAGCCTCCGCGCTCAGCAGATAGCAATGACGCGCGCCGAACGTGTTGCGCACTTCGGCCAGCAGCGCGCGCAACTGGCCGTCGCGGTCATGGCAGAACCAGAAACTCACCGGATTGAACGCATAGCCGAACACGCGTGGAAACGCCTGCAGCCAGATTTTTCCGTCCGCTTCGTGAATGCCTGCCGCCGATAGTTGCGCGCGCATCCACGCGGCGAGGTCGCTGCCGTCGCGCGGACCGTGATCGCGCGCATGCAGGCTCAGCGGCCGCCAGCGGTCGATGCCGAACCAGCCGCTCGGGAACGAGGCAGTCGAGCCGAGCGACCCAAGCCGGTCGAGATCGCAGCGCACGTAGAACACGGGGTAGGTAAAGCGATGTTGGCGCGGCCGCAGACGCTCGTGCATCACCTGCCCGGTCAGTAGCCAGGCGGGCACGTCGGCGCACTCGCGCGCGGCTTTCACAGCGCGGCCCATGACGGCGCCGCGCCGAAATCGGCGGCCACCCGCAACGCCGATTTCAGGCCGTCCTCGTGAAAGCCGTAGCCGGTCCACGCACCCGCGAACCACGTGCGCCGCTTGCCTTGCAGCGACGGCAGCCGGTGCTGTGCGTCGATCGCGGCCAGATCGAACAGCGGATGGTCGTACACGAAGCGGCGCAACTCGGTGCCCGGCGCGGGCTGCGCGACCGGGTTCAAGGTGACGACGAGCGGCGTCGCGAACGGCAAGGGCTGCAACTGGTTGACCAGATAACTGACGCACACCGGATGCGTGCCGTCCACGCGCCGGCTGCCGAGGTAATTCCACGCGGACCACACGCGCTGCCGGCGCGGCAGCAGATGGGTATCGGTATGCAGCACCGCGACGTTCGGTTGATAGCGCACCGCGCTCAGCACGCTGCGCTCGTCCTGATCGGCATCTTCCAGCAGACGCAGCGTGGTCGGCGCGTGGGTCGCGAGCACCAGCGCGTCGAAGCGCTGCGTGCCGTCGTCGGTGTACACGTCGACGCCCTGCCCGTCGCGCCGCACGCCGCGCACGGCGGTGTCGAAGCGGATGTCGGTGAGCGTGCCGGCCATCCGCCGCACGTATTCGCGTCCGCCGCCGACCACCGTCCGCCATTGCGGACGCCGGTTCACCTGCAGCAGCGCGTGGTTCAGACAGAAGCGCAGGAAGGTGGTGGCCGGGAACGCGAGAATGTCGGCGGTCGCGCTCGACCAGATCGCGGCGGCCATCGGCAGCAGATAGTGGCGCTGGAATGCGCCGCCGTAGCCGCCGGCCGTCAGCAGTTCGCCCATCGACGCGCGGGACTGCGTCGCGAGTTCGAGGTTGCGCTGGGCGCTGCCGTTAAAGCGCACGATGTCGCGCAGCATGCCGATGAAGGTCGGCGAAAACAGGTTGCGGCGCTGCGCGAACACGGTGTTCAGATTGGTGCCGGCCCATTCGAGGCGGCCTTCGTCGAGCGAGACCGAAAAGGTCATCGCGCTCGGATGCGATTGCACGCCGAGTTCGGCGAACAGCGCGATCAGGTTCGGGTAAGTGCGGTCGTTGAAGACCAGGAAACCGGTATCGACGGGATGCGTCTGGCCTTCGAGCGTGACGTCGACCGTGTTGGTGTGGCCGCCGAGGTAGCCGGCCGATTCGAACAGCGTCACCTGATGATCACGGGCGAGGAAGTAAGCGCTGGCCAGCCCCGAAATGCCGGCGCCGATGACCGCGACCCGCGCGCCGCGCGGTAGAGGGGTGGTCGGTACGGCAAGGCTCATGGGCGCGTCTCCGGGTTTCGGGATGCGCGGTGGGTGGGCGGTATCGGGTGGGGGTGCGCGTCCTTGAGGGGATTTACGCAGCGCGGGCCGAAATGGATGCAAACCTGGCGGAAATGGGGGGCTCATGGCGCGCCAGGCGACACGCCCGGCCGGGATAACCCGTGGGCGTGCCCCTGCGCGGCATGCGCAATGAATGACGAAGATGTCGGCGCACCGCGACGCGCGCCGCTCAGCGCTGCGGAATGATCAGCCGCTGCCCCACCAGGATCAGGTTCGGATTCGGCAGATTGTTGCGCTTCTGCACGTCCACGTAACGCGTGCCGCTGCCCAACTGGCTCAACGCGATGGCATTGAGCGTGTCGCCCGAACGCACCACGTACGTCTTCTCGCCGCCGCTCGCCGCCGTGGTCAGCACCTGGTCGCTGATGAAATATTTGCGCAGCAGGTCGAGGTAGGCCGGCGTCTGCTTGACCTTCGCGATCGCCGAATTCAGGTAGATCAACAGCGCGCTGTCGTCCTTGCGCACGCCGATCTTGTACGACAGGTTCGAGCCGTCGAGCTTGGTCTGCGCAAAGCGCAGATCGGTGCCCTTGATCTCCGCGACGCCGAACGGATAGTCGTAGACGATCGCATCGACCTGACGGTTGTCGAGGAAATGCGCCATCCACGACCGCTGCCCTTCGATGCTCGCATCCGACAACTCGACGATCCGGCTATTCGGGAAGGCCTTCTGCACGAACGCCTTCACGTCCGGATCGCCTTGCAGCACACCGACCGTCTTGCCCGAGAGATCGGCCGCGGAGCGCACCGGCGAACCTTGCGGCACGATCAGCGAGTAGCCGAAGTCCTCGACATACGGAATCGAGTACACGACGCCGTTCGGCGTGTTGTCGGGGAAGGTCAGCCCGTCCATCGCGACATCGACGAGCGCGTTGCCCTGCCGGTCGGTTTTCGTCAGTTGATCGGGGACGGCGGGATAGGTGTCCACGCCGTGATGCGTGTCGACCGTGATGCTCGCGTGGTCGCCCGAGGTGAACTCCTTCTGCGCGAACAGCAGATTCGCGAAGTCGACGTTGAAGCCCTGCGGCTTGCCGCCGTCTTCCGAGTAGAACGGCCGCGACGGGTTTTCGACGCTCACGCGCACCACGCCATTGCCGAGGATCGATTTCAACGTGTCCTTGTTGGGCACGAAGCCGTCCGGATTGTTGGCCACGGGCGGCGTGGCGGCGGTGTCGGTGGCGCCGTTGCCGCCGGTGCTGCCGTTGCTGCTACTGCCGCTGTTGCCGCCGCTGCCGCCGCTGCCGCTATTGCCGGTATCGATACCGTTGTCCTTCTCGGCGCGCTGCCCGTAGTTGAGATTTTTCAGGCCGCCTTCGTGGATATACCAACCAGCCGCCAGCAAGATCAGGAAAAGCACCGAACCCAGAATTTTCTTCATTTTTGGTCGAGTCGAGTTGTCGGGAAGTGCAAGAGCAAGTGCATTTGCTCTTGCACGGCGCGCGGCTTACTGCGGCGCGTGAGGCGAGCCGATCTGCTGGGCGG
Source organism: Paraburkholderia sp. D15 (assembly GCF_029910215.1). Classification (NCBI taxonomy): domain Bacteria; kingdom Pseudomonadati; phylum Pseudomonadota; class Betaproteobacteria; order Burkholderiales; family Burkholderiaceae; genus Paraburkholderia; species Paraburkholderia sp. D15. The sequence continues at coordinate 1,026,763 of NZ_CP110395.1, read as the reverse complement.
GCGGCGTGAGCGTGCCCATTTCCGTGGCGGCCTTCGCCTGCTGCACCTCGGCGCTTTCCATCAACGACGTTTCCATTTCCGAAAACGCCTTATTGACCGAGTTCATCACCGAATCGAGCGCGGCGTCGGTTTTGATCTGCGCGAAGGTATCGCTGTTCTGCATGCCGGCGATCTTGTTCATGCGCTGCGCGGATTGCGACATATCCCATAGCGCCTTGGCGCGGTCGATCGCATCCGAAAAGCGTTTAAGTTCGTCCTGAACCTGTTTGTAGCGACCCTCGCGAAACGCGAGCAGTTTTTTCATGGTCGCGAGCTGGGTCTCGAAACGCGCGGCGTCTTCCGGATATTGCTTCTTGAACTGCGCGGTTTTGTCTTCGAAGTTTTTGACCTCGGTGCGGAAGTCCGTAATGCTTTTCTTGAAGCGTTCGGCGCCTTCCTGCTTCTCGGCAAGCTCGTTATAGAGCGTTTCGATCGGATTGGCTTTCGCCTCGTTCACGAACATCTTGACCTTCTGGTTCGCGAACTTCATGGCCAGCACCGGGCCGAAGTTGATGGCCGCGAGGCCGATGACAGCAGCGAGAATCAGGCCGACGAGGCCCTTGACCAGCAGGATGGCGAGCGGCGCGCCGACGGCGATGCACAACCCGATAATCGACCACTTGATGAGTTTGTATTTTGTGCTGCTTCTGGTCGTGTCGACGACCGTATTGCCGACTGACATGTAAATCCCCTTTTGAAGCCTGTTTTACAAAACTGCGTTTGCAAAAAAACTTGCGGGACGTGCGAATGCGGGCTGGTTTTACCAGGTTTCAGCAAACAAACGCGGTATGACTTTACCGCCACTGAAGCGTCGGGGGAAGTGGGGAGTTGATTCGGAATGGCGGGAATACGGCGGCGCGGGAAAAACACGCTAAAAATATCGGCGAACGGCCGCGCCGGCGTGTATGGGCATGGCGGCGTCCGGTTTATTTCTAATTGCTTTCAATCGCACCACCCCACCGCACGCCGGCGTATCCGCCCGCCTTCAACGATCAGAACACGCTGCGAATGCCCAGGCGTCCCACCGCCTGCTTCTGATTCCCCGACGGATTGAAGCCGGCGATCTGCGCGACCTTGGCATCGCCCGCCGCTTTCTGGAACACGCCGAGCACGTAGACCGAGGTCCGCTTCGACAGCGCGTATTCGGCGCTCAGGTTGAACTGGTTGTACTTCGGCTGCGCGCCGGTTGCATGGTCGCTGCCCGTCGTGTACGTGTAGCCCGCGCCGATCGTGACGGCCGCCGTCGGGTTGAACAAGGTCGACAGTTCGTAGTTCTGGAACGTCGCATCATGTCCCGCGCTGCCTTGCTGGAAGTTCGTGTTGGTGAAGTCGGCGAGCACGCGCAGCGAATCCAGCACCTGATACGCGACGCCCGCGCCGAACACCTTCTGCGCACGCGCGGCGGCCAGGTAGTTGCCGTACACCGCGTTCGTGAAGCCCGGGTAGTTCTGATAGCCCTGGGTCGACACGCCCGGGTCGTTGATGTGCAGATAGCCGACGCCCGCGCTCACCGGTCCCAGCGCATAGGTCGCGCCGACGCTGAAGGTGGTGTTGTCCGAGAACTTGCCGGCGATGCCGCCCGGCGCATAGAGGCCACCGAAGGTCAGGCCGCCGAGCGTCGGGCTACGGTACTTGATCGCGTTCGAGATGGGGAAGCCGTTGTCGGTGTTGTCCATATCGTTCGGATGCGCGAAGTAATACCCGCCGATATTGCCGTTCAACGTATAGGGCTCGACGAAATCGACGATCGAATCCCACTGGCGCCCGAGCGTCAACGTGCCCACCTGCTGGCTTTGCAGACCCACATACGCATTGCGCGAAAACGCGAGGCCGCTGCCGAGGCGTCCCGAGTTCAGGTCGAAGCCGCTTTCGAGCCGGAAGATCGTCGACAGTCCGCCGCCGAGATCTTCGGTGCCGCGCACGCCCCAGCGGCTGCCGGCCGTCACGCCGGAGGCCATCTGCACCAGATGACTGCCCTGCACATTGCTGACCACGTCGACGCCGTCTTCCACGATGCCGTATAACGTGACCGAACTCTGCGCGTGCGCTGCCGACGCCGCGACCACGAGAGGAATCATCGCTGCAAGTTTCTTCTTCATATCAACGCCTGATTATTAAATGGTTGGGGATGGATAGGTATTTCTGAAATGCACTGGCAACGGCAACGGCAGACGAGCTGGCGCGACGGGGGTCGGATTTTCATCCGCCCGCTACTTTAAGCGCGACCTGCCGGAATCTCTTATTGTTATTTCGGATAACTATATTTGAATAATTCAGTTAGCCTGAAACGGGCCCTTCGATTCAGGACGTCAATCAATCAGGCTAACGGCGCTTCAGCATTCACCACGTCGCTTCGTTAAACGACAATCAGCGCGACTTTGACAATCAGGCCCACCGCGATCGCGCCGGCGATCACCGCGAAACCCTGCTGCAGTTTCGGCCCGCTCAGCCGCTTCGCGAATGCCCGGCCGATCAGCATCGCGCCCACCGCGCCCGCCGCGAAAGGCAGCGCGACCGGCCAGTCCATATGCCCCTGCCAGGCCGCCGACATCACCCCGGTCATCGACACCAGCGCAATCACGCCGAGCGACGAGGCGACGATGGACTGCATCGGCAGATCGGTCGATCGTCTGAGCGCGGGCACGATCACGAAGCCGCCGCCCACGCCGAGCAGGCCCGACAGAAAGCCCGCCGCCGCGCCCCACATGGTCAGCACGCGGGCGCAGGGCAAGGTCCAGATCAAGCGGCCGCACGTCGCATCCAGCCGGCAAGGCACGGACATGGAGGCGCTCCCTGACGAAGAGCCAGACCCGGACGCCACCGCGGCCGGCGCCGGCACGCCCGCCGCGCGCCGGTACATCTGCACCGCGACATACGCGAGCACTGCCGCGAACAGCACGGTCAGCGGCGTATTCGGCACGCGCCGCGCGACCCACAAACCGGCCGGCGTCATCAGCATGCCGGCCACGGCGATCAGCCCCGCCGCGCGATATCTGACGATCCCCGCCCGCAGTCCGAGCACGGCACCCAGCAACGCCGACGACGCGACCGCCAGCAGACCGATCGGCGCCGCTTCGATCACGGACAGCCGCAAGCCGAACATCAGCAACGGCACCGCGATGATCGCGCCGCCCGCGCCGGTCAGCGCGAGCGTGGCGCCGACGCAGGCGCCGAGCGCCGTACTCGTCAGCGTGACCAGAGGCAGCGCGCTCATGCGGACAGCTTCGCCTGATTGGCCGGTTTCGCCGGTTGCGCCGTCGAAGCCGTCAGCCATTCGCGGCCCTTCAGCAAACCGTTCCAGTAAAGCCACGGCAGAAAACTCGCCTTCAGATGCCACGCCGACGCGCGCGGCACGGTCGGATTGAGCGGGAACGTCGGCAGCAGCTTGCCGCCGTAGCCGAATTCCGCGAGCACGACCTTGCCCTTCTCGACCGTCAGCGGACACGCGCCGTAACCGTCGTAACGCGCGGGCAACGGCTTGCCGTCCAGCGACGCGAGCAGATTGTCGGCGACGACCACGATCTGCTTGCGTACCGCCGCGGCCGTTTTCGCGTTCGGCGCGGAACAGGCGTCGCCGAGCGCGAACACGTCGGGCACGCGCGGATGCGCGAGCGTCGCGTGATCGACTTCGCACCACCCGGCCTGGTCGGCCAGCACGCTTTCGCTGACCAAGGCCGGCGGCACCTGTGGCGGCACCACGTGCAGCATGTCGAAGGGTTTTTCGACCCGCGCGACGCTGCCGTTCGCATCCTTCACGGCAAAGGTCGCGACCTTGCGCGCGCCGTCGACGCTCACCAGGTTCGACCCGAACGCGAGCGACGTTCGATAACGCTCGACGTATTTCATCAACGACGGCACAAAGGCCGCGACGCCGAACAGCACGTCGCCGGCCAGATTGAACTCGACGTCGATCTGGTCGAGCACGCGCTGCGTACGCCAGTAATCGCACGACAGGTACAGCGCTTTCTGCGGCGCGCCCGCGCATTTGATCGGCATGCCCGGTTGCGTGAACAGCGCCTTGCCGCCCTTCAGTTCGCGCACGAGTTGCCACGTGTACGGCGCGAGATCGAACCGGTAGTTCGACGTCACACCGTTCCTGCCGAGCGTGGCTTCGAGCCCTTCGATCCTGTCCCACGCAAGGCGCAGCCCGGGGCAGACGATCAGCCGGCGGTAGCCGATGCTGCGTCCGTCGTCGAGCCGCACCGTGTGCTGGCCGGGCTCGATCGCGCTGGCGCTCGCCTTGATCCAGTGGGCGTGGCCGGGCATCACGGACGACATCGGCCGCACGGTGTCGTCGATATTGAACGCGCCGCCGCCCACCAGCGTCCACGCGGGCTGATAGTAGTGGCGCTCGGCCGGCTCGACGATCGCGATCCGCAGGTCCGGCCTGCGGCGCAACAGACTCGCCGTCACGCCGATGCCGGCCGCGCCGCCGCCGATCACCACTACGTCGAACGTTTCCGTGTTACCCGGCGCCGCTGCATTCGTGCTCATTGCTTTCCTTTTTTTGCTTCCCGATGAGTGATGGATGTCGATCCGTGAAGGCGTTGCGAAACGTCATGCACCGCCGCGCCTTTTCATGCCGCTCTGCTTAAACCCACCTAAGCCCGCTTGAGCCCGCTTGAGCCCGCTTCGATCCGCTTCAAGCCGCTTCAAGCCGCTTCAAGCCGCTTAACCCCGCTTCAAGCCACGTCAAAACGCGTCGAGCGGCAGCTTCAGATAACGCACGCCGTTCCCCTCGGCCGCCGGCAACACGCCCGCGCGGATATTCAGCTGGATCGAAGGGATGATCAGCGCCGGCTGACCGAGCGTCGCATCGCGCGCCGTGCGCATCGCGACGAACTGCTCCAGCGTCACGCCGTCGCGTACGTGGATGTTCGCCGCGCGCTGCTCGGCGACCGTGGCCTCCCAACGCGTCTCGCGGCCTTCGGGCGGATAGTCGTGGCACGCGAACAGCCGCGTCCGCGGCGGCAGGCTCAGCAGCTTGCCGATCGACTCGTACAGCTTGCGCGCATCGCCGCCCGGAAAATCGCAGCGCGCGGTGCCGACGTCGGGCATGAACAAGGTGTCGCCCATGAACGCCATGCCGTCGAACACATACGCGACGTCGGCCGGCGTGTGGCCCGGCACGTGCATCACGCGGCCTTCGAACGCGCCGACCCGAAAGGTTTCCCCGTCGACGAACAGATGATCGAACGGCGCGGGCCCCGCCTGCGCGGACGGATCGAGATTGAAGATCCGCTCGAACACCGTCTGCACCGCGCCGATATGTTCGCCGATCGCGATCTTCCCGCCGAGCTTGCCGCGCAGATACGCCGCCGCCGAGATGTGATCCGCATGCGCATGCGTTTCCAGCAACCATTCCACCTGGAGCCGATGCTCGGTGACGAAGCGGATCACCCGGTCCGCCGAGCGGGTCGACAGACGGCCAGCATGCGGTTCGTAGTCGAGCACCGCGTCGACGACCGCGCACGGCGAACCGTCGGTTTCGTACACCACGTACGTCATGGTGGACGTCCGTGGATCGTGAAAGGCTTCAACGCATGGCTTCATACTGAGCTCCGGATAAGTGACTCGTCGCGGGTCTCAGCCGGGGTAGTTATGCAGCAGAGCTGATGCTGCACGGAAATCCGGTGTGAGCGGCCGGTCCTGATCGAGGTACGCGACCTTCCCGCGCAGGGCAGTATAGAGACCCGCGGTGGCCGGCGAAAGGGTGAAGTCCGGTTGCTGCTGCTTGCGCAGGTCGATCGCCTGCCCCGCGTGGATCAGTTCGATGCCGAGCAGCGTAAAGCTGTTGTCGATCTGCTGCTGCACCCGCTCGACGACGCGCGGCGCATTGGTGGCGATGTCCTCGATATCGCCGGCCACCGGCAGATAGTCCATCGAGACCGGCATCGCGAGCTCCTTGTTCGCCTCGGCGAGCGCGACCGGCGGCTTCTCCATCGCGCCGAACGCGTGCACGGTCTGCGGGGTGCCGAGGAAACGCGACAGACCGCTGCGCGCCGGGTCGTTCAGCTTCATGATGCGTTGCGCCGACGCCAGCGAGTTGTGGCCGAGCACGAGGCCGAGCTGTTCGAACGACAGCACCCACGGCAGCGGCTCGAAGTTGGCGCTCGGCAGTACCGCGCCCGTTACGCCATTCGCATCGACATAGCCGCGGCGATCCTGCCAGCGCGCGGAATGCGCCTTCACGCCGACGGCGACGCCGGGGTTATCGTCGGACGAGTTCAACTGGATGTTCAGCAGGGCCTGCGCCGATGCATACGCGCGCTGTTCCTCGCCCAGCAGATAGACGCCGTCGCGGTAGCTCAGCGGGTCCTGCAGCGCGCGTTTGTCGTCGCGGTTCCAGATGCTGCTGCCGGCCAGCAGGTTGCGCAGATCGTCGCCCGCACGCACGGTCGCGGGGAACGGTCGCAAGGCGAGCGTGTCCTGCAGGAACGGCGACACGTTGCCGTTGAAGGCCTGCAGACTCAGCGCGTAGACCAGCTTCGACACCTTCATCAGCCGGCCCATGTCGTTCAGCGCCAGCGCCGCCATCCCCGCCGAATACGCGTTCGAACTCAGGATCGCGAGCGCGTCCTTGCCATACGGCTTGATCGGCTTGATGCCGGCGGCATCGAGCGCCTGCGCGGCGGGCATCTTGCGGCCCTGGTAGTAGACCTCGCCTTCGCCGAGCATCGCGAGGCCGACGTGACTGAGAATCGTGATGTCCGCTTCGCCCAGCGAACCGTCCGACGGCATGGCCGGCGTCACACCGCGATTCAGGAACTGCACGTACGTATCGACGATGCTGGTCTGCACGCCCGCGCCGCCGTCGAGCATCGCGTTCAGGCGCGCGGCCATCGCGGCGCGCGCGGTGCGCACGTCCATGTCGGGACCGACGCTGCCCGAGTGCGCGTGAATCAGGCCGACGTTGAAGCGCCCGGACGCGTCGATGATCTCCTGCGTCAGCTTGCCTTTCGCATCGACCATCGAACGGTCCTTGTTTTCGCCGACGCCGGTGGTCAGCCCGTAAATCTGCTGACCGGATTGCGCGGCCTCCAGCAGCACGGCGTGCGCGGCTTCGACACGTTTCATCGCGGCCGGCGCGATGCTGACGGCTTCACCGTCGGCAATACCGGCGATGATCGCGGGCGTCGCGGAGCGACCGTCGAGCACGACATCGGCAAATGAAAGCGGCGCGTGAATCAGCGTGGCTACGATGAGCGCGTAGCGGATGGGTCGCAACATGATCTGGAATCCTCGTTGATTTGATTACTTGAAGTTGGGCTTTGAAGGCAGACAGGCGATGGAAATCAGCGCGACGACGCTGGCGGCCATCACGTACCAGGCCGGCGCGAACGCATTCCCCGTGCGCTCGGTCAACCACGTCAGGATCGCGGGGGCGAAGCCGCCGAAAATCGTCACCGCCGCGTTATACGAAAGCGACATGCCGGTGGAACGCACGCGGGTCGGAAAGAGCTCGGACAACGCGGACGGCGCGACGCCGGTGAAGAGCGCGACCATCACGCAGAACGCCACCTGCACGACGATCAGCGCGGCGAGCGTATGCACGGCCTGCAACCACGCGAGCAGCGGATAGACGCCCACCAGCATCAGCGCGGCGCCCCACGTCAGCACGAGCCGCCGGCCGAAGCGGTCGGACAGCGCGCCGGCATACACGCAGGCGAGCGCCATGAAGCAGTTGCCGATCAGCGCGGCGAGAAACGCGTCGTGGCCCTCGAAATGCAGCGTGCGCTGCACGTAGATCGGCATGAAGATGATCAGCACGTACACGCACACGGCCCACAGAATCGAGAAGCCGAAGCCGGCCGCGAGCGCTTTCGGATAGTCGCGGACCACCTGCAGCAACGGCGTCTTCGCCGCCTGCTCCACGCGATGCTGCCGGTCCAGTTCCGCTTCGAACTGCGGCGTTTCGTGCAGCGTCTTGCGCAGCCACAAACCGACCGGCGCGATCGCGAGTCCGAGAATGAACGGCACGCGCCAGCCCCATTCGCCGATCTGCTCGCGGCTCAGCAGCAGCGTGACGGCGGTGGCGATCAGCGCGCCGAGAATGTTCGAGATCGCCATGCTCGCCTGCAGCCAGGACGCGTACTTGCCTTTCTTCTCCGGCGGCGCATGTTCGATCAGGAAGGCCGCCGCGCCGCCCACTTCGCCGCCCGCGGAAAAGCCCTGCAGCATGCGTCCGCAGACGATCAGCAAGGGCGCGCCGAAACCGATCGCGGTGTACGGCGGCGCGAACGCGATGATCGCGGTGCCGAGCGCCATCACGAGAATCGTGACGGTCAGCGCGGCCTTGCGGCCCGCGCGGTCGCCGTACACGCCGAGCACCAGCGCGCCGAGCGGACGCACGACGAAACCGAGCCCGAAGGCCAGAAACGCCTCCAGCAGTTCGGCGGCGGCGTCGCCGCGACTGAAGAAGTTCTGCGCGATGTACACCGCGAAGAACGCGTACACCGAAAAGTCGTACCACTCCAGCGCATTGCCGATGGAGGCCGCCAGCACCGCGCGGCGTCCGGTCTTCAGGGTGCCGGACGCGAGCGGATCGGCCGCCGCCAGCGCGGTGGCGTGACCCGTGGCGTGACCCGGGACAGGGCTCGTATTGGACATGGGATCAGATCCGGATATGAGGCAAGGATTGGCGTTCGGCTTCGTCGAGCGCCTCGGGATAGCCCGCGTCGGCGTAGCGCAGCACGCCCATCGAGGTGTCGTTGGTCATCGACAGTTGCAGGCGTTCGTCGGCGGCCGCGCTGCCGTCCGCGACCACCGTCACGCCCGCGCTCGTCATGTAGCCGCTGTAGCCGCCGCCGCCCGAATGGATCGCGACCAGATCCGCCATCGACGAGCAGTTGACCATCGCGTTGAGCAGCGGCCAGTCGGCGATCGCGTCGGAGCCGTCGCGCAGGTTCTCGGTCATGATGTTCGGATGCGCCATCGCGCCGGCGTCGAGGTGATCGCGCGTGAACGCGACCGGACCGCTCAGCACGCCGTCGCGCACCATGCGATTGACCGCGAGCGCGAGCGCCGTGCGTTCGCCGTGACCCAGCCACGCGATGCGCGCCGGCAAGCCCTCGAACGGCACGTACTGGCGCGCGAGGCGAATCCAGTTGGCGACGATCGCGTTGTCCGCGAAATGTTCGAGAAGATGGTCGTCGATCTTGCGGATGTCGTCGGCGTCGTTCGACAACGCGATCCAGCGGAACGGCCCGATCGCGCGGCAGAACAGCGGGCGCAGAAACGCTTCCGTGAAAATCGGGATCTCGAATGCACGCGCCACGCCGCCCTCTTTCGCATGCGTGCGGATCAGGTTGCCGTTGTCGAACACGATCGCACCGCGGTCCTTGAAGCCGAGCATCGCGTTCACGTGCTGCACGATCGACGCGCGGCTCGCGTTCATCAATGCGGGGATGTCGGTCGAGCGCAACGCGCGGACTTCGTCGAGCGTGTGACCCTGCGGCACGTAGCCGTAGACGAGATCGTGCGCGGCGGTCTGGTCGGTGACGATGTCCGGAATCACGCCGCGCGCGAGAATCGCCGGATAGATGTCGGCGGCATTGCCGAGCAGACCGACCGACAGCGGCTCGCGTCTCGCCTGGGCGTCGCGGATCAGCGCGAGCGCGTCGTCGAGATCGCGTGCCTGCTTTTCCAGAAAGCCGATCTTCAGACGCTTGTCGATCCGTTCCTGATCGATCTCCACCGTCAGGATCGCCGCGCCCGCCATGCGGCCGGCGAGCGGCTGCGCGCCGCCCATGCCGCCCATGCCCGCGGTCAGAATGAAACGCCCGCGCAGATCGTTGTCGAAGTGGCGCTCGGCGATCCGCGAGAAGATTTCATACGTGCCCTGAATCACGCCTTGCGAGCCGATGTACTGCCAGTCGCCCGCGGTGAGGCCGCCCCAGCAGATCAGGTTCTTCTGTTCGAGGTCGTAGAAGTTCTCGGCCTTCGCCCACTGGCCGATCAGATTGCAGTTCGCCATGATCACCAGCGGCGCACGGGCGTGCGTGCGCAGCAGGCCGATCGGCTTGCCCGATTGCACGACCAGCGTCTGGTCCTCGGTCATGGTCTTCAGCGCGTGGACGATCGCATCGTGCGACGGCCAGTCGCGCGCGGCGCGGCCGAGCGCGGCGTAGACGATCAGTTGGGCCGGGTCTTCGCCCACGGCCAGGACGTTTTCCAGCAGGCGCAGCAGCGCTTCCTGGCGCCAGCCTTTGCAGCGCAGCGTCGTGCCGGAGGTGACGGTGAATTCGCGTTTCATGTGTGGGGTGTTCCTTGGGGTCTGCGTGATGGGTCGTTCGCTCGACGCTCAGTCGGGTGGTTCGCCCGACGCTCAGCCGGGTGGCTCGCCCGGCGCTCAGTCGGCGAGCGCATAACCGGCGAGGCCGATCCCCAGCGCCTTCTCGACCGGCGGATACACCGCCGGATCGCGCACCGACGACGACAGCGGCAAATGCGCCTTATGCACGTGCAGCACCAGGATCTCCATGCCCTCCTGGAGATTGCCGGCGCTGACCGGCCGCCCCTGCGCGTCGAGCGTGGTGATCACGTCGGGATAGCTGGCGATGCGCGCGCCGTGCGCGTCGTCCACCGCCATGTGCTCGTTCATCACGTGAATCAGGCGGCGTTGCGCGCCCGAGCCGATTTCGACCACGCCGACATCGAACGCCTCGTCGGTGTACTTCAGCGTGTTGCGCACCACCTTGCCACTGCCGATGATCTCGCCCTGCGTGGCCTTGCAGATCGCGTCGACGACCGCGGCCGGTCCCTTCGCCTCGGCCGCGATGATCGCTTCGCCGAGCGCGAGCGCGCGGCTGATGCCGCCCAGCGCCGCATGCTCGCGCACATAGCGGGCGCGCACCGGGTTCCGGCAACTGGCGATGAAACCGCCCGACATGTCCGACGCCTTGCGCAGCACCGGCGACACCTTCGCGGTCGCGCCGCGCACCACCAGTTCCATATAGGCGTTGCGGGCGCGGTTGCCGCCGGCGGCGGCCTGGATCATCGGTAGCGGGCTGGAGGCGAGGCCGAGCGAGCCCATGTCGCCGGTCGGATGGGCGCGGATGTCGCCGACCGCATCCACGACTTTGGTGCCGAGCAGCGCCGACGGCAGCCAGCCGTTCAGCGTGCTCGACATGCCGTTCTGGCCGATGATCAAGCCCGCGATCGGCGCACCGAGCGCGTCCTGCACGAGCTGCACGGCCTTCACGTAGTCCGCGCCGAGCATTTCCCATTCGGTGAGACCGCCCGGCGCGCCGATCGCGGCGGCGGTGGCGACCCAGGCGTCGTCGGCGAGTTCGTCGATCGAGACCAGCTCCGGTCGGCCGATCGTCACCGCGAGCGTGCCGAGTTCACGGCCGTGCTCGGCCCAACCGCCGCCGCCGCAGGCGAATACCGATCCGCCCTTGACTGCCGCTTCGACGTCCTTCGAGTTCAGGATGCGTCCCATGTCTTTCCCCTCCGTTCATTGACAGGTGCTCGACGTTGCGTGTGCGCCGCGATGTGTTGCGTTCTGCTTTGCGGACGTTTCGTCGATCGATTGGGGATGAGTCTAGGGAACCAATTTTTTAACGCGTTATTGCTTTTTTATGGCGAATGCATAACGCGAGGTTAAGGGACGGGTAAACGAGAATGCGCTCGAATGCGCTCGAACGAACGCGAACACGTGCGACGCGGCGCCCACGGCACGGCGTGAGCGTCCGCGAAAAACAGGCGGATCAGAGCTCGGCGTGCAGGCTTTCGAGCGTGGCGATGAACGCCTGCGCGGTGCGCGACAACGGTTCGAGCGTCGCGTGAATCACGCTGACCGGCGCCGCGATGGCCGGCTCGACCGGCCGCACGACCATGTTCGACCACGCCGGGCCGCCGATCGTCAATTCGTCGATCAGCGCGACGCCGACGCCCGCCTGCACCAGCGCGCAAGCCACGTGCGCCTGCTGGACCTCGGTCTTGATGCGCAGCGTGCAGTCGGCGTCGGTGAACAGCTTGCGCACCAGTTGCCCGAACGGAATATCGCTGCCGTAGCCGATGAAGGGCTGATCGACGAGGTCGCTCACGTGCAGCGTGTCGCGCGCCGCGAGCGGATGACCGACCGGCAGCGCGGCGACGATGCGGTTCTCGTGGATCGGCCGGATCTGCACGTTCGGATGCGTCTCCTGCATGAACGCGATCCCCACGTCGACCTGCTGCGTCAGCACCGCCTGCAGCAGGATGTTCGGCAGCAGCGTGTGCAGGATGATGCGCACGTCCGGAAAGCGCTCGTAGAACAACGCGATCGCGCGTGGAATCAACGACTGCCCGAGGTTCGGACTGCACGCGATGCGCAGATGCCCCATGCGGTTTTCGATCAGATCGTCGGCGACCTCGTTGACGCGCTGCACGCCCTGATAGACCACGTTCACCTCGGTGAACAGACGGCGCGCTTCCGGCGTCGGATAAAGCCGTCCCTTGATGCGCTCGAACAGCGAGAGGCCGAGCCGTTGTTCCGTGTAGGAGATGAGCCGCGATACCGCGGGCTGGGACACGTGCAGAAGCTTGGCCGCGCCGCTGATGGACCCCGTCAGCATGATGGCGCGGAACACTTCGATTTGCCGCAGATTGAGTCGCAAACGATTAACCTGATGTTATGTGGACCGGATAAATAAGCATAAGACATTTTGGGACGCCACTGCCTACACTTGCCCGCAATTCTGGTGAAAGCGAAGCGCGAACGCGCGGAAACGGAGACACGATGAGGGAGGCGAGATGAGCGATTTCGATCTGGTGGTGCGCGGCAATATCGTCGATGCGGAGCGCGTCGTGACGGATGGCTGGCTGGCGGTGCGCGACGGCCGCATCGCGTTGCGCGGCGACGGCGCGGCGCCGTCCGCGAAGGAGTCGATCGATGCGCGCGGGCAATGGGTGATGCCGGGCGTGATCGACGGCCAGGTGCATTCGGGCAGTCAGGCGAATCAGGAAGGGCTGGGGCATGCGTCGCGCGCGGCAGCCGCGGGCGGCGTCACCGTGATGGTCGACATGCCGTACGACGATCCCGAACCGGTGGCCTCGCGTGCGCAGCTCGATGCGAAGATCGCCGAGGTGGAGCGCGATTGTCACGTCGACGTCGCGCTGTTCGGCACGCTGAACGACAAGCACGGCTTGCAGGCCGCGGCCGGCCTGATCGACGGCGGCGTGTGCGCGTTCAAGTTCTCGACCTTCGAAGCGACGCCCGGACGCTTTCCGCGCGTCGAGGAAGACGACCTGTACGAAGCGTTCCGGTTGATCGCGCCGTCCGGTCTCGTGTGCGGCGTGCACAACCAGATGCAGGACCTCACGCGCAAGAACGTCACGCGCATGATCGACGCGGGCGATACCGGCTGGGATGCGTTTCTACGCGCGCATACGCCGCTGATCGAAAATCTCGCGACCGCGTTGATCTACGAGATCGGCGCCGAAACCGGCGCGCGCGCGCATGCGGTGCATGTGTCGACCTCGCGCGGTTTCGAGTTGTGCGCGATGTACCGCAACGCGGGGCATCAGACGAGCATCGAGACCTGCGTGCAGTATCTGATGCTCAATCACGAAGAACACACGAAGCGCTTCGGCGCGAAAACCAAGCACTATCCGCCGATCCGCCCGAAGGCCGAGACCGAGTTGCTGTGGAGTCATATCGCGAACGATGCGTGTACCTTCGTCTCGTCCGATCACGTGAGCTGGGGACTCGAACGCAAGGGCAATCCTAACGTGTTCCGCAATGCTTCGGGCGGCCCGGGACTGGAGACGCTGCTGCCCGCGTTCTGGACCGGTTGCGAGAACCACGGCATTGCGCCGACCATGGTCGCGAAGCAACTCGCGCGCAATCCGGCGCGTCACTTTTTGCTGCACGATCGCAAGGGCACCTTCGACACCGGCGCCGAAGCCGACTTCGTGATCCTCACGCCGGAGCGCTATGCGTTCGATCCGTCGCGCAGTCTCGCCGCCGTGCAGTGGAGTTCGTTCGAAGGGATGGAGTTCAGCGTGCGCGTCGCGGCGACTTATTGCCGTGGGCAGCAGGTGTTCGACGGCGCGCGCGTCGTCAATCGCGCGGGCGACGGACGCTTTCTGCGCCCCGCTTCCTTTAACCGTGCCGGCACGATGCCGGCTGTCTCGTGAGCGAATCCGCCGCCATGTCCCAAGATTCTTTTCCGCCGATCAACGCCGAGCGCCTGAATGCCCGCGTCGAACGACTCAGCCAGTTCACGCGAGCCGACGTGCCGTGGACGCGTCGCGCGTTTTCGCCCTTGTTCGAGGAAGCGCGCGCGTGGTTGCGCGGCGAATTCGAGGCCGCGGGCCTGACCGTGTCGCAGGATGCCGGCGGCAATCTGATCGGCCGGCGCGAAGGCTCGGGGCGCGCGAGCAAGCCGATCATCACCGGGTCGCATTGCGATACGGTGGTGGGCGGCGGACGCTTCGACGGCATCATCGGCGTGCTGGCCGGCATCGAGGTCGCGCACACGTTGAACGAGCAAGGCGTGATGCTGAATCATCCGTTCGAGGTGATCGATTTTCTGTCGGAGGAGCCGAGCGATTACGGGATTTCCTGCGTCGGCAGCCGTGCATTTTCTGGCGTACTGGACGCGGGCATGCTCGCGTCGACCAACGCCGAGGGCGAAACCTTGCGCGACGCGTTGCGGCGCATCGGCGGCGATCCGGATGCGTTGACGCGGCCGCTGCGCGAGCCGGGCAGTACGGCGGCGTTCGTCGAGCTGCATATCGAGCAGGGGCCGGTGCTGGAGACGAAGGGTCTGCCGATCGGCGTGGTGACGAATATCGTCGGCATCCGCCGCGTGTTGATCACGGTGACGGGACAGCCGGATCATGCCGGGACGACGCCGATGGATATTCGTCGCGATGCGCTGGTCGGGGCGGCGCGCGTGATCGATCGCGTGTACCGGATGGCCTCCGCGATGAATGGTCAGCCGCACTATGTGGTCGCAACGATCGGCCGCCTCGCGATGACGCCGAACGTGCCGAACGCGGTGCCGGGGCATGTCGAATTGATGCTCGAAGTGCGCAGCGATAGCGATGCGGTGCTCGACCGGTTCCCTGAAGACGTGATGCGGAGCGTCGCGGAAGATCTGGCGGTGTTGCGCCTGAGTGCTTCCGCCGCGCACGTGAGTCGCGCGAAGCCGACCGACTGCCAGCCGGTGGTGATGGATGCGGTGGAACGCGCGGCGCGCGAGCTGGGTTACGCGAGCATGCGGCTGCCTAGCGGCGCGGGACACGATGGCGTGTATGTGGCGGCGACCGGGCCGATCGGGATGATCTTCATTCCCTGTTTGAATGGGCGCAGTCATTGCCCCGAAGAGTGGATCGAGCCGCAGCAACTGGTGGATGGGACGCGGGTTTTGTATCGGACGATTTGTGGGTTGGATGGGGGGTTGGAGACTGCGTGACGGTTTCCTCCATGCGACAAGAAGCCCGCCTGCGCGGGCTTTTTTTCGTCACTACCGGCAACCGCATTCAAAGCGCGGTCTCCTTGCGATTTCCAATATCAGCAGGTCCGGACGCTCAACTCATTCCCGCGACCCTCATTGATCGCGAGCGGCTGCGAACGATAGCCGTTGGCCGGATCGCGAACATAGGCGAGATATTCATTGCCGCGATCGATCGCGTTTTCCGCCAGGATCGCGGCGCCGGCCTTCAACCGCGGCTCGATCAGTTTCAGCACGGGCAGATAGAGACTGAACGCGCCGTCGAGCAGCACCATATCCACGTCGCCGTCGATTCCGGCCAGCGTCTCGCGTGCATCGCCTTCGCGGATATCGACCAGATCGGCCAGACCCGCTGACTGCAGGTTGGCTCGCGCACGCGCAGCCTTCGATGGTTCGAGTTCGGTGCCGATCAACTCGCCGCCGCCCATGTCGCGAAGCGCGGCGGCCAGGTAGATCGTGGAGATGCCCATCGAGGTTCCGAATTCGACGATCCGCGTCGCTCCACGCATGCGCGCGCACTGGTACAGGAAGCGGCCATATTCCGGCGTCACGTTGAGGAAATTGTCCGCGTAGCCGCGGTAGAAGCCGCGGATATCGCGGGCCTCCTCGGCGATGTGTTCGGCGTACACGTCTTCGAGCGATTGCGGCGTCGGGCCCGCCTGGTCATTGCCGCTGGTGAACTGCTCCATCAACGGACGGTCGGCCTCTTCGGCCTGCCTGAACAGACGCGCGAGCGTATCGACTACACGTCCATTGCTTAAGGAATCGGTCATGCGTTGTGCTCCAGATGACTCGGCCATGGGGAATTCCATCGGCCGTCGTGACGCCATCGTAGGCAACGAATGCGTTGGCCACATTGGCAAACCTCGCCATTGAATGTGCAATTCATGCCAAACTCGCCGCGTGTCCCCGGTTCCCCCGGTTCCTTTTCTCAGCGCGCCATGCCCCTATTGAACGACTACGCCCATCCGCCCGAATGGATGGATCCTGATCTGGTGCCGCGTCCGCTGGTGACGTTCGGCGCGGCCGGCATCGCGGTGGACGATATCGCCGCCGAGCACGCGGCGAACTACGCGCATGGCCGCAAGGAATTGGGCTTTCACCGGCATCGCAAGGGAGAACTGGTGCTGGCGCTGCATGGCATCCTCACCTGCGAGGTCGAAGGCGGGTTGTGGGTCGTGCCGCCGCAAAGCGCGCTGTGGATACCTTGCGACGTCGAGCACAAGGTCACGGCGACGGGCACGATCGAATGCTATATCGCGTTCGTCACCGCCGAGGCCGCATCGACGTTGCCGCCGCAATGCTGCGCCGTTACCGCGTCGCCGTTATTGCGGGAGTTGCTGATTCGCGCGGCAGGTTTTCCGCTGCTATATCCCGAAGGCGGGTTGGAAACGCACCTGGCCACCTTGCTGATGGACGAACTGGCAACCGCGAAAATCGGCGATCTGCATCTGCCGATGCCGACCGATCGGCGGCTGCGCAAAATCGCCGACATGCTGATGGAAGATCCCACCGCGCCCGGCACGATGCAGACGTGGGCGCGCAAAGTCGGCTTGAGCGAACGCACGCTGGCCCGCTTGCTCACGCAGCAAACCGGGATGAGCTTCGGTCGATGGCGGCAGCAGTTACAGGTCATGCTGGCGGTCACATGGCTGGGCAGCGGCGCTTCGGTTCAGCAGGTTGCGGACAGACTGGGTTACGAGAGCACCGGGAGTTTCGTGACGATGTTCCGCAAGGCACTGGGGACGACACCGGGGCGGTATATGGCGCAGCGAAGCGGGACGGCGGCAAGGTGAATGGAATAAGCCGGCGTAAAAATGCAGAACGGTTCGCGCCGAAGAGAACATTTACGCTCGATTAGCATAACCGCCATTTTAACCACACGAGTCGGCGTGAGTTTTTAATCCATCAGGCATGATTAATCGGATTGAATAATTTACTGCATATTTTTATGCCCAGGTCATATTTGCCGCACAATTTTGTTTACTTGCAAAATGCAGTGGTCCATTATTGTTTTGCCACGACGATCCTTTCTATTAATTCTGGATTTTCTGGCAACACGCTGAATGGGGCAACGCCTTCCAGTTGCACATTGCAAACGCCATCTCACCCAATAAATCACTGCCTATGTGAGAGGCCTTTCCGAGGAAAAAACGATGAGCGCAAATCCCTTTGCAGGTCAATGGATTGACGGCAACAACACCAAGATCACGATCACCGGTAACTGGGACGTCGTCTCGGTTCAATACGCCGGCGGCCGTGGTCCGTTTCAAGGCTATAGCCTGAACGTGGCAGCCCCGGTTCTGAGCGTCAACTTCACCGACGATCAACCGCCCAAAGCCGGCGTTCTGACGACCGACGGCAAGCTGCTGTGGTCGAACAATACGGTTTGGCATCGCGGCTGATATTTCACTTTATCAGTGAATTTTTCATAAGCATTTTATATTGATGATTTTATGATGGCATGTGCGGCCACAGCGGATTTTTTGACGTTATGCTGTGGCCGATTTTTAATACACTTAAAACCACATCACCTACTATTCTTTAATTTAACGAATAGTTTCTCGATTTTCCGCCGAATCCAGGATCCGTCCACATCGCGCCGTCCTCCACCGGCCGCCGACAACATCGATTCCCTCGTAACGACCCGCGCACCGACCTGCACAAAACGTCCTCACGCCCGAGCCGACTCGAGCGGCTCGCCGATTGAAAACGGAATCTGATTAATCCACACATTATCGTTGCTTCTCGCGCGCCCCGGCTTGTCCTCTAATAGCACCAGACAACGACACCGGCACGCAGTCGCATCGCGACCTTGCCGCGTTCCACCGCCATCCGCTTCGCAGGAACGACTTCAGGCTCGATATGACAGGGACAAGCAACCACACCATCAACGCATTAGGCAGGAATCGCAATCTGCATGTACTGATCGCGGGCGCCGGTATCGGTGGACTCACCGCGGCACTCGCGTTGCTACGGCGCGGCGCGCGCGTCACCGTGCTCGAACAGGCGCCGCAGCTCGGCGAAGTCGGCGCGGGACTGCAGGTAAGCGCGAACGGTACCCGTATTCTGCATCTACTCGGACTGGGCGACGCGCTCGCGCAGATCGCCACACGCCCCGCGCGCAAGATCGTACGCCTCTGGAACACAGGGCAAACCTGGAACCTGTTCGACCTCGGCGGCGAATCGGTGGTGCGCTTCGGCTATCCCTACTACACCGTTTATCGCGCGGATCTGCATCGCATTCTCGCCGAGGCGGTGGCGCGGCTCGATCCGCACGCCATCGTGCTGGGCGAAAAATGCATCGACGTTCGTCACGACGCGCACGAGGCGATCGTCGACACCGCGAGCGGCGGACGCTATCGCGCGGACGTCGTGATCGGCGCGGACGGCGTGCATTCGCGGGTGCGCGGCGTCCTGTTCGGCGACGATCATCCGGATTACTCCGGCATCCTCGCCTGGCGCGGCGTGATTCCCGCCGCCGCACTGCCCGACCATTTGCGCGAGCCGTGCGGCGTGAATTGGGTCGGCCCCGGCGCACATGTTATTCACTATCCGTTGCGCGGCGGCCAGCTCGTGAACTTCGTCGGCGCCGTCGAACGTAGCGATTGGGAAGTCGAATCGTGGACGCAGCGCGGCACCGTCGAGGAATGTCTCGCCGATTTCGAGCACTGGCACCCGGACGTGCGCACGCTCGTGAGCGCCATCGAAACGCCATACAAATGGGCACTGATGGTCCGCGAGCCGATGACCAACTGGACGCGCGGCCGCCTCACGCTGCTCGGCGATGCGTGTCATCCAACACTGCCCTTCCTCGCGCAAGGCGCGGTCATGGCGATCGAGGACGGCTATGTGCTCGCGCGCTGCCTGGACAAATGGGCCGCCGACCCCGAGGTTGCGCTCCAACACTATCAACGCGCGCGCATCGACCGCACGGCGCGCGTGGTGCGCGGTTCCGCCGACAACGCCGCGCGTTTTCACAACCCTGCGCTCGCGAACGCGGAAGGCGCCGCGAACTACGTGGCGACCGAGTGGAACGAGTCGCGCGTGCGCGAGCGCTATGAGTGGATGTTCGAATACGACGCCGAAACGGTCGAGCTTTGATTGCGCGCAACCGTCATGAGAAAAGGAGAAACAGGATGAACGGATTCGTCCCGGTCAAAGGACTACACCACGTTGCCTATCGCTGCCGTGACGCGGAGGACACGCGTCGCTTCTACGAGGATATTCTGGGTTTGCCGCTCGTGCATCTGATCCGTCTGGACACGGTCCCCAGCACCGGCGAACGTTGCCCTTACGTCCATGTGTTCTTCGAGCTCGGCGACGGCTCGTGCGTGGCGTTCTTCGATCTCGGCGATGGCGAAGCTTCCACGCCGTCGGCAAACACGCCGCCGTGGGTGCAACACCTGGCGCTGGAAGTCGCCGACCTCGCCGCGCTCGACACGGCAAAACAGCGACTCGTCGAAGCGCGGATCGACGTGACCGGCCCCACCGATCACGGCTTCGTGAAATCGATCTATTTTCGCGACCCGAACGGCGTACGTCTCGAACTGACTGCGAAGACCATCCCGTCGCTCGACCACGATGCCCCCGCCGACGCACACCGCGCCCTCCAGGAATGGACCCGCGAAAAACAGTTGCGAGCAGGACACACCGCGAAAATCGCCTAGCCGCGAGCGAGGGCGCCCGCGGCGCGCTCGAAGAATATCTGCACGGCGCGAAAGCCGGCATCCATTACACGTTCTGAAACGACTTCCCTATTTCCATCAGTTGGAGAATTGAATGAAACTCGCATCGCTCAAGCGCGGCGGCCGGGACGGCTCGCTGATCGTCGTCTCGCGCGACCTGTCTACTGCTGTCGCCGCGAATACGATTGCGCCCACGCTGCGCGACGCGATCGAAAACTGGCCGGCGGTCGAACCCGCGCTGCGCGAGCTCGCCGCGAAGCTCGAAGCGGGCGACGCCGTCCACGCGTTCGCGCTCGACCCCGCCACGCTGGCCGCACCGCTGCCGCGCACGTTCCAGTGGGCCGACGGTTCGGCGTATCTGCATCATGCGGAACTGGTGCGCAAGGCGCGCAACGCCGACATGCCATCGCTGCTTTACGAAGAACCGCTGCTCTACCAAGGCGCGTCCGACTCGTTCATCGGCGCGCGTGACGACATTCTGCTGCCGCGCGAGGAATGGGGCCTCGACCTCGAAGCGGAAATCGCCGTGGTCACCGGCGACGTGCCGCTCGGCTGCACGCCGGCCGAAGCCGCCGGCCACATTCGTCTCGTGATGCTGCTCAACGACGTAAGCCTGCGCAACCTGATGCCGTCCGAGCTTTCGAAGGGCTTTGGCTTTTTCGTCTCCAAACCTTCAACAGCATTCGCGCCGGTGGCCGTGACGCCAGACGAACTCGGCGACGCATGGGATGGCACGAAGCTCTCGCTGCCGGTAGCCAGTCACGTGAACGGCAAGCTGCTCGGCCGGCCCAATGCGGGCGTCGATATGTACTTCGATTTTTCCCGTTTGATCGCATTCGCGGCGACCTCGCGCGAGTTGCGGGCGGGCACGATCATCGGTTCGGGCACGGTGTCGAATCGCGATCACTCGGCCGGATCGTCGTGCCTGCAGGAAAAACGGATGCTGGAACAGATCGAGCACGGCGCGATCACGACGCCCTTTCTGCGCGCCGGCGACACGGTTCATATCGACGTCACGGACGCGAGCGGCCAGTCGGTATTCGGTGCGATCGATCAGCGCGTGGTCGCGCCGTAGCGCAACCGCCGTGCAACGCGCCACTTGCAATGCCGAAAGCGGTGAGCGACCGCGATCGACACGTTCGCTAAGCGGCCGCGCCGCCCGTGCGGAAGAGCGGCGCGGCGCAGCGTGTGAGCACGTCGGCAAATCGGCGCACCGTGGCGAGATCGCGGCCGCCCGTGGTCGTGATTGCGTAGTAGTCGATCTGCACGACGGGATTGACGAGCGGATGAATCTGTACCTTGTAGCGGCGGCAGGCGCCGAGCACCATCGACGGCATCACGGCAATGCCCATGCCGGCTTCCGCGAACGCGATGGCCGTCTCGAGATGGCCGACCGTGATGTGACCGGCGGTACCCACATTACGCTCGCGCAGATGCTTGTCGACGAGTTCGCGAACAGGATTACCCGGCGGCGGCAAGATCAGCGGGTAGCTACCGAGATCGGGCCACGACAGCGGTTTCACGATGCTGCCGTTGGGGCGCCTGCCCGCGAGCTTCGCGGCAGCAACGAGTTCCATCGGGAAGATCGCTTCGCGCTTGATGCCCGAAACCTTCTCGAAGAACGCGCCGAAACCCACGTCGACTTCGCGCGACGCCACGAGCGACTGCACGAACTGCGGCGGCGTATCGACGAGCGATACACGCACGTCGGGCGCCAGTTGCGCGAATTCGCGCAGCGCGGCGGGCATGACCGACGCAGCGATGAGCGGTG
The DNA here is from genome assembly GCF_029910215.1 of Paraburkholderia sp. D15. Lineage (NCBI taxonomy): Bacteria > Pseudomonadati > Pseudomonadota > Betaproteobacteria > Burkholderiales > Burkholderiaceae > Paraburkholderia > Paraburkholderia sp. D15. The sequence continues at coordinate 1,004,819 of NZ_CP110395.1, read as the reverse complement.
TAACGGCGACGCGCAGCGACGTCTCCTGCTGTGCGCCCAGCACGCCCATGTCGAGCGCGGTTGCCTCCAGGATCTCGACGGTGCGCTGCGCGGCGGGAAGAAAACTCAGGCCGCCTTCGGTGAGCGTCACGCTGCGCGTGGTGCGATGGAAGAGCCGCGTGTCGAGCTGAATCTCGAGTTCGCGCACGCTCGCGCTGAGGCCGGCTTGCGTCACATGGAGCTGTTCGGCCGCTTTCGTGAAGTTTTGATACTTCGCCACGCCAAGGAACGCCCGTAGTTGTCGCAATGTGATATTCATCAGGAATCTTTATGAATTAATCAGAAAAAGCGCTACCGTAGTTGCTGTTTGCGCGCTGACTGCGTCTGAATCTACACCAGCCGGGGGCGGCATCGCAACGCCAGTTGCAACGGTCGCCGGCGAACCCCATGAGGAGACAACGAGCGAATGAAAAACATCTCGCTGACATTCGATAACGGACCGGATACTTCCGGTACGCAGCACGTACTCGACGTGCTGACGCGGCACGATATCCGCGCGACGTTCTTCGCGCTGGGCTCGCGCGCGGTCGAGCCGGAGGGTCGTGCGTGGCTCGAACGCGTGCGCGACGGCGGCCATTGTGTGGGCAATCATTCGTTTCATCATCGCGTGCCGCTTGGCGAGGATCGCGGCCAGGAAGCCGTCGAGCGCGAAATCGTGCAGACCGAGGCGGCGCTTGCGCCCTTCACGGGCGGGCGCAAGCTGTTCCGGCCTTTTGGCGGCGGCGGACGCGTCGGTCCGCATTTGCTGAGTGCGGAGGCAGCCGACTATCTGGTGCGCGAACGCTATACGTGCGTGCTCTGGAACTGCGTGCCCGGCGACTGGCTCGACGAAGACGGTTGGGTCGACAAGGCGCTCGCGCAGTGCGCGGCGAGCGAATGGCCCGTGGTCGTCATGCACGACAGTTATCCGCGCGCCATGCGGCAACTGGAAAGGTTTGTTTGCGCGCTGAAGGACGGCGGTTACACGTTTTCGCAGGACTGGCCGCTTGAGGTGCTGCCGATCGTGGAGGGGGTAGCCGGTGCGCAGCTTGCGGACATCACGGCGCCGCGCTGACCTCGGAAAGAGACGCACGATTCCCCGTCGATCTTTTCACTGGGACACCTAGCTAGTAATTCCAGTTGACGGTCGCGAGCACGAGACTCGCTCGCGGCCCCAACGCCGCAGGCTGCGTCAGCGCACGCCCAACCAGCGCCTCCGCCGACAGCATCTGCCGATGCCACAACCATTGCGCGCTTGCAGTCCCCGGTCTCCGGCAATGGCGCCTGGACGAAATCCTCGAACCATATCCATGCCGTCGAGGTACAACCGCTCGGAGCCGTACAGCGCCACGTTCGTGAATTGCCCACTCAGCGTCCCGCGATAAGCGAACAGGGATCGCCCCAGTTTGGGCAAAGGCACCATCATCGATGCAGTCGCATCGAGCGTGAAGTTGCCCGTCGCATCGTTCAACACGAAATTTCGCAACCAGTTTCCACCAATGCGCAGCACGGCAATGTGCTGCGGATCGAACAGGATGTCGTTGATTTCACGGTCGGTACGCTGCCAGGACAACGTCGCACCCAGGTTATCGGCCTCCCCCCGCGCGATAGTGCATGACGCCGGACTCGATATTCTGCCGATCCGCCATGAGCAATTCAGCTATACGCACCGCCCCAAGACGATCAGCTCGCCAACGAACCGCCGATTGACCTTGCGCCGGATTTCCGCGAAGCCCTCTCGCTGCCAGAAAGCAAATCCACGAGCATTCGTGGAGACCACCGCAAGCTGCATTCTGCTGCAACCCCAACGACGCGCCGTCGCGGCGAGCATCTCCAGCGCCTCTTTCCCGTATCCCTGACTTTGACGGGCCTCGGAGAAGAGAAGCAAACCGATCCACGCGCAGTCATCGGTTGGCCATGCGCGAATCACATCGGCGCATCCGATCATGCTGCTCCCGGCGTAGAAGCCAAACAACGATTTGTCGGCCGCGCTCTTGCCGTCAGGCGTGCCATGGAAAAAATCGTCAACGTCCTCCGTCGACGGTGCGCGCCCCTCGACTAGCTGAGTGTAGGAAGGCGCATCGATGAAGATGCGCAGCACGTCGGCGACATCGTCTTGCGAGTCGCTGTTAAGTGGACGGATCGTCAGCATCGGGCGCACCTGCGATAGAAAGGTGCGCCATTTTATGTCCGTCTTTTCATCGTGACGCGAGCACCACGCACGGACCTCCGGAAAATCGAAGTCGATCCGTCACAACCGGCCTGAACCCACCAACAACTTTCCGGCCCACAAAGCAAAACCCCCGCAGAACTTGCGTTCTGCGGGGGTTTTAAATTTGGCGGAAAGGGTGAGATTCGAACTCACGGTACCCCTAAAGGTACACTGGATTTCGAGTCCAGCGCATTCGACCACTCTGCCACCTTTCCGGGTATTCCGACTAAAAGCACTGAAGATTTCTCTTCGCTTTTTCATCAGATCCAAGCGGGTCGTTGCTTGGGAGAGAAAGATTATAGAACAGCTGAAACCGGATTCCAAGCCCTTCGACAAAAAAACTTCAAAAAACCTGGGGGACCGCTTCCGCGGCGATCAAGCCGCCGACACTTCCAGCCGCTCCACGCCACGCAGATACGGACGCAGCGCCGCCGGCACCGTCACCGAACCATCGGCGTTCTGGAAATTCTCCAGCACGGCGACCAGCGTACGGCCCACCGCGAGCCCCGAGCCGTTCAGCGTATGCACCAGCTCCGGCTTGCCTTGCTCGTTGCGAAAGCGCGCCTGCATCCGGCGCGCCTGGAACGCCTCGGTATTCGAGCAGCTCGAAATCTCGCGATAGGTGTTCTGCGCCGGCACCCACACTTCGAGGTCATAGGTCTTCGCGGCGGAGAAACCCATGTCACCCGTGCACAGCGTGATCACGCGATACGGCAGCTCCAGCTTCTGCAAGATCGCTTCCGCATGCCCGACCATCTCTTCCAGCGCCGCGTACGACGTTTCCGGCGCGACGATCTGCACCATCTCGACCTTGTCGAACTGATGCTGACGGATCAGGCCGCGCGTGTCGCGACCATACGAACCCGCTTCGGAGCGGAAGCACGGCGAATGCGCGGTCAGCTTGATCGGCAACGCGTTCGCTTCGACGATGCTGTCGCGCACCGTGTTCGTCAGCGAAATTTCCGACGTGGAAATCAGATACTGCGTGACCGTGTTCTCTTCGCCGCCCTTCTCGACGCGGAACATGTCTTCCGCGAACTTCGGCAACTGGCCGGTGCCGTACAGAATTTCCGGATTCACGATATACGGCGTATAGACCTCCGTATAACCGTGCTGCTCCGTGTGCGTGTCGATCATGAACTGCGCGAGCGCGCGATGCAGACGCGCAATCTGACCGCGCAGCAACGTGAACCGCGCGCCCGAGAGCTTCGCGCCGGTCTCGAAGTCGAGGCCGAGCGGCATGCCCAGGTCGACGTGATCCTTGACCGCGAAATCGAACTTGCGCGGCGTGCCCCAGCGGCGCACTTCGACATTGCCGGATTCGTCCGCGCCTTGCGGCACGCTGTCGTGCGCGACGTTCGGCGTGCTGAGCAGCAGGTCCGACAGACGCTTCTGGATCTCGTCGAGCTTGAACGCCGACGCCTTCATCTCGTCGCCGATCCCGCTCACTTCGGCCATCACCGCCGAGGTGTCCTCGCCCTTGCCTTTGAGCACGCCGATCTGCTTGGACAGGCTGTTGCGGCGCGCCTGCATTTCCTCGGTACGGGTCTGGGTGTCGCGGCGTTCCGCTTCGAGCGCGGTGAAGGCCGCGGCGTCGAAGGTATAGCCGCGTTCGGCGAGGCGCTTCGTGACGCCGTCGAGGTCTTTGCGCAGCAGTTGAATGTCGAGCATGGGATGGGGCGGGTGTTCGTTGTGTGAAGCAGGGATTTTAACGCACCGCCGCCCCCGCCAGGCCTCAACCCTTCTTCGGCTTGTTCTCGCTGCGCCATTGCGCGTCCAGCTCGGCGAGGCGCGCCATCTTGTCGCCGATCTTGCCTTCCAGACCGCGCGGCGTCGGTTCGTACCAGTGCGGATCGCGCATGTCGTCCGGCAGATAGGTTTCGCCGGCCGCGTACGCGTCCGGTTCGTCGTGCGCATAGCGGTATTCGTGGCCGTAGCCGAGTTCCTTCATCAGTTTGGTCGGCGCGTTGCGCAGATGCACCGGCACGCCGCGCGACTTGTCCTTGCCGACGAACGCGCGCGCGAGGTTGTACGCGTTGTACCCCGCATTCGACTTCGGTGCGACCGCCAGGTAGATCACCGCCTGCGCGAGCGCCAGCTCGCCTTCGGGCGTGCCGAGGCGCTCGTAGGTTTCGGCGGCGTCGAGCGCGATGCGCGCCGCGCGCGGATCGGCGAGGCCGATGTCCTCCCACGCCATCCGCACGATGCGGCGCGCGAGGTAGCGCGGGTCCGCGCCGCCGTCGAGCATCCGGCAGAACCAGTAGAGCGCGCCGTCCGGACTGCTGCCGCGCACCGATTTATGCAGCGCGCTGATCTGGTCGTAGAACGCGTCGCCGCCCTTGTCGAAGCGACGCAGATTCTCGGCGAGCGCGCTGCCCAGCAGTTCGCCGTCGATCTCGCCTTTCTTCTGCTGCGCGGCCGCGCGCGCGACGATTTCGAGGTTGTTCAGCAGCTTGCGGCCGTCGCCGTCGGCTGAACCGATCAGCGCGTCGCGCGCTTCGTCGGTGAACGTGAGGCCGCCGAGTTCCTCGCTCGCGCGTTCCAGCAATACGCGCTGTTCGTCGTCGTTGAGGCTCTTCAGCACGTAGACGGCCGCGCGCGACAGCAACGCGCTGTTCACCTCGAACGACGGATTCTCCGTGGTCGCGCCGACGAACACGAACAGCCCCGACTCGACGTGCGGCAAAAACGCGTCCTGCTGGCTCTTGTTGAAGCGATGCACCTCGTCGACGAACACCAGCGTCTGATGCCCGTTCGCGCGATGAATCTGCGCGGTCTCGACGGCCTCGCGGATATCCTTCACGCCCGAGAGCACCGCCGACAACGCGATGAACTCCGCGTGGAACGCGTCGGCCATCAAGCGCGCGAGCGTGGTCTTGCCGACGCCGGGCGGCCCCCAGAGGATCATCGAATGCGCTTCGCCGGATTCAAATGCGACCCGCAGCGGCTTGTTCGCGCCGAGCAGGTGGGTCTGTCCGATCACTTCGTCGATATTGCGGGGGCGCAGCCGTTCGGCGAGCGGGATATTGGCGCGGGTTTCTTCGAACATGACGTGTCGGGAATGATCCCGGTGTGCGGTGTGGCCGGCCGCGTCTCGCATGAAGCGCGCTACGCGGCGGGCGGCCGGATAAGCAGGGCCGGCACGGGCAGCGTGCGGGCAACGTCCTGCATTATGACAGTGACGGCGCGCGGAAGCGGCCGGAAGGCCGGACGCCGCGGGAGGCAATCCAAATCCATCGCGCCACGACCGGAAGCCGCGAGCAGGCGTACGGTATCGCGCAGCCGCCGCGGCCGCTTCGCCAACACCTCGGGCGAGCCGTAAGATCTTTTAGCGATAATCCCGGGTTCGCAGCGCGCGCCCGTCGCGCGAAGGCAATCGATTCAACGCCATACGAAGTAAGCAATACGCAAAGCGACACGCGCACGGCATGCGTTCCACCGACCGCATGCCGGCGCGGCAACACCAAACAAGCAACCAACGAGCAACACGAACAAGAGACACGACCCGATGGCACACGATCCAATCGCCGGCGACGCCGGCTCCACCTACGCACCGCTCACACCGGTGCCCGACGCACGCCGCGCGTTCCGCACCGGCGATGCATTCGCGCTCTGGTTCTCGCTCGGTATCGGACTGCTCGTCGCCCAGGCGGGCGCGCTGCTGGTGCCGGGCCTGTCGCTGCCGCATGCGCTGCTGGCCATCGCGCTCGGCAGCGTGATCGGCGTGGTGCTGCTGGCGCTCGCGGGCGTGGTCGGCACGGACACGGGGCTCGCGGCGATGTCGTCGCTGCGGCCGACGCTCGGCGTGCGCGGCGCGTCGGTGCCCGCCGTGCTGAACGCGGTGCAACTGGTGGGCTGGGGATCGTTCGAGGTGATCGTGATGCGCGATTCCGCCGATGCGCTCGCCAAACAGGCTTTCGGCCTGTCGATGCCGCTGATCTGGACCGTGATCTTCGGCCTGCTCGCGACGCTGCTGGCGATCAGCGGCCCGCTGTCGTTCGTGCGCAAATTCCTGCGCACGTGGGGCATCTGGCTGCTGCTCGCGGGCGCCGCGTGGCTGTCGTGGAATCTGCTCGCCAAACACGATCTGGCGGCGCTGATGCGCCGTCCGGGCACGGGCGAGATGTCGTTCGGCGGCGCGATCGATCTGGTGGTGGCGATGCCGCTGTCATGGCTGCCGCTGATCGCCGACTACACGCGCTTCGGCCGCAAGGCCGGCGAGACCTTCCGCGGCACGCTGCTGGGCTATGGGATCGCGAATCTGTGGTTCTACGCGCTCGGCGCGATTTACGGTCTCGCGGCGGGCGGCGGCGATGCGCTCCTGACCGGCGCCCTGGCCCAGGCCGGTGGCGGCCTCGCGCTGCTGCTGATCCTGATCGACGAAGTGGACAACGCCTTCGCCGACATTCACTCGGCGGCGGTTTCGACCGGCACCTTCTGGACGCGCGGCAGCGTGCCGATCCTGTCGGCGGCGTTCGGCGCGTTGTGCACGCTGGTCGCGCTGCTGGTGCCGATGGCGAAGTATCAGAACTTCCTGTTGCTGATCGGCTCGGTGTTCGCGCCGCTGTTCGGCGTGGTGCTGGTGGATCACTTCATCGTGCGCAAACGCCGGCTCGACGCCGCCGCGCTCGCCGACCCGCGCGGCCGTTACGGCTTCTCGGGCGGCTGGCATCTGAGCGCGTTCATCGCGTGGGCGATCGGCATCGCGGCGTATCAGGCGATCAACACGTGGCTGCCGGACCTGGGCGCGACGCTGCCCGCGCTGGCGATCGGCGGGCTCGGTTATTTCGCGCTGGTGTCGGTGCGCAAGACGGCGTACGCGTGACGGCGCACGCCTGACGCCTCGCGCGTCACCGTTTCAACGCGTCGCCGCGCGATACTCGACGCCGGGCAACACGCACAACAACTCGAACGCGAGATTCGCGCCGAGCAACGCGGTCGTGCCGAACGGATCGTACGGCGGCGCGACCTCCACCAGATCGCAACCGACGATATTCAGCCCATGCGCGCCGCGAATGATTTCGAGCGCCTGCGGCACCGTCAATCCAGCGATTTCCGGCGTGCCCGTGCCCGGCGCGAACGCCGGATCGATCCCGTCGATGTCGAACGTGATGTACACCGGCGCGTCGCCCATGCGCTCCCGCACGCGCGCCATCAGCGGCACCAGCGACTGGTTCCAGCATGCCTCGGCCTGCACCACGTCGAAGCCCTGGTCGCGGCACCAGTCGAAGTCTTCCGCCGCGTAGCCGGTCCCGCGCAAGCCGATCTGCACGACGCGCTCGCAATCGAGCAGACCCTCTTCCACCGCGCGGCGGAACGGCGTGCCGTGCGCGATCTTCTCGCCCATCATCGTGTCGTTGACGTCGGCGTGCGCGTCGACGTGAATCAGCCCGACCTTGCCGTGCTTGCGATGAATCGCGCGCAGGATCGGCAACGCGATGGTGTGGTCGCCGCCCAGGGTGATCGGCTTGCAGTCGTGCTGAAGGATCTCGTCGTACGCGCTTTCGATGCGCGCGATCGAGTCATGCAGGTTGTACGGATTGATCGCGACGTCGCCGAGATCGGCAACCCGCAGCGAATCGAACGGCGCGGCGCGCGTCGCCATGTTGTAGGGGCGCAGCAGCACCGATTCGCTGCGGATCTGGCGCGGTCCGAAACGCGCGCCGGTGCGGTTGGAGGTGCCGAGATCGAACGGCACGCCGACGAAGCAGGCGTCGAACCCTTCGGCCGAGCCGACGTTCGGCAGACGCATCATGGTCGCGATGCCGCCGCAGCGGGGCATCGCATTGCCGGACAGCGGTTGCGGCCGCTCACCGGCGTCGGGAGAAATGAAGGAAGAGGGTTTCATCGTGCCTCGGCAATGGAAAAGGTCTGCATGCTAAAAACGCGCGAACCGGCCGAGGAGAAGCGTGAGCATCGCACCTTGCCGGGCGAATCTGGATTTTTCAGCAGTTTCCTCGAAGTTAAAATACGAACGGAATAAACTTCACATCGATTTCCAACGATGTATGCTTCAGCATGTTCTCCCAACTCACCGATCTCGACCTGCGGCTGATCCGCGTATTCCTCGCCATCGTCGATGCGGGCGGCGTCTCGCCCGCCCAGGCGACCCTCAACGTCGGCCAGTCCACCATCAGCACGCAGCTTGCCACGCTCGAAACGCGCCTCGGCTACCGGCTGTGCGAACGCGGACGCGGCGGCTTCAGCCTGACCGCGCGCGGCGAGCAGTTCATCGACGCGGCACGCGCGCTGCTGGCCGCCGTCGATACCTTCGGCATGCAGGCGCGCAACGTCGGCCGCAAGCTGGTCGGCACGCTCGATATCGGCATGATCGGTCATACGCCGGTGTCGGCGAGCGCGCGCATCAGCGAGGCGATCGGCCGCTTCCGCGCGCGCGACCAGTCGGTGCGCTTTTCGATTCTGGTGCGCTCGCCAGGTGAGCTCGAAGAGCTGCTGCTCAATGGGCGGATCCAGATCGGCATCGGCTATTTCTGGCATCGCGTGCCGTCGCTCGAATACACCGAGGTGTTTGCCGAGGATCAACTTGCCTATTGCGCGAAGGGACATCCGCTGTTCGCACGGGCGGGGGCCGTGCCACCCGCCGAGGCCGCGCAGCACGAGTGGGCATGGCGCAGCTATCCGCTGCCCGAAGCCGAAAGCTCGACCACCCCGCAGAACGTCACCGCGGTCGCCGACAACATGGAAGCGGTGGCGATGCTGGTGCTGTCCGGGCATCACCTCGGTTATCTGCCGGGACATTTCGCGGCGCCGTTCGTGCAGCAGGGTTTGCTCGCGGCGCTGAATCCGGAGCAGATGCGCTATCGCGTCGCGTTTCATATGGTGACGCGGGCGCGGCAGCATCGCACGGATATCGTCGAGGCGTTCATCGACGATATGAAGGCCGCGCATCCGGCGCAGGTGCTGGAGGTGGATAAGTAGCCGGGGTGGTGAGGCGTTGAACGACGCGTGCGGCCATGAAACGAAAACGGCCCGATCGGCTTGTGCCGATCGGGCCGTTTCGTTCAGACGGCAACCTCGCTAGAACCCCACGTTGCCGCGCAGTTTCAACATCCGTATCGCGGACGTGTAGCGCACCAATGCGAGCGCTTAACCGTTGATCACATCGGCGCCCTTCGGCACCGTGAACTTGAATGCATCCGCCGGCAGCGGCGGGTTCTTCTGGATGTTCGAGAAGGTCAGCAGCGTGACGTTGCCGAACACGTCGTGCAATTCCATCGCTTCGAGATTGCCGTCCTTGAAGCCGATGCCCACGCGCTGGAACTGCGTGTCCTTCGCCTTCGGCGTCAGTTCGAGCCAGTCGATGCCGGCCTTCACACCCGCGTCGCGCAGCGTGAAGTTCTTGTCCAGATCGTTGCTGCCGAACAGGATCGCTGCCGGGCTCGCGCCAAGCGCGCCACCGAGGCTACGCACCGTCACCTGGTTCAGGTCCTTGTCGTACACGTAGAGCTTGTCGCCGTCCGCCTGCAGCAACTGCGCGTAGGGCTTCTCGTATTGCCAGATGAACTTGCCCGGACGCGCGAACGTGAACGTGCCGCTCGACGTGCCGGTCTTGCCCGCGCCGCCGGTGGACAGCGTGCCGCTCGCGCCCTGCGCCTTGCTCGGCGCACGCACTTCCTGCTGGACGAAGGTGCCGCGCGCCGAATGCACCTGCGCGACAAAGGCCTTCAGTTGCTCGGTGCCGCTCGCGAAGGCCTGCGACGCCACCAGCATCGACGCGCCGATCGCCACGCTGCCGATGCCACGCACGAGCGTGCGGGCGAGATGGCCAAAACCGCTGGATTGAGCACGCTGGGAAGCATGCTGCTGCGCGAATCGCTGCATAGTTGTTTTCTCCCTTGATTGAATTCGTTGAGCGCGCCGGATGCGCCGGCCGGCCCGTTCGGGCGAAGCACGTGACGGGCCTGAAAGTCATGCGTCGCGGACGGCAAAGGCCGAAGTTAAGGCTCAGGCCCAAGCTCAGGCCGACGCCGAAATTGACGCCAAGGCCACGCCGCTGCACTGGCTGCTGGCGTGTCGGGCCGGGTTCGAACATCGCTGCGCTTACAGCCCTCGGCTCAGACACCGCCATGCCCACCGCGTCCACTGTCCGGCGTAGCTTATGCGCCAAGCCTTAAATGAGCCTTAGCGAGCCTTAGCGCGGCGCGAAGCCTTATTCCGCTTCGCGCGCGGGCGCGAGAATCTCGCGATTGCCGTTCGACGACATCGCCGAGACCACGCCCGAGTTCTCCATCTGTTCGAGCAGCCGCGCGGCACGGTTATAGCCGATGCGCAAATGCCGCTGCACCAGCGAGATCGACGCACGGCGATTCTTCAGCACGACGTCCACCGCCTGGTCATACAGCGGGTCCGACTCGCCGTCGCCCGTGCCGGTTCCGCCGGCGCCCGCCGAGCCTTCGTCGCCCTCGCCCGTCACGCCGCCTTCGAGAATGCCCTCGATATAGTTCGGCTCGCCCTGCTCCTTGAGCTTGTCGACCACGCGGTGCACTTCCTCGTCCGACACGAACGCGCCATGCACACGCACCGGCAGACCGCTACCCGGCGGCAGATACAGCATGTCGCCCATGCCGAGCAGCGACTCCGCGCCCTGCTGGTCGAGAATGGTGCGCGAGTCGATCTTCGACGACACCTGGAACGCCATCCGCGTCGGCACGTTGGCCTTGATGAGGCCGGTGATCACGTCCACCGACGGCCGCTGCGTGGCGAGAATCAGGTGAATGCCGGCCGCGCGCGCCTTCTGCGCGATCCGCGCGATCAACTCTTCGACCTTCTTGCCGACCACCATCATCAGGTCGGCCAGTTCGTCGATCACGATCACGATATTCGGTAAACGCGAGAGCGGTTCCGGATCGTCCGGCGTGAGGCTGAACGGATTCGGCAGCTTCTCCTCGCGCCTGGCCGCTTCGTCGATCTTGTTGTTGTAGCCCGCGAGATTGCGCACGCCGAGCTTGCTCATCAGCTTGTAGCGGCGTTCCATTTCGGCCACCGCCCAGTTCAGCGCGTGACCGGCCTGGCGCATGTCCGTCACCACCGGACACAGCAGATGCGGAATGCCTTCGTAGACGCTCATTTCGAGCATCTTCGGATCGATCAGGATCATCCGCACCTGGTCGGCGCTCGCCTTGTAGAGCAGCGACAGGATCATCGCGTTGATCCCCACCGACTTGCCCGAACCCGTCGTACCCGCCACCAGCAAGTGCGGCATCTTCGCGAGGTCCGCGCACACCGGCTTGCCGCCGATGTCCTTGCCGAGCCCCATGGTCAACGGCGATGCGGCGTCCGCATACACGGCCGAGCCGAGGATCTCGGACAGGCTCACGGTCTGGCGGCGCTGGTTCGGCAATTCGAGCGCCATGTAGTTCTTGCCCGGAATCGTTTCGACCACGCGGATCGACACGAGCGACAGCGAACGCGCGAGGTCTTTCGCGAGACCGACGATCTGGCTGCCCTTCACGCCGGTAGCCGGCTCGATCTCGTAGCGCGTGACGACCGGCCCCGGATACGCGGCGACCACGCTCACTTCGACGCCGAAGTCCTTGAGCTTCTTCTCGATCAGTCGCGAGGTGAATTCGAGCGTGTCGGCGGAAATGGTTTCCTGCGCGACCGGCGCCGCGTCGAGCAGCGAGATGGGCGGCAAGGTGGAGTCGCCCGGCAGGTCCGTGAAGAGCGGCACCTGACGCTCCTTCTCGACGCGCTCCGACTTGGCCGGCGTGACGACCGGCGGCACGATCACCACCGGCTCGTGCTCCTCGATCCGCACGCGGCCCTTCTCGACCTTGCCTTCGCGCTTGACGGCCGCCGCTTCGCCGAGCTTGCGGTCACGGCCCGCCTCGCGGCGCAGCTTGGCGAACGTCACGGCGGAAATGATCGACTCGCCGACCTTCTCCGATACCGACAGCCACGAGAAGCGGAAATACAGCGACAACCCGATCGCGAGTGCGATCAGCAAGGCCAGCGTGCCGCCGGTGAAGCCGAGCGCATGCGACACGCCGCGCGCCACCGCCTCGCCGATCACGCCGCCCGGCGCGCGCGGCAACTGCACCTTCAGCGACCACATGCGCAAGGCCTCGATACCGTCGCAGGCGAGCAGCACCAGCACGAACGCGAACGCGTCCGCAAGCCAGCTGACGTCGCGCGGCTTGTCTTCCTCGACGCTCTCCTGACGGGTGATGCGTTTGTAGTTCGCGGAGATGTGGCGGCCGAGCAGCACGATCCACCAGTAGGCCGACAGCCCGAACAGCAGCAGCAGGATGTCCGAGGTCCACGCGCCGACACGGCCCGCCCAGTTGGCGATATGGTCGACCTGCGCGGCATGGGTCCAGCTCGGATCGCGCCGGCTGTAGCTGACGAGCGCCATGAGCAGGAACACGCCGAGCGCCACCTGCAGGATCCAGCGGATTTCGGTGAAGAGGCGCGACATGCGGTGAGGCAATGCCTGTGCGCTCGCGGAATAGGGAGCTTTTGCCATTGATCCTGTTGCGTGTGGGGCCGCGTGCGGCCGATTCCCGGCTGGCGCCTTGTCCAGCATGGCTGCGAACCCGTGCGCGGCGACCGGAAACTTCGATCCGGCCTATTGTAAACGCAGTACCCCGCGCCAGGCTGTAAATGACGGTAACCTGGCCGATCGGCCAGGGCGGGCGAACGCCGGCTGAGCAGCCGCCGTGACGCCGGCACGCTATCGGGGCGATCGAAAAGCTTCATAAAGCAGGCTCGCGCCCCGCCCTTTATAATGCGCGACTGACACCCATCTGTAGTTTCAGCTCAAGTCGCACGGCCTCGCATGGGCGAGCCCGGCGCCGTAAAAGGATTCGATCATGCCCGCTACTTCCACGAAACACGCCAAGGTTCTGATTCTCGGTTCCGGCCCGGCCGGCTACACCGCCGCGGTCTACGCGGCGCGCGCCAACCTGGCGCCGGTGCTGGTCACGGGTCTCGCCCAGGGCGGCCAGTTGATGACCACCACGGACGTCGAAAACTGGCCGGCGGACGCGAACGGCGTGCAAGGCCCGGAACTGATGGCGCGCTTTCTCGAACACGCCGAGCGCTTCAACACCGAAATCATTTTCGACCACATCCACACGGCCAAACTGGACGAAAAGCCGATCCGCCTGATCGGCGATTCGGGTGAGTACACCTGCGACTCGCTGATCATCTCGACCGGCGCATCGGCACAGTACCTCGGCCTGCCGTCGGAAGAAGCGTTCATGGGCAAGGGCGTGTCCGCCTGCGCGACCTGCGACGGCTTCTTCTACAAGCAGCAGCACGTGGCCGTGATCGGCGGCGGCAATACCGCGGTCGAGGAAGCGCTGTACCTGTCGGGTATCGCGAAGAAAGTGACCGTGATCCATCGCCGCGACAAGTTCCGCGCCGAGCCGATCCTGATCGACCGTCTGCTGGCGAAGGAAAAGGAAGGCGTGGTCGAGATCAAATGGAACCACGTGCTCGACGAAGTCACCGGCGACCAGTCCGGCGTGACCGGCCTGCGCGTCAAGCACACGCAAACCGGCGCGACCGAAGACATCGCGTTGCAGGGTGTGTTCGTCGCGATCGGCCACAAGCCGAACACGGACATCTTCGCCGGCCAGCTGGAGATGAAGAACGGCTACATCATCACCAAGGGCGGGCTGAACGGTTTCGCGACCGCCACCAGCGTGCCGGGCGTGTTCGCCGCGGGCGACGTGCAGGATCACGTGTATCGCCAGGCGATCACGAGCGCCGGCACGGGCTGCATGGCCGCGCTCGACGCACAGCGCTACCTGGAAACCATCGACGAAATGGCCGGCGAACACGCGATGAGCCAGGAAGCCGAGCGTTGATGTGAAGCGGATGCGAAGCGCCGGCCGGAAAGGCTCGGCGCGACGGTAAAATGCCGGCTGGGCGTGGCCCGGCCGGTAACGCGACAAAGGCCGCGGCTGCCAAGCCCGCGGCCTTTTTTGCGTCTGTGCGCTTGCCCGATGTCAACCTCGCGCGATCGATCTACTTTCTGCGTTGCCTTGCCGATATGCCGAAGAATCAGCCCCACCCGAACGAACCGAAACGCCCGCGTCCCGCCGCCCGGCCGGCGCCGGAGCCCGTCGCGCCCGCCAAGGTGAAGCTCGAACCGGCCGCCGGTCTCGCGGGCCTCGGTGCGTTGCGCGAAGCGTTGAAGGGCGACGCGCAGCGCCGCGAACGCGAGCGCGCCGCCGCGGCGGCCGCCCAGCGCGAAGCATCGGCGGATGCCGATCTGTTCCGCCGCGAAATCGGCGAAATCGCGCCGCTGGGCGTGCCGCCGCGCGCCACGTTGCCGCGCAATCCCCCGCCGCCGCTGCCGGTGCAAACCAAACTCGACGAAGAAGCCGTGCTGCACGAAGCGATCTCCGACGAGTTCGATCCCGAAGTGCTGCTCGATACCGACGAGACGCTGTCCTATTGCCGCCCCGGTATCAGCCAGGAAGTCGTGCGCAAACTACGGCGCGGCGACTGGATCGTGCAGGCGCAGATCGACCTGCACGGCATGCGTCGCGACGAAGCGCGCGAGGCGCTGGCGGAATTCATCCGCGAATCGGTGAAGCGCGGCCTGCGCTGTCTGCGCGTGATTCACGGCAAGGGCCTGGGCTCGATCGGCAAGGAGCCCGTGCTCAAAGGCAAGGTGCGCGCGTGGCTCGTGCAGAAGTCCGAGGTGATCGCGTTCTGTCAGGCGCGGCCACATGACGGCGGCGCGGGTGCGGTGGTCGTGCTGCTGCAGCCGGGCGCATCGCCGGCTCACCCGAAAATCTGAGGCCGGCGCGGTGATTCATCCGAGGTTGAACCTGGCGCTCGCCGTCATGGAAGCGCTGGCGATTTTCGCGTACGCGATCTCCGGCTTCATCGAAGCCCGCAACCGCCGGCTCGACGCGGTCGGCACCTTTCTCGTCGCGATCGCCACGGCCTTCGGCGGCGGCACGCTGCGCGACGTGCTGCTGGAGCGCCGTCCGTTCTATTGGGTCGAGCATCAGGGCTATCTGATCACGATCTTCGCGATGTCGGCGTTCGCGCCGATGCTGCTGAGGATGACCTCGCTGCTGCTGTCGCAGCGCGTGCTGCTGGTCGCGGATGCGATCGGGCTCGGATTGTTCAGCGTCGCGGGCACGTCGATCGCGCACGAAGCGCAGATGCCGTGGTTCACCTCGGTGATGATGGGCGTGCTCACGGGCGTATTCGGCGGCGTGATCCGCGACGTGCTGTGCAACGAAGTGCCGCTGATCCTGCGCGACTCGCGGCCGTATGCGACCTGCGCGTTCGTCGGCTGCTGGCTGTACGTGCTGCTCGATTACGCGGATGTCGACACGGTGTACAGCGTGTTGATCGCGACGGGATTCATTCTGCTGGCGAGGCTGGTGACGTACCGCTTCGATGTGCGTTTGCCGCATTGAAGAAGCGCCAAGGCGCGGTAAGCCAAGACAAACCGCAACAAGGTCGTCCATAAAAACAAACGCCGCATCGTTCACGCGCTCAAACCAGCGCGCTGACGATGCGGCGTTTTGCCGACCTGACTACCTTACTTGTTGGTCGCCAATGCGCCCGCGCTCTTCGAGCCGCCGAACAGCGCGGTCAGATACGCGGAGTTGTTGTTCATCGTCGCCATCAGCTTGTTCAGCGCGGTGAACTGGCTCTGATACTGATTGGTCAACTGCGTCGCGTAATCGGCCAGCTTGGTCTGCTGCGCGGCGATGCTTTTCAGGTCCGCATTCAGCGCGCTGTTGCGCGTGTCGATGATGCCGCCCGTGCGCGTGAACTCGGTGATGCTCTTGTTCAGCTTCGCGCCGAGACCGTCGGTCGTGTTGAACAGTTGCGCGACGCGCGCCGGGCTGTTGTTCAGTGCCGCGGTCAGCTTCGCGTTGTCGATCACCAGCGTGCCGTCGGCGGGATCGCCCTTCAGCGAGATGCCGATGTGCGCGAGGCTCACCACCGACGTCCCCTTGCCCACTCCGCCGCCGACGATCGACGCCAGCGCGTTCTTGATGGTCAGCAAGGTCGAATCGCCGAGCAGCGCGCCGCCGGTCTTCGACGTCTTGTCGTACGAAGACAGCTTGTTCACCGTCGTGACGACCGTGTTGTACAGATTCGCGAAGTTCGTGATGGCCGAGTTCTGCGCGGTCGTGTCCGCCGCAACGGTCACGGTCTGCGTGGTGCCGACCGAATCGCGCGACAGGTTCAGCGACACGCCCGAAATCGCGTCGCTGACTGCGTTGGTGGCGCTGCGCGCGTCGATGTCACCGATCGTCAACAGCGCGTCCTGCGCCACATCGCTCTGACGCCATGCCTTGCTGCTGTCGGCCGACACGAAGCTCGACGCGCCGCCGTCCGCGCCGGGCGTCGACTTCACGCCGAGCGCCGATAGGCCCGCGTCGTTCTGCACGCCGCTGGTGGTCACGTCGATCGTATTGGCCGAGCCCGTGTTCGCCGCGCGCAGCACGAGGTGCGCGCCGCCCGTGCCGGTCACGATCGTGGCCGTGACGCCGGGATTGTTGCTTGCCTTGTTGATCGCGTCGGCAATCCCGCCGAGCGTGTTGTTCTTTTCGTCGACGGTGATGTCCATCGACTTGCCGCCGACCGCGATGGTCAGCTTGCCGGTGCCCAGTTGCGCGGTCGAGCCGAAGGCCGCCGACGACAGGCTCTGCGACGTGGCGATCTGCTTGACCGCGACGGTGTAGCTGGCCGCGACCGCGCCGGCGCCGGCTTTCGGGTCCAGCCCCTTGCCGCTGGCCGTGGCCGCGAAGGTGGAGAGCGTCGTGCCGTCCGACAGATTCTTGATGGCCGCCTGCAGCGCCGTCAGCGCCGAGCTGAGCGCGCCGTATGCCGACAGCGTGGTGGTGTCCGTGCTTTGCTTCGCCTGCAAGGCCGCCGACTGGCCCGCCGTTTTCGCATTGACCAGCGCCGACACGAGGCTCGCGACGTCCATCGTCGAGTTGCCGGTCGAGCCGCTGATGATGGACTGCGCGGCGTTCTGCACCTGGTTCTTCGCGTTGGCGGTCGCCGTGTTGACCGACGTGGTATTGATCGTAGACATGCAATGGCTCCGTGCGTCGAATTATTCGTTTTGTGCCGCTGTGTGTGCCGTTGATTCGCCGGCCCCGTTCATTCGCCCCATCGGTCCGGTCGCGGCTTCTATTACAAATTTTTCAAATGTTACATCATATTTCATCAGATCTTTGTGACGTTTCCCCGGAAATATCCGGTGCGATTCGCAATCGCTCGGTCTGAGGGGAAAACTGCGCGTAAAGCGCGCGAGACGCACCGCATCGGCATGCTGCAATGCAGCGGCGGCGCCGGGATCTGAAGAAATACGGCTACCCGGCGGCGTGGCCCGCCGGGTAGCGCGAACCGCCCGATGTGTCGTCGCGCGAAACACGCGACGCCACACCAGCGGTACTTGCCACAACGATTACTGCAACAGCATTACTGCAACAGCTTCAGCACTTGCTGCGGGTTCGAGTTAGCTTGCGCCAGCACCGAGATGCCCGCTTGCTGCAGCACCTGCGCCTTGCTCAGATTCGCCGTTTCCTGCGCGAAGTTAGCGTCGGTGATTTGCGACTGTGCCGACGACAGGTCGGTCGACTCGGCTTGCTGCGACGTAGCGATGGCCGTGAAGCGGTTTTGCGCGGCACCCAGCGATGCCTGCAGGTTGTTGACCGTGGCCAATGCGTTGTCGATCGAGACCATCGCCTGATTCGCGCCCGTGACCGTGCTGATGTTCAGGCCCGAGACCGTCGGCGGCGTGTTGATCGCGTTGATCTCCGCGATCGACGCCGTTGCCGCGCTCGCCGCGGTCGTGCCCATCGATGTCGCCAGCGCGGTGCTCAGCGTCAGGTTGGTGACGGCCGTACCCGTGCCGGCTGCCGTACCGTTGCTGAAGATGTTGCCAACAGCCGTCGACGAGATGGCCTGGTTGTTCTGGTCCGTGAACGTGTAGCCGCCCTTGCCGTCCGACAGCACGTTCACCGTGGTGATCGCCGCGCCGGTTGCCGTGTACGCACCGCTTGCGTCCGTCGTGACCGAGATCGAACCGACGGATTGACCGGTTTGCACCAGGCCGCCACCGATCTTCGCTGCCGACATCGATTGGCTCAGGTTCAGGCTGATCGTCTGACCGACGTTCGCGCCGACCTGGAACGTGACGTTGCCCGCCGAGCCATCCAGAATGTTCGTGCCGTTGTAGGTGGTCTGCGACGCGATACGGTTCACTTCCGAGATCTGCGCGGCGACTTCCTTCTGCAGCGCGGCCTGGTCGCTCGACGACAGCGAACCGGTCGAAGCCTGCACCGCCAGCTGACGGATACGCTGCAGGCTGGACGTCAGCGACGACAGCGCGCTCGACGCGGTCTGGATCATCGACACGCCGTCGTTCGCATTCGACACGCCTTGATTCAGGCCGTTGATCTGCGTTTGCATACGCGTCGAGATCGCGAGACCTGCTGCGTCGTCGGCCGCGCTGTTGATGCGCTTGCCCGAGGACAGGCGCGTGATGGCTTGCGAGAGCGCGCTTTGCGAGCCGTTCAGGTTTTGCTGCGCAACCAGCGAGTTGATGTTGCTATTGATTCCGAGCATGGAAATCTCTCAAATAAGCATTGGATTTATTTATCACCGACATCGGCAACGGCGAAATCATGCGTTGATGTTCACCGCATCAAGATTGACGGCCCGGATCGGCAAAACTTGAGAGACAGATAGAACGTTTTCTTCAATAATTTTTGTCGATTTTCGTGACACCGGCATAGCGCGACATTTGCCATCCTAACTAATGACAGCGCAATACAAATTGACCGGAAAGCGCGCACCCGCCTGGCGCGAATAGCGCGCCAGGCGGGTGGATATTGCTTTTAAAACGATTTAAAGATTCAACAAAGTCTGATCGATCGTCTTTTGCGTCTTGATGGTTTGCGCATTCGCCTGATAGTTACGCTGCGCGGTAATCAGCTTGACCAGTTCTCCCGTCAGATCGACGTTCGAATTCTCGACCGCGCCGCCTTGCAGCACGCCATGATTCGTCGAACCCGGCGAGGAAATCTGCGCGACGCCCGAAGCCGAGGTTTGCTGAAACTCGTTGTTGCCGAGATTCACGAGACCGTTCTGGTTCGAGAAGTTCGCCAGCACGATCTGGCCGAGCGCCGCCGTCTGCTGGTTCGAATAGTGGCCGGTCAACGTACCGTCCGCGCCGATGGTGAAGCTGGTCAGCGTGCCGGCTGCGTAGCCGTCGGGCTGCAGCGAGTTCACGCCGTTCTTGCCGCCGTACTGCGTGGTGCCGCCAATGTTCAGCGTCAGGTTCTGCGGCGTCGCCGAACCGTCGGTGGTCGGCACGCTGAAGTTGAAGACGAAGGGCGTGGCCGTCGCGACGCCGTTCTTGTCGGTGGTGCCGAGCAGCGTGCCGGAGGTATTGAAGTTCGCGTGACCGATCAGCTGCGCGGTGCCGGTCGCGGGGCCCGCGTAGACGTCCCACGTGCCGGCCGCCGTCTTGGTGAAGTACATGTTCACCTGCTGCGAACCGCCGAGCGAGTCGTACACCGTCGTGCTGGTCGAATAGTTATACGTCGACGAACTGTTCTGATTGAAGGCGACCGGCGTCGGTTTGATGGTGTAGCTGTCGCCGGTGGCCGGCGTGCCGTTGAACGTGATGGTCTGGCCGTTGCCGAGCTGGATCGCGGTGCCGGCGGTGTAGTTCGCGGCGGCGGTCGTCGTGCCGAGCGTGGTGTTCGTGACCGTGTAGGTGGGCGGCGTGGTCGCGGCGTTGAAGTTGACCGTGTACGTGTCGTTGTTCGTGCCCGACGCGGTGTTCGTGATGGTCGCGCCCGGCGTGGTCAACGAGCCGGTATTGCCGGTGCCCGCCGTGACGGCCGGCGTGCCGAGCATCAGCTTGTCCTGCGCATTCAGGTTCAGGCCGGCGACGATTCTGGTGGTCGCCTGCGGGGCGATGTTGGTGGTCGGCACGCTGAGCGGCACGGTCTGCGCGGTGTTGACGACGCCTTGCGCGTTCGCCGCGTAGCCCATCAGCTTCAGGCCTTGCGCATTGGTGATGAAGCCGTTCTTGTCCAGCTGGAACACGCCGTTGCGCGAGTACACCAGCGAGCCGTTATTCGACAGCTGGAAAAAGCCGTTGCCGTTGATCGCGACGTTCAGCGCCTGGTTGGTGCTGGTGATCGTGCCTTGCGAAAACTGCTGCTGCACTTCCGACAGCCGCGTGCCGATGCCGATCTGATTGCCGACGGCGGTCGCCACCGAATTCGCGTACATATCGGCGAATTGCGCGCTGCCGCTCTTGAAGCCGACGGTATTCGCGTTGGCAACGTTGTTGCCGATCACGTCGAGGTTCTGCGACGCGGCCGACACCCCACTCAAACCCTGCTGATATCCCATCGTGGTCTCCGTTCTGGACAATCGTTACTCGGTGGCTTCTGCTGGAAGAGGATTGCGCGTAATCGTTTGCGCGTCGGAACGAGCGACAGCCGCTGGCGCTTGCGCGGACGTTGGCGTCGCCGTGTGCGCCGCTGCCAGTTCATGTATCAGCGTCGACATGCCCAGTCTGGCTACGCCGCTCGCATCGGCCGCACTGGCCACGTTGGCCGCGTTGGCCAGGTTGGCCAGGTTGGCCGCGCTGCTCGCGTTGACTTGCGACGCCGCTTGCTGAGCCCTGGCGTAGTCGGCCACGCTCGGCCAGTTGACCGACTTCGTCGTAATCGATGACATGCAAACGCTCCGTGCGTCGAGTTCTTGATCTTCTGGCAGGGCGCCCCGAGCGCGCCGCAACCGGGCCAACGCAACACTTCCGCCACCCCCGCATCCTTACAATTGTTTCAAATGTTACGCTATATTTCTAGTCAGATTTGTGAAGTTTTGTCGTAGGAATGCGTCACGTCACGCTACGCGGCTGTCGATTCCGGCTGCTATCGTTCGTCGTCGGGTAAACGGCCGCTCCGCGCACCAGCGTCAAGCGGCCGTCGTTGCGCGCCATGCGCCCCACCCCACCTCAAGGTGACCACGATGACCCTGAAGCTCTACGCCCACCCGTTCTCTTCGTACTGCCAGAAAGTGCTGACCGCGCTCTACGAGAACGGCACACCGTTCGACCTGCGCAAGCTGGATCATGGCGATCCGCCCGTCATGGCCGAATTCGCCGCGCTCTGGCCGATCCAGCGCTTTCCGCTGCTGGTGGACGGCGAGCGGACGGTGCTGGAGTCCAGCGTCATCATCGAATACCTGGGGTTGACGCATCCGGGGCCGGTGCGGCTGCTGCCGGCCGATCCGCTCGCGGCGCTCGAAGTCCGCACGATGGACCGCTTTTTCGACAACTACATCTCGACGCCGCAGCAGAAGATCGTGTTCGACAGCATGCGCGAGCCGGCCGAGCGCGACACGCGCGGCGTCGCGGACGCCCGCGCGATGCTCGACACCGCGTACGGCTGGCTGAACGGCGTGATGGCGGAGCGCGAATGGGCGGCCGGCGAGCATTTCAGCCTCGCCGATTGCGGCGCCGCGCCGTTCCTGTTCTACGCGGACTGGACGCATCGCATCGGCGACGCCTTTCCGCATGTGCGGGCCTACCGCAAGCGGCTGCTGGCGCGGCCGTCGTTCGCGCGCGCGGTCGACGAGGCGCGCCCGTACCGCTCGTACTTCCCGCTCGGCGCACCGGATCGGGATTAACGCCGCACAACGGCATTTCGTCCCTATACACTTCGCTTCGACACCTCGTCCTTTCCACTCCCGCCCATCACGTACAAGGCAAACATATGGACCGTTTCGAAGCGATGGAGATATTTACGCGTGTGGTCGAGGCGAACAGCTTCACCAAAGTATCCGAATCGCTCGACCTGCCGCGCGCCAAAGTCAGCCGCACGATCCAGGCGCTGGAAGAACACGTCGGCGTGCGTTTGCTGAACCGTTCGACGCGCCAGGTCAGCGTCACCGAAGACGGCGCGGCGTTCTACGAGCGCTGCGTCAGCATCCTCGCCGAAGTCGCCGACGCCGAATCGTCGCTGTCGAACAAGCGCGAGAATCCGGCCGGCACGATCCGCGTGGACACGTCCGGCACGCTCGCGCGTGCGCTGCTGCTACCCGCGCTCGACGACTTCTACCGCCTCTATCCCGAGATCGACGTGCGGCTCGGTCTCGCGGACCGCAACATCGATCTGATTCAGGACGGCGTGGACTGCGTGATCCGCATGGGCACGCCGGAAGAGTCGAGTCTGGTGGCGCGGCGCATCGGCCATGCGCGCATCGTCACGTGCGCGTCGCCCGCGTATCTGGAGAAGCACGGCACGCCGACGACGCTCGCGGATCTGAGCGAGCATCGCGCGGTCAACTACGTGTCGGCGCGCACGGGCCGCACGTTTCCGTTCGAGTTCGAGGTGGACGGCGAGATCGAGCGCGTCACGCTGAAGAGCGTGCTCGCGGTCAACGACGGTTCGGTGTACATCGGCGCCGGCGCGCTGGGGCACGGCATCATCCAGCCGTCACGCTACATGGTGGCCGATCTGATCGCGCAGGGCGCGCTGAAGGAAATCCTCACCGGCTACACGAGCCCCGGCACGCCGCTGTCGATTCTGTACGCGCACCGCCGCAATCTGAGTTCGCGGCTGCGCGCGTTCATCGAGTGGGTGAGCGAGCTGACGCGCAACAATCCGGATCTGCGGATTCCGGATGCGGCGAACGGTTGAGCGGAGCCCACACAAGCAAACCCGCGCACCAAAACAAAAGCCCCATGCGTATCGCAACGCATGGGGCTTTCTTTTCTTCACGAATCTCGATCAGGCGATCCGCTCTTCGTTCGACGGGTCGAACAGCACCGCCTTCGACGTATCGAACAGCAGCGTCGTGTTCGTCAGCGGCTGCGGGTTCGACGCCGGGTGCACGCGGCTCACCACGCGCTTGCCGTTGACCTGCGCGAACACCAGCGTGTCCGGACCGGTCGGCTCGATCACGTCGACCTTCACTTCGATCGGTTGCAGTTGCGAGTTGTCGCCGTGCGCGCCGCGCGCGTCGGTGATGCGCTCCGGGCGCAGACCCAGAATCACCTCGCGGCCCACGTGCGATTTCACCTTGGCCGAGTCGAACGGCAGCTTCAACGCCGTACGCGCGACGCCGGTATCCAGTTCGAGCGCGACGCCCGCGCCCTGCTCGACCAGCTTGCCCTGAATGAAGTTCATCGGCGGCGCGCCGATGAAGCCGGCCACGAACAGGTTCGACGGCGAGTCGTAGATGTCCTGCGGCGCGCCGAACTGCTGGACGATGCCGTCCTTCATCACCGCGATACGGTCGCCGAGCGTCATCGCTTCGATCTGATCGTGCGTCACGTAGACGATCGTCGTGCCCAGGCGCTGATGCAGCAGCTTGATTTCCGAGCGCATCTCGATACGCAGCTTGGCGTCGAGGTTCGACAGCGGTTCGTCGAACAGGAACATCACCGGATCGCGCGCCAGTGCGCGGCCCATCGCGACGCGCTGACGCTGGCCGCCGGACAGTTGCCCCGGCTTGCGGTCCAGCAGGTGCGTGATCTGCAGCGTGTTCGACACACGGTCGACGATCTGCGCCTGCTCCTGCTTCGGCACCTTGCGGATGTTCAGGCCGAACGAGATGTTCTCGCGCACCGTCATGGACGGATACAGCGCGTACGACTGGAACACCATCGCGATATCGCGATCTTTCGGCGACAGGTTGTTGACCGTCTTGCCGTCGATCTGGATCTCGCCCTTGGTGACGGTTTCGAGGCCGGCGATCATGTTGAGCAGCGTCGACTTACCGCAGCCCGAGCCGCCGACCAGAATCAGGAACTGGCCGTCTTCGATGTCGATGTTGACACCCTTCAGAACCGGCACCCCGTTCGGGTAAGTCTTGTACACGTCACGGATGGAAAGGCTTGCCATGCTGTGAATCCTCTTGTCTCTGGTACTGCTTGAAAACGTCTGTTCAGGCGACGGCGGCGCGATGCATGACACGCCGCCGTCCTCGGATGTTTTGAGCCCGGCTTTAGCCCTTCACTGCGCCCGCCGTCAGGCCGCGCACGAAATAGCGTCCGGCGACGATGTAGACCAGCAGGGTCGGCAGCGCCGCGATGATCGCGCCGGCCATGTCCACGTTGTATTCCTTCACGCCGGTCGAGGTGTTCACCAGGTTGTTCAGCGCCACCGTGATCGGCATCGAATCGACGCCGGAGAACACGATCCCGAACAGGAAATCATTCCAGATCTGCGTGAACTGCCAGATCAGGCAGACCATGAAGATCGGCAGCGACACCGGCAGCAGGATCTTCGTGAAGATCGTGAAGAAGCCCGCGCCGTCGATACGCGCCGCCTTCACGAGCTCGGCCGGAATGCTGACGTAGAAGTTGCGGAAGAACATGGTCGTGAAGGCGATCCCGTAGATCACGTGCACCACCACCAGCCCCGTCGTGGTGTTCGACAGGCCGAGGAAGCCTTCGAAGCGCGCCATCGGCAGCAGGATCGCCTGGAACGGAATGAAGCAGCCGACCAGCAGCATCGTGAAGATCGGGTCCGCGCCGCGGAAGCGCCAGTGCGTCAGCACGTAGCCGTTGAACGCGCCGATGATCGACGAGATCAGCACGGCAGGAATCACCATCCGCACGGAGTTCATGAAGAACGGCTGCATGCCGTCGCAACGCACGCCGGTACAGGCGCCGCTCCATGCCTTGATCCACGGATCGACGGTCCAGTGCGTGGGCGGCGTCAACAGGTTGCCGGTGCGCAGCTGATCGATGTCCTTGAACGACGTGGACAGCATCACGTACAGCGGGAACAGGAAATACAGGGCGAACAGAATCAAGGCCGCATAAATGACGGCACGGCTGATCGTCATCTTAGGCTGCATTGCGGGTGCTCCTCGATTCCAGATACATCAGCGGCACGAGCACGGCGACGACGGTGGCGAGCATCATCATCGACGATGCCGCGCCGACGCCCAGCTGCCCGCGATTGAACGAAAACGTGTACATGAAGATAGCCGGCAGCGACGACGACGTGCCCGGACCGCCCGCGGTCAACGCGACGACCAGGTCGAAGGTCTTGATGGTGATGTGGCAGAGAATCAGCAGCACGGAGAAGAACACCGGGCGCATGCTCGGAATCACGATCTTGCGGTAGATGGTGGGCAGGTTCGCGCCGTCCATCTGCGCGGCCTTGAAGATTTCACCGTCGACGCCGCGCAAACCGGCGAGGAACAGCGCCATCACGAAGCCGGTGGATTGCCAGACCGCCGCGACCACCACGCAGAAGATCGCCTTGTCGGGGTCGCCCAGCCAGCCGAACGAAAAGCTCGTCCAGCCCCAGTCGTGAAACACCTTCTCCAGACCGATGCTCGGCGTCATGATCCATTGCCACGCGGTACCCGTGACGATGAACGACAGCGCCATCGGATAGAGGAACACGGCGCGCAGCGCGCCTTCGTTGCGAATCTGCTGATCGAGCAGGATCGCGAGAAAGAGACCGAGGCCAATGCAGATGCCGATGAACGGAATGCCGAACCAGCCGAGGTTGGCGGCCGAGGTCCAGAACACGTCGTTATCGAACAGTTCGCGATAACGGTCGAGACCGACGAAATCGTAACGAGGCATCAGCCGCGAATTGGACAGCGACAGATAACCGGTGATTGCGATGAAGCCATACACGAAGATCAGGCTGATCACGACGCTGGGTGCGAGCACCAGCTTCGGAATCCAGCGATCGGCAAGCGCCGCCATCGGCGACGCGCGGCGGGCGGCGGAGGCCGTTTTCCCGTTTCCGCTGATAGAAGCAGTCACTACTCGACTCCTGCTGAAACTGTACCGCCGGTACCTGTGCGCAAGCGCTGCGCAAAGTGGCGACGGCCTGGGTGTGACTCGATGAATCCAGGGGTGAAACCGTCTGCCGGCAAGCTGCCGGCGGGCGGGTCGAAGGGCGCGTCCGGCGTCCGTGGAGTGACCCCGGACGCGCCGCCTCGCTTTACTTCACTTACTTGGTCTTCGCTGCCTTCGCGAGCGCTGCAACCGCGCTCTTCGAATCCTGCTGCGAGTTCATGAACTTCGTGACCACGTCCGAGATCGCGCCGGCTGCTGCATCCGGTTGCGCCATGCCGTGTGCCAGCGAAGGCACATAGCCGCCCGACTTGATCGCGACCTGTTCATCCGCGTACGACTTCTTCGCGCAGTCGTCGAACTTGGCCATCGACACGCCCAGACGCACCGGGATCGAGCCCTTGTTCAGGCTGAACTGTTCCTGGAAGTCCGGCGACATGATCGTCTTCGCCAGTGCCAGTTGACCCGGCGTGGCCGACTTCTGGCCCTTCTGCTGGAAGAACACGAACGAGTCGACGTTGAACGTGTAGGCCTTGTCCGTACCCGGCACCGGCGCGCACACGTAGTCCGAGCCCGACTTCTTGCCGGCGTTGGCGAATTCGCCCTTCGCCCAGTCGCCCATGAACTGCATGCCGGCCTTGCCGTTGATCACCATGGCCGTGGCCAGGTTCCAGTCACGGCCCGTACGGCCCGCGTCGAAGTAGCCCTGAATCTTGCGGACCGTGTCGAACACGCCGACCATCTGATCCGACGTCAGGGTCTTCTCGTCGAGGTCGACCAGCGCCTTCTTGTAGAAGCCCGCGCCTTGCGACAGCACGACGTCTTCCCACAGCGTCAGGTCTTGCCACGGCTGACCGCCCATCGCGATCGGCTGGATGCCCGCGGCCTTCATCTTGTCGGCCACCGCGAAGAACTCAGGCCACGTGGTCGGCACCTTGCCGCCTGCCTTGTCCAGCGCTGCCTTGTTGATGTACAGCCAGTTCACGCGGTGCACCGAGAACGGCGCCGCCACGTAGTGACCGTCCGCGTGCATGATCTTGTCGATTTCCGGCGGCAGGTTCTTCTTCCAGTCGCCGGCTGCCGCGTCGATCGGCACCAGCACGCCTTGCGACGCCCAGTCCTGAATCAGCGGACCCTTGATCTGCGCGGCGCTCGGTGCGTTGCCCGAGATCACCTGCGTCTTCAGTGCCGTCATGGCAGCCGCGCCCGCGCCACCCGCCACCGCGAAGTCCTTCCACGTGTAACCCTGCTTCGTCATGTCGTCCTTGAGGACGCCGACGGCTTTCGATTCGCCGCCCGAAGTCCACCAGTGCAACACTTCGATCGACTCGGCGGCTTGCACGGCCGAGACGCCACACATCAGACCCGCGGCGCACAAAGCGCCCATGATCGCGCGAAATTTCATTGCTTATCTCCTCCAGACACCTGAACAAAAAACAAATGGCCCCTGATGTCGCCAGGGTGCTGTGGTTGGTTCAAACAGGCAAAACACTGGGCGATCGAGCACGGTCGGGCGCATGCGCGGAGCATGTGCCGGCGGACCGGGTTTCGGCCGCTGGAAGCTCAAGAGATGAGTGGTTCGGGATGCAACTGACTGTCTCCTCTTTTGATTTTTGCCTGCCCGCGTCGCGCGCGGCAGGCTCGAGGTGCCTTGCACGCCAATCCGGGCATTCACCCAGCCGGACGCTCAGCTCCCCGGCTTTCCGTATGGGCCGCCGGGGCATGCTGGCACGTGCCGGCACGCAATGTCCGTTAACATGCAGGGGACGCCTGCCGATTCGGGAAAACGCGCATCTTGACTCGCTGCGCACGCTTTTTTCATCGAATTAGCGCTACCTCTTGATTTGGATTGTAGTTAAACTACAATTCAGTGTCAAAAAATATTTTATCGGACTACGGTCGCCTTCTTCCGGTCATTCCGGCGGCCCCAGGACATCGACGGAGACTCATGCAAACCGATTCAAGCTTCACGTTCGTTCTCTTCGGCGGAACCGGCGATCTGTCGATGCGCAAGATCCTGCCCGCACTGTTTGAAGCGCACCGTGCAGGCGGCATGCTCGCGGACAGCGGCAAGATCGTCGCGGTCGCGCGGCACGCCACGGATCGCGCGGAGTACATCCAGTGGGTGAACGGACACGTCAAGGCGCATGTGTCGAAGAATGGGGTGGACGAAGCGGCGTGGGAGAGCTTTCTCGCGCGCATCGAGTTCGTGAATATCGATCTCGGCAATCCGGAAGACTTCGTGCAGTTGCGCGATGCGATCAAGGATCTGCCAGGCATCCGCGTGTTCTATCTGGCCACCGGCCCGTCGCTGTTCGTGCCGATCTGCCGCGCGCTCGCGTCGGTGGGGCTGAACGACAACGCGCGCATCGTGCTGGAAAAACCGCTCGGCTACGACCTGAAGTCGTCGAATGCGATCAACGACGCGGTCGGCGAAATCTTCGCGGAAGAGCAGATCTACCGGATCGACCACTACCTCGGCAAGGAACCGGTGCAGAACCTGCTCGCGCTGCGCTTCGGCAATGCGCTGTTCGAGCCGCTGTGGCGCCGCGAGTGGGTCGAGAGCATCCAGATCACCATCGCGGAAGAACTCGGCGTGGAAGCGCGCGGCGACTTCTACGACAATACCGGCGCGCTGCGCGACATGGTGCAGAACCATTTGCTGCAGCTGCTCTCGATCGTCGCGATGGAACCGCCGCATTCCATGGATTCCGACTCGGTGCGCGACGAAAAACTGCGCGTGCTGCGGGCCTTGAAACCGATCGATCCGCGCGATATCGGCAAGGTCGCCGTGCGTGGCCAGTATCATTCGGGCGTGATTCGCGGCACCGCCGTGCCGGCCTACGCGACCGAACCAGGCGTGAAGCCGGAGAGCAGCACCGAGACCTTCGTCGCGCTGAAGGTCGAGATCGAGAACTGGCGCTGGGCCGGCGTGCCGTTTTTTCTGCGCACCGGCAAGCGGCTGGCCGATCGCGTCGCCGAGATCGTGGTGAATTTTCGTGCGGTGCCGCATTCGGCGCTCGGCGCATCCGCGCTGCGTGCCGGCGCGAACCGCCTGGTGATCCGCCTGCAGCCGAACGAAACGATTCGCCTCTACTGTCTGGCGAAGCAGCCGGGCGAAGGCATGAATCTGGCCAGCGTGCACCTCGACCTCGCGTTCGACCAGTTCTTCCGCGAAGGGCAAATGGAAGCGTATCAACGCCTGTTGCTCGACGTGATCAACGGACGCCTCGCGCTGTTCGTGCGGCGCGACGAGCAGGAGGCCGCATGGCGCTGGGTCGAGCCGATCCTGAACGAGTGGAAGGCGTCGCTCAAGCCGCCCAAGCCGTACGCATCGGGCACCTGGGGACCGGCCGCGGCGAGCGCGATGCTCGCGCAGCACGGCACCTGCTGGCTCGAAGAAGAGAATTGAAGTAACGCGCGGCGCCGTACCCGACAGCACACGGCGCCGCGCCTGTCAGACCCACCGACGAACTGAGCGGAATCGCGCCGGTATCGCGATGGCGCCTGCGGGCCGCGCGGCCTTGCAGAGATCGCGTCGCGAGAGCAGCACGGACGATTCCGCTGATCCAACAAGAAAGCAGCACGGAGGAGAAGTGATCCAGCTTTACGCTTTCGACGATCAACGCGCCCAATCCGACGCGTTGGCGAAAGCGGTCGGCGACGCATTACACGCGTCGCTCGCCGCTCAGGCGGCCACATCCCAAAGCGGTGTGCGCCCGGCCATGCTTGCAGTGTCCGGCGGCAGCAGTCCGCGTCCGTTCCTGCAGACCTTGTCCACGCAAGCCTTCGACTGGCCGCGTATCGCGGTGACGCTGGTCGACGATCGCTGGGTGCCCGAGACGGATAGCGCGAGCAATGCGCAGCTGGCGCACGACACGCTGTTGCGGAACGCCGCGAAAGACGCGACGTTCTGGCCGCTGGCCGATACCTCGCAAGACCTGAATGCGCACGTTGCCGCGCTGAACGCCGATCCGCGCTTTCGCGCGGTGCCTGACGTCGCGATTCTCGGCATGGGCGAAGACGGCCACACCGCGTCGATTTTCGCCGATGCGCCGGAATGGGATTTCGCGCTTACCACCACCGACCGTTTCGTCGCCGTGCATCCCGGCAGCGCGCCGCATGCGCGCGTGAGCTGGTCGATGTCCGCGCTGAAGGAAGTGAAGCATCTGTTTCTGCTGATCGCAGGGCCGCGCAAGATGGATGTGCTGAACGCCGCATCCGCTTCGCTACAAAAAAATGCCATCTCGCAGTTGGCAAACGACAAGGGAGTGAGACTCGATGTCTACTGGTGTGCAAACTAAGGCTGTTCCGGGCGCGGGCCAGCACGCCGATGGACCGAGGCTGCTGGCCGACATCGGCGGCACGAATGCGCGCTTCGCGCTGGAAACCTCGCCGGGCGAAATCGGCTCGGTGCAGGTCTATCCGTGCGCGGAATATCCGGGCGTGGCCGAGGTCATCAAGCGGTATCTGAAAGACACCAAAATCGGCCGCGTGAATCACGCGGCGATCGCGATTGCGAACCCGGTCGACGGCGATCAGGTGAGCATGACCAACCACGACTGGACCTTTTCGATCGAAGCGACGCGCCGCGCGCTCGGCTTCGACACCTTGCTGGTCGTGAACGACTTCACCGCGCTGGCGATGGCGCTGCCCGGCCTCACCGACGCGCAGCGTGTGCAGGTGGGCGGCGGTGCGCGCCGGCCGAACAGCGTGATCGGCTTGCTGGGCCCGGGCACCGGCATGGGCGTATCCGGCCTGATTCCCGCCGACGATCGCTGGATCGCGCTCGGCAGCGAAGGCGGTCACGCGACCTTCGCGCCGGCCGACGAACGCGAAGACATCGTGCTGCAATACGCGCGCAAGAAGTGGTCGCACGTATCGTTCGAGCGGGTCGCCGCCGGCCCCGGCATCGAGGTGATTTACCGGGCGCTCGCGGGCCGCGACAAGAAGCGCGTGGCGGCGAACGTCGACACGATCGAGATCGTCAAGCGCGCGCTGGACGGCGAACCGCTCGCGGCCGAATCCGTCGACGTGTTCTGCGGCATTCTCGGCACCTTCGCCGGCAATATCGCGGTGACGCTGGGCGCGCTGGGCGGCATTTATATCGGCGGCGGCGTGGTGCCGCGGCTGGGCGAGTTTTTCGAGCGTTCGTCGTTCCGTCGGCGTTTCGAGGCGAAGGGCCGCTTCGAGGCCTATCTGCAGAACGTGCCGACGTATGTGATTACCGCCGAGTATCCGGCGTTTCTCGGCGTGTCGGCGATTCTCGCCGAGCAGTTGTCGAATCGCGCGGGTGGCAGTTCGTCTGCCGTATTCGAGCGCATCCGTCAGATGCGCGACGCGCTGACGCCGGCCGAGCGCCGCGTGGCCGATCTGGCGTTGAATCATCCGCGTTCGATCATCAACGATCCGATCGTCGACATTGCGCGCAAGGCCGACGTGAGTCAGCCGACGGTGATCCGTTTCTGCCGTTCGCTGGGTTGCCAGGGGCTATCGGATTTCAAGCTGAAGCTGGCGACCGGGTTGACCGGGACGATTCCGGTGAGTCATAGCCAGGTGCATCTGGGCGATACCGCGACGGACTTCGGCGCGAAGGTGCTGGACAACACGGTGTCGGCGATTCTGCAGTTGCGCGAGCATCTGAACTTCGAGCATGTCGAGCGCGCGATCGATCTGTTGAACGGTGCGCGGCGTATCGAGTTTTACGGGCTCGGCAATTCGAACATCGTCGCGCAGGATGCGCACTACAAGTTCTTCCGGTTTGGGATTCCGACCATCGCTTATGGCGATCTGTATATGCAGGCCGCGTCGGCCGCATTGTTGGGGAAGGGGGATGTGATCGTTGCGGTGTCCAAATCCGGGCGCGCGCCGGAGTTGCTGCGCGTGCTGGATGTGGCGATGCAGGCGGGGGCTAAGGTGATTGCCATTACGTCGAGCAATACGCCGTTGGCGAAGCGGGCTACCGTTGCTTTGGAGACCGATCATATTGAAATTCGCGAGTCGCAGTTGTCGATGATTTCGCGGATTCTGCATCTGGTGATGATTGATATTCTGGCTGTGGGAGTGGCGATTCGACGGGCTGCGCCGAGTGAGGATGTGGCGGAGGCGGTCGCTAAGGCCCGCGTTGGGGCGGATGATGATGCTAGTGCTGTGCTGGACTGGTTGAGTCATGGGGCCGCTTCTTCGGCGCGGGATTGATTGTTGGGGTTTTTTTCTGGTTTGGGTTTTTTGCTGGTCTGGGTTTTTTCTGGTCTGGGTTTTTGCTTTTGGTCTATTAGCGTTGCCCCTGTGCGGGGCGGCACCTACGTCTCTTTGCCGCGGCAAAGAGACGTAGGCAAGAGAAAGCCGCTCACACCGCTAATTCTTAAGTGGGTTCCCCGCACAGCCACGGTAGTGGCCCATCTGGAATCCGTGCTCCCGCGCACTCCGCGCTCGTGACACAGCAGTCATTCTTCCGGCGGCGCTGCGCGCGCCCCGCGACTATCAAACGCCGCCCTCCATCGTTCTGCCTCGACATTTTAATCACTCCGTTTTTCGGCGCCTCGCCAGGGCGTAGCCGACGCCCCCACCACACAATCGAAGCCACGGGTTTTAAGCGGACCGCGCCGCCGAGCGCGTGCGCGAGGCGGGATGAATGAGTGCTGTGTCACGAGCGCGGAGTGCGCGAGGGCACGGATTCCAGATGGGCCACTACCAGCGCTGTGCGAGGGCTCCGCTTAAGAGTTGGCGGTGTGAGCCGCTTTCTTTTGCTTACTTTTCTTTGCGGCAGGCAAAGAAAAGTGAGTGCCGCCCCGCACAGGGGCAACACTAATAGACCACTAACAACACAAGAAAACCCCAACCCCAACCCGCTAAAATCCCCCCAAACCCGCCGAAGGCCCCAACCATGATCATCCGCCCCCACCTCCACTGGTTCCGCATGCTACTGGCCTGGCGAGGCTCCGTCCTCCCTCGCCTGCTGCCGCGCCTCTTCCTGATCCTGTGCATTTCCATCATCGCGGTAGCGGCCCACGACCATCTGCTGCCCGTCTCGATCAATCTCAACACCACCGCTCCCTTCTCGCTGATCGGCATCGCGCTGGCGGTCTTCCTCGGCTTCCGCAATAACGCCAGCTACGACCGCTGGTGGGAAGCCCGCAAACTCTGGGGCCAACTTCTCAACGAGTCCCGCTCGCTGACCCGCGAAATCCTCACCCTCCCCAACAATCCGCTACCCAAAGAAGACGTCCAGTCCTTCATCGCCGCGCTCAGCGCCCTCCCCCACGCGCTCCGTCATCAACTCCGCAAAAGCGATCCCGCCGACGACCTCGCCAAACGCCTCCCGCCCGCCCTCTTCGAACGCGTCATTTCGTCGCGCTATAAGCCCGCTACCTTGATGCTCGTCCTCGGCGAATGGGTTCAACGCCAGGCGCGCGCAGGTACGCTCGACCCCATGGCCGTGAACGCCTTCGATCGAAATCTGAATGGTCTGTCGGATGTCATCGGCGGATGCGAGCGCATCGCCTCCACGCCGCTGCCGTTCGCGTACTCGGTGATGATCCATCGCACGGTCTACTTCTTCTGCGCGTCGCTGCCGTTCGGACTCGTCGACAGCATCGGCATCTTCACGCCGGTCTTCGCGGTGTTCGTCGCATACACGTTCATGGCGCACGAAGCCATCGCGTCGCAGATCGAAGAACCCTTCGGCACCGACGACAACGACCTCGCCCTCAACACCATGTCCGCAACGATCGAAGACGCCACGCGCGACCTGCTCGGCGAACCGGCTCTGCAACAGCCGACGCCGCAGGCGGAAAGCTACGCGCTGGATTGATTGAACCGACGGGATTGACCAGATTGCCGGCGCGCCCGGCGCCGGGCGCTCAGCTATTGCCCGCGGTCTCCGACAAACGCTTGAGCGTCGCCACCCGCGCACCGATGATGTCGATGCGGCCGCGCTCGTCGAGCAACGGCGTGCTGGCGTTCAGATACGCATTCCACGCACGTTGCGCGCGCACCAGCGTCGGCCGTGAACGCGCCGGCATCTTCGTCTGCAAGCGACGGTAGTAGCGGTTCAGATCGAACATCGCGTGTTCGCATTGCGCGTCCACGCGACAGGCCCGCAACCGCACGGCCGGCGTGTTACCCGTATTGGCGACCGCGCTACGCAGCACAAGCGCACGGTCGCGCACCGGCTGTAACTGCATGTCGGCTTCGGCGAGCACGTACATCGTGCCGTGCGTCGTCGCGAAGACGGCGGCCAGCAGTTGCTTCTCGGCATCGCGCGATGCCTGCCAGCTCGTCTGGCTCTTTTCCCACTGCTTGCGGCGCGCGGGCGGCAACTTCTGCTGAAGCTGCTGCCACGCATTGTCGAGCGCGGTCTTCCAGCCGATCCGCGCGTTGTCCATGCACTGCACCTGTCCCATCGTCGACGACATGTCGCTGCGCGCCAGACACGCGCGCATCGACGCATCGATCGGATCGGCCGCGGCCACCTCGGCATGCGCCAGCGATGGCGCCGCGCCAAGCGCCACGCTCAGCAGCACAGCCGAGAGCGCCGCCGCACACGCCGCCGGCAAGCGCAGCGCGCGCTCCCCGAGCGGCCGAAGCGCGATCCCCCGCATCGTCAAACGCGCACGCAATCGACGAAGTACTCGATGCGCCCGTTGACCGTTTCGCCGACCAGCCCGTGGATATCCGTATGGAAGCCCGGGAAGCGCTCGTTGAACTCGCGCGCGAAACGCAGATAGTTGACGATGGTCTTGTTGAAGCGTTCGCCCGGAATCAGCAGCGGAATACCCGGCGGGTACGGCGTCAACAGGATCGACGTGACGCGGCCTTCGAGTTCGTCGATCGGTACCCGGTCGATCTCGCGGTGCGCGAGCTTGGCGAACGCGTCGGACGGCTTCATCGCCGGCTCCATGCTCGACAGGTACATCTCGGTGGTCAGACGCGCGATGTCGTTCGCGCGGTACACGCTGTGAATCTGCTCGCACAGATCGCGCAGGCCGACGCGTTCGTACATCGGATGATGCGAAACGAACTCGGGCAGCACGCGCCACAGCGGCTGGTTGTTGTCGTAGTCGTCCTTGAACTGCTGCAGTTCGGTGACCATCGAGTTCCAGCGGCCCTTCGTGATGCCGATCGTGAACATGATGAAGAACGAGTACAACCCGGTCTTCTCGACGATGATGCCGTGCTCCGCCAGATACTTCGTGACGATCGCGGCCGGAATGCCGGATTCGCCGAAGCCGCCGTCCATGTCCAGACCCGGCGTGACGATGGTCGCCTTGATCG
Source organism: Paraburkholderia sp. D15 (assembly GCF_029910215.1). NCBI lineage: Bacteria > Pseudomonadati > Pseudomonadota > Betaproteobacteria > Burkholderiales > Burkholderiaceae > Paraburkholderia > Paraburkholderia sp. D15. The sequence goes on along the minus strand of NZ_CP110395.1, from coordinate 969,501 downwards.
GGTCCAGCATGTTGAAGCCTTCGGCGAGCGGGCCGAAACCGTGCCACGCGTCGTTCGGGCGCAGCATCCAGTCCTCGCGCGAACCGATGCCTTCCTCGGCGAACTGGTCCGGGCCCCACACCTTGAAGAACCAGTCGTCGCCGTATTCGGCGTCGACCTTGCTCATCGCGCGGCGGAAGTCGAGCGCCTCGGCGATCGATTCCTCGACCAGCGCGGTGCCGCCCGGCGCTTCCATCATCGCGGCGGCCACGTCGCACGACGCGATGATCGCGTACTGCGGGCTCGTCGACGTGTGCATCAGGTACGCCTCGTTGAAGCGATGCTTGTCGAAGCGGCTGTTCTTCGAATCCTGCACGACGATCTGCGACGCCTGCGAAATGCCGGCCAGCAGCTTGTGCGTGGAGTGCGTCGCGAACACCAGCGCGCCGATGCGCGGACGGCCCGCGCCGATCGCGTGCATGTCCTGATAGAACTCGTGGAACTCGGCATGCGGCAGCCACGCTTCGTCGAAGTGCAGCGTGTCGAGCCAGTCGCCGAGCATTTCCTTGATCATCTCGACGTTGTAGATCACGCCGTCGTAGGTGCTCTGCGTGATGGTCAGAATGCGCGGCTTGAGGTTCGGGTTCTTCGCCAGCGCTTCGCGCGCGAACGGATTCGCCTCGATCTTCTTGCGGATGTTTTCCGGCTCGAACTCGCTGCGCGGAATCGGACCGATGATGCCGAAGTTATTGCGCGTCGGCGTGAGGAACACGGGAATCGCGCCAGTCATCGTGATCGCGTGCAGGATCGACTTGTGGCAGTTGCGGTCCACCAGCACGATGTCGCCCGGCGCGACCGTGCCGTGCCAGACGATCTTGTTCGAGGTCGAGGTGCCGTTGGTCACGAAGAACACGTGGTCCGCGCTGAAAATGCGCGCGGCGTTGCGCTCCGAGGCCGCCACCGGGCCGGTGTGGTCGAGCAGCTGACCGAGTTCGTCGACGGCATTGCAGACGTCCGCGCGCAGCATGTTCTCGCCGAAGAACTGGTGGAACATCTGGCCGAGCGGGCTCTTCAGGAACGCCACGCCGCCCGAGTGCCCCGGGCAGTGCCACGAGTACGACCCTTCGTCCGCGTACTGCACCAGCTCCTTGAAGAACGGCGGCGCGAGCGAATCCAGATACACCTTGGTTTCGCGGATGATATGGCGCGCGACGAACTCCGGCGTGTCCTCGAACATGTGGATGAAGCCATGCAGTTCGCGCAGGATGTCGTTCGGCAGATGGCGCGAGGTGCGCGTTTCGCCGTACAGGAAGATCGGAATGTCCGCGTTGCGGCGGCGCACTTCGGTCACGAACGCGCGCAGCGCGACGATCGCGGCGGCCAGCTCCGGCGTCTCGCCTTCCACCACCACGTTCTCGACGTACGGCAGCAACTCGTCGTCGTCGATCGACAGGATGAAGCACGACGCGCGGCTCGACTGCTGCGCGAACGACGTCAGATCGCCGTAGCTCGTCAACCCGAGGACTTCCGCGCCTTCTTTCTCGATTGCTTCGGCCAAAGCCCGGATGCCGGAACCCGAGATGTTCTCGGAGCGAAAATCTTCGTCGATGATGACGACGGGAAAACGAAACTTCATGGGCGATTCTCCAAAAAGAACGACCGCTGCATTCTGTCAATCGCAGCGGTCACCCGGTGTAGCTGGTGGATCAGTACGCTGCCGGCGTCACGTCTTGGGCAACGTGACGCCGTGCTGACCTTGATATTTGCCGCCGCGATCCGCGTACGACGTCTCACAAATTTCGTCGCTTTCGAAGAACAGCACTTGAGCGACGCCTTCGTTCGCGTAGATTTTCGCAGGCAAAGGTGTCGTATTCGAGAATTCCAGCGTGACGTGCCCTTCCCATTCCGGCTCGAACGGCGTCACGTTGACGATGATCCCGCAGCGCGCGTACGTGGACTTGCCGAGGCACACGGTCAGCACGCTGCGCGGAATGCGGAAGTACTCGACCGTGCGGGCCAGCGCGAACGAATTCGGCGGGATGATGCACACGTCGCCCTTGAAATCGACGAACGACTTCTCGTCGAAGTTCTTCGGATCGACGATGGTCGAGTTGATGTTGGTGAAGATCTTGAATTCGTCGGCGCAGCGAATGTCGTAGCCGTAGCTCGACGTGCCGAAGCTGACAATCTTCCGGCCGTCTTCGGAGACGCGAACCTGATCGGGCACGAACGGCTCGATCATCTTGTGCGACTCGGCCATGCGCCGGATCCACTTGTCGGATTTGATAGTCATAGGTGAACGCTGCTCGACGTGAATGACAGGTGTGTGACGGAAAACAACCCGGGAAGTGCCGGGCGACAGTGAACTTCTTGCTTTGCGCCGTGATTTCGCGTTCCGGCTTCGCGCCTTGATTGCGCGCCGGCTGGTGCCAGGCGCCGCGAGAAGCCGCCGCGAACGGCCGCGGACGACGAAAGGCGCTTATTTTACGCGATCGCGAGCAGGCTGCCGTGATGGGGAACGCAAAGCGGCGCGCGGGAGGCGCCGCTTACTGCCGGATCAGGCCGCAAGCGAGCGCGGGCCCCGCGCCGTGCGGCGGATACGCATACGAATCGCTCGGATCGCGATGCAGCAGCACCGCGCGTTGCAGCACCGAGCGGATGCCGTCCAGCGCCACATCCGGCGCGACGATGAAGCCGGTGGCCACGCCGTTCGCGTCCGCGTGGATATTGCCGAGGTCGCCTTCCACCCGCGCACCTGCCTTCAGGCGCTCGGCGGCCGGCGAGAACACTTCGCCGGCGCTCGCGCCGTCCGCGGCATTGCAGTCGCCGCGTTCGTGAACCTGCAACGCGTGGTCGCTATTGGGCGGCAAGCCCGCGAGATTGTAGGTGACCTGCACGCCGTCCGAACGCTCGATGAACGTGACGAGGCCGCGCGCCTGATTGCCGATGGTGGGCACCAGTTGCGCGTCGGCGCGTTTTTCCTGTGGTCTCAGGAACGTGCTGCAGCCGCACAGCAGTACGCTGCCCGCGGCCAGGACGATGAACGCATGTACCGCGTGCCCGTCGATTCGTTTTCCCATGCGATCCTCTTGCCGGCCTGGCGGCCGCCCCTGCGGCCGCCGAGCCGAACTTGTGAAGCCGACATGATACCGCGAGAGCACCCGCGAATAGACCCCAAAACGACCCCAAAGCGCCTCGTCCGGATGGCCAGTCAGGTGTTCTGCACGACGATGTTCGGAAACTTCGAAGTCATGTCCCGCGCGCGCTCGGCGATATGCACCGCAACCTTGCGCGCGATCGACCGGTAGATCTCCGCGATGCGCCCGTCCGGATCGGCCGCGACGGTCGGTTTGCCCGAGTCGGCCTGCTCGCGGATCGCGATGTCGAGCGGCAGGCTGCCCAGCACGTCGACGCCGTATTCCTTGCCCATCCGCTCGCCGCCGCCGGCGCCGAAGATATGCTCTTCGTGGCCGCAATTCGAGCAGATATGCATGCCCATGTTCTCGACGATGCCGAGAATGGGAATGCCGACCTTCTCGAACATCTTGAGGCCCTTCTTCGCGTCGAGCAGCGCGATGTCCTGCGGCGTGGTGACGATCACCGCGCCGGTCACCGGCACGCGCTGCGACAGCGTGAGCTGGATGTCGCCGGTGCCCGGCGGCATGTCGACGATCAGGTAGTCGAGATCCTGCCAGTTGGTCTGCCGCAGCAGCTGTTCCAGCGCTGACGTGGCCATCGGGCCGCGCCACACCATCGGGTTGTCCTGCTCGATCAGAAAGCCGATCGAATTGGCTTGCAGGCCATGACCGGTCATCGGGTTCATCGACTTGTCGTCGGGCGATTCGGGACGGCCTTCGATGCCGAGCATCATCGGCAGCGAGGGGCCGTAGATGTCCGCGTCGAGAATGCCGACCGACGCGCCCTCGCTCGCCAGCGCGAGCGCGAGATTGACGGCGGTCGTGCTCTTGCCGACGCCGCCCTTGCCCGACGCCACGGCGACGATATTTTTAACGTTCGGCAAGAGTTTCACGCCGCGCTGCACGGTATGCGCGGCGATGTCCTGCGAGACCTCGACGCGTGCGTTCGCCACGCCCGGCACGGCCTGAAGCGCTTGCGCGAACTGCGCGCGAATCGCCTCGAACTGCCGTTTGGCCGGATAGCCGAGTACCACCTGAAGACTGACCGTGTCATGCTCCACGGCCACGTTCCTGACGTTTTTAGCCGCCGCGTACGGCCGGCCGGTGTTGGGGTCAGTGACGGCCGCGAGAGCGGCGTCGACCAATGCCCGATCGATACTCATTGAGACTCCGTGGGGAACACCTGCGGCGCGGCGGAATCGAAGTCTCGGCCACGCGCCGGAATTTGAAAGAAATTGTTAGACGGCATTGCGAAAACCATGCTCGCCGGGCACGCTTCGGGCAGACGCAACCTCATGGGGCCGCATCGCCGCGTACTTCAGCCGACATTGTAGTGGTTGACGCCTGGCCTTGCCGGAAGACCCTGTTCGACTGTCGGCCGGGACCGTCGGCGCGGCGGAATTTCCCGTCTCGCGATCCGTCTGCTTTACTGAAATAGCTGAAACAACCGCCGGCCAGAACGACTGACCGCCACTCGCTGCTTCACCCGCTTGATTCAAGAGGAAATCGAAAATGAACGCAAAAAACATGACTCGCCTGGCTGTTTTCGCCGTTGCCGGCTCGCTGCTGGCCGGCTGCGCAACCCAGCAGGGCACTAACACCGCGGTCGGTACGGGCGTGGGCGCCGGCACCGGCGCGGCACTCGGCGCGATCTTCGGCGGCGGCAAGGGCGCGGCGATCGGCGCGGGCGTCGGCGCGGCGGTGGGCGGCATCACCGGCTACAACTGGCAGGCCATCCACAACAAGCTGTCGGGCGCGACGAAGGGCACCGGCACGCAGATCACCGAACAGCCGGACGGCTCGCTCAAGCTGAACATCCCGAGCTCGGTCACGTTCGACACCAACAGCTACGCGGTCAAGCCGTCGTTCGCGCCGGTGCTGGACCAGCTGACGCAAACCATGCAGCAGAACCCGGAACTGATCGCGCAAGTGGTCGGCTATACGGACAGCACGGGTCAGCCGGCCTATAACCAGACGCTGTCGGTCAATCGCGCGGAAAGCGTGACGGGTTACCTGGGTCAACGCGGCGTCGCGCCGCAACGCCTGTCGGCACAAGGCATGGGCCAGAATCAGCCGATCGCCGACAACAACACCGAAGCCGGCCGTGCGGCCAACCGTCGCGTGGAAATCTATCTGCGCGCCACGGCTCAGCACGCTACGCAATAAGCATCTGACTTCAGGGGACAGTGGCGCCGGCCGGCGCGAAGTTTTTGCCGGCCGGTGACAGACCGTCAAACACGCGGAAAGCGGAACAATCGAAATCTCGCGCGGACCGAAAAAAATTTCGAACTCTGCCGAAAATCCGCTGTCTGTCTTTACGGTACGTGGCTGGCGAAGCCGCCGCGTCACCATTCTCCTCTTGTCGTTGTTGCTCCGGGGTTAATAACCCCGGTTTTTTTTGGGCGCCCGCTTTTCATGCGGCGCACACGTCCGGCAACACGCGGCATGCGCTGCCCCTGGCCATCCGGCCTATCCCGTCTCGCGCGGCTGCCCTGCTAGAATCAACCTTTCGTCCCACCGCAGGCTCCCACCATCCCTATGTCAGCACCCGCAACCGATCTCTCCGCAGGCGCGCCGTCAGGCCGTCGCCAGATTCTCGTCACGTCGGCCCTTCCGTATGCGAACGGGCAAATCCATATCGGCCACCTGGTCGAATATATCCAGACGGACATCTGGGTCCGGACGTTGCGAATGCACGGGCACGAGGTCTATTACGTGGGCGCCGACGACACGCACGGCACGCCGATCATGCTGCGCGCGGAGAAGGAAGGTCTCACGCCGAAGCAGTTGATCGACCGCGTGTGGCAGGAGCACAAGCGCGACTTCGATAACTTCGGCATTTCCTTCGACAATTACTATTCGACGGATTCGGAAGAGAACCGCGTCCTCAGTGAAAACGTTTACCTCGCGCTGAAGGAAGCGGGCCTGATCGAGGCACGCGACATCGAACAGGCGTACGACCCGGTCAAGGAAATGTTCCTGCCGGACCGCTTCATCAAGGGCGAGTGCCCGAAATGCGGCGCGAAAGACCAGTACGGCGACAGCTGCGAAGTCTGCGGTTCGACCTATCTGCCCACCGAGCTGATCAATCCGTACTCGGTCGTGTCGGGCGCCACGCCGGTGCGCAAGACCTCGACGCACTACTTCTTCCGTCTGTCGGACCCGCGCTGCGAGAATTTCCTGCGCGCGTGGGTGGGCGGTCTGGCGCAGCCGGAAGCGACCAACAAGATGCGCGAATGGCTCGGCGACGCGGGCGAAGCGAAGCTCGCCGACTGGGACATCTCGCGCGACGCGCCGTACTTCGGCTTCGAAATTCCGGGCGCGCCGGGCAAGTACTTCTACGTGTGGCTGGACGCGCCGATCGGCTACTACGCGAGCTTCAAGAATCTCGCGCAAAAACGCGGGCTCGATTTCGACGCGTGGGTCAAGCACGGTTCGAAGGCCGAGCAGTATCACTTCATCGGCAAGGACATTCTGTATTTCCACACGCTGTTCTGGCCGGCCATGCTCGAATTCTCGGGTCATCGCACGCCGACCAACGTGTTCGCGCACGGCTTCCTGACCGTGGACGGCGCGAAGATGTCGAAGTCGCGCGGCACCTTCATCACCGCGCAGAGCGTGATCGACACGGGCCTGAATCCGGAATGGCTGCGCTACTACTTCGCGGCCAAGCTGAACAGCACGATGGAAGACCTCGACCTGAACCTCGACGACTTCCAGGCGCGCGTGAACAGCGACCTGATCGGCAAGTACGTGAACATCGCGAGCCGCGCGGCCGGTTTCCTGATCAAGCGTTTCGACGGCAAGGTGCAGGACAGCGCGATGCAGCATCCGCTGCTGGCCACGCTGCGCGCCGCCGTGCCGCAGATCGCCGCGAACTACGAAGCACGCGAATACAATCGCGCGTTGCGTCAGACCATGGAACTGGCGGACGCGGTGAACGCGTACGTCGATAGCGCCAAGCCGTGGGACCAGGCGAAAGACCCGGCGAACGCGGTCGCGTTGCACGAGACCTGCAGCGTGAGTCTGGAGGCGTTCCGCCTGCTGTCGCTGGCGTTGAAGCCGGTGCTGCCGAAGCTCGCGGAAGCGGTCGAGGCGTTCCTCGCCATCGAACCGCTGGTGTGGGCCGACGCCAACGTGCCACTCAGCTCCACGCGCGCAATCAACGCGTACAAGCATCTGATGACGCGCGTCGATCCGAAGCAGATCGAGGCGCTGCTCGCCGCCAATCGCGATTCGCTGCAAGCCACGCCGGAAGCGGCGGCGCCGGCTGACGCGAAGAACAAGGCGAAGGCCGCGAAAGCGGCCGCGCCGGCGAACGGCGACGACGCGTCCGGCATCATCTCGATCGACGACTTCGCGAAGATCGACCTGCGCATTGCGAAGATCGTCGACTGCAAGGCGGTGGAAGGCTCGGACAAGCTGCTGCAACTCACGCTCGACGTCGGCGAGGAAAAGACCCGCAACGTGTTCTCGGGCATCAAGTCCGCGTATCAGCCGGAGCAGTTGATCGGCAAGCTGACGGTGATGGTCGCGAACCTCGCGCCGCGCAAGATGAAGTTCGGCCTGTCGGAAGGGATGGTGCTGGCCGCGTCGGCAACGGATGAGAAAGCCGAACCGGGTCTGTACATTCTTGAACCGCACAGCGGCGCGAAACCGGGCATGCGCGTGAAGTAAAACGCGCGGTGAAGAGCACGGTGGCGCCATGAATCTGTAGCGCTCTGCTCTCAACCTCAGCGCAAGCACCAACAAAAAACGGCACGCTTTAAAGCGTGCCGTTTTTTTATGCCCTCTCTCATGCGCGCGTACCCGTGCTTCACTCCACACGCCGCATCGACCCGCGATCACCTCACCATCTGATCCGGTCGAACCGCCGCGTGTACAGCAGCGTCGCGCCATAGAACGTGCCGCCGAACGCCGCGACGGACCAGTAGCGCGTCAGGTTGACGGTCGCCTTGATCGCGTTGCTGGCCGACTGCAAGCCCTGCTCGTAACCGAGCACCAGCCATTCGTTGATCGCCTTCGACACCATCACCACCTGCGGATCGGTCAGCCCCACTTCGCTCTGGCCGACCGAGAACTCGTCGAGCCCGAATGTCTGCGCGATCCGCTTGCCGCTTGCGCTACCGAGCAGCGCGAGCGCCGTCGTCATGGTGCTTTGCTGACCGAGGTTATTGCCCTGATCCGTGCCGTGACCGAACAGCAGCCACGAGAGCTTTTCGTTATCCGCGACGTTCGGTTCCGACACCAGCTTCGCGACCGGGAACTGCACGGTCCCGGTCACCTGCACGCCTGCCTCGACCTGC